>DATHQY010000441.1:0-5662 GCA_035482215.1 Polyangiaceae bacterium | reverse complement strand
GAAGAGGCCGTCGTCCTTCAAGAGATCGTAGACGAGGCGGCAGAACTTGCTGAGGTTCTTCACGCCCACGTGCTCGACCATCTCGAGGCTCGAGATGCGGTCGTATTGCCGGCGCGGGATATCGCGGTAGTCGAGGCATTCGATGCGCGCGCGCTCTGCTAGGCCCGCGGCGGCAATGCGATTGTTGCCGAACTCCGTCTGGTTCTTGCTGATCGTAATGCCCGTCGTTTTCGCGCCGTAGTTGCGCGCCGCGTGCATCGCCAGCGTTCCCCATCCGCAGCCGATGTCGAGCATCTCGTGATTCGGCTCCACGAGGAGCTTGCGGCACACGAGATCCAGCTTGTTGTCCTGCGCCTGCTCGAGCGATTCTTGCTCGTCGCGGAAGAACGCGCTCGTGTAGACCATCCGTTCGCCGAGGAACGCGTCGAAGAAGTCGTTCCCGCGGTCGTAGTGCTCGCGGACGATGCGCTTGTCCTGCTCCTTCGAATGGATCGCAACTTCGGGAATGAAGCGCGTAAAGAGGAATTCGAAGTGGTGCTTCGTCAGCGTGTAATCGACGAGATCGCGGCGCGCGTCGAGGAACGCGTCCATGTCGGGGATGTCCACGGCTCCGTCGAGATAGGCCTCGAACAGAGTGGTCATCGGGATTTTGCCCTGCGCGTACTTCGTGGCCAGAGCGGTGTCGTTGAATCGAATGTGATCGGTGAGCTTATTCACAGGCCCTCTCCAAGCGCGCCAAACGTGTTGGAGACGCGGTGGCCCGAAAGGGACCACAAGGCGGGCCTCGGTTCAACTGGGATGCGACTTCGGCACGGCGATTGTGGCGCGCGGGTAGGGCTAGCGGCCGCCGTCGGTCCGGAGTTTGCCGCTCTCGGAAGAGGCCGGGGACTAGTCGCGCGCCACATTCGTGCTACGGTCGCGCCGGATATGCGCGGCCGCGCATTCGCGGTGCGTAAGACAGGCACCTCCCGCATCGTGGGACCGGCTTGGTGGGCACCATGCGCGGCAACCTTTTCGCACCGCTTTTGACGCAGATTTCCAACGCTCGCGACGCGAGCAAGCCGAGGGCGACGCTCCGCGTTTCGCTGGCCTCGTCGGGCGCATTCGGCCGATGGGTCCCGCTTGGCCCGCTGGCTTCATGGCTTGCGGCGGCGATCGTCGTTGGTGTGCTGTCGGCATCGCCGGAGGCTCGGGGCCAAGAGTCGCAGCTGGACAGCCTGGCCGCAAACGTCCGTGCGCATCCCGGAGATGCCGACGCGGCACTCGCGCTCGGCCGTGCTTTGCGCCGCGCCGGGCGTACGCAGGAAGCGCTCGCGGAGCTGCGCGCTGCGATTGGCAGGCTGCCCGGTTCGCCGGCGACGGGGGCACTCGTTCACGAGCTCTCGCGTGTCTACGCGGATGCTCACGATTTCAACGCGGCGATGGGGATGTGCGAGAAGTTCCGCAAGAACCCGGGTGTTCCGATGCCGCTCGAAGGGCACGTGTGCGCGGCCGAGGCGCAGTTCGTGCGGCAGCGCGCGAGCGAGGCGCTCGTCGAGACGGCGGCAGCCCTGGCGATCGACCCGCGTTCGTTCGACGCGAAGGTCGGCGAAGGGCGCGCTTATGAGCTCGAGCTCGACCTCGGGAAAGCCGAAAGTTCACTTCGCGAAGCCCTCGCACTCCGCGACGGCGACGCGGGGGCGCACCTCGCTCTCGGGGGAGTGCTTGCCAAGGCGGGCCGTCGCGCGGAGGGCGTGGCGGAGCTCCGCAAGGCGCTCGCGCTCGATCCGGACTCCCCCGAAGGGCTTTACGAGCTCGCGAACGCGCTCGGGTCGGATCCCGAGAGCGTCGGGCTCCTGCAGCACGCCACGCGCGAGCGGCCGAAATTCGGGGACGCGTGGCTCGCGCTCGCAGGTCGCGAGCTCGCTGCCGGTCATTTGACCGAGGCCGCGAAGGCGGCGAAGGCCGCCTCCGACATCGACCCGAAGGACGCGCATGCGCGCTTGATCCTCGCGCAGCTCGCCTTCGCCGAAGGACGCTTCGACGACGCGCTGTCGATGGGCAATGCGGTCGTGAAGGCGATGCCGAACAACGCGGCGGCGCAGCTGCTCGTCGCGGACACGAACGCGAAGCGAGGCGATATCGACGTCGCGCTCGAGCAGTACCAGACCGCCTGGGGGCTCGATCATGCGAATCCGGCCCCGCTCGTGAATGCGAGCGTCGCGAGCCATCTGCAGGGGCGGGACACGACCGCGCGGGCGTTCGGCGCTCGTGCGACGCAGGAGTTCCCCGGCTGGGGCCCCGCGTGGGTCGCGCTCGGGGATGCCCTCGTGGCGCAGAGGGAGCCGGTTCTCGCGAAAGACGCGTACGCAAAGTCCCTCGCGGCGACGGGGGGATCGATCGACCGGGCCGACGTGCAGCGAAAACTCGCTGCGATCGACAAGGCGGGCCGCTGACGTCTCCGCCGTCGCCGAGCGAAGACCTGGCGACCCGCGTGGTCGCCGGCCAGCCGCGCGCGATCGCCCGCGCGATGCGCCTCGTGGACGACCGGGCTCCGGAAGCGGCGGCGCTCCTGAAGGCGCTCTGGCCGAGCACCGGCAAGGCGCGCGTGATCGGCGTGACCGGCAATCCGGGGGCGGGCAAGTCGACGCTCTGCGATCGCCTCATCGCAAAGTACCGCGCCGACGGCGAGCGCGTGGGGGTCGTCGCCGTCGATCCGTCGAGCCCCTACACCGGCGGGGCCATTCTCGGCGATCGCATTCGCATGGCGCGGCACGCGACAGACGACGGAGTATTCATTCGGTCGCTCGCGACGCGGGGGCACCTCGGCGGCCTGTCGCGCAGCGCGAGAGATGTCGTGCGCGTGCTCGACGCGGCGGGGTACGGCGTCGTCCTCGTCGAGACGGTGGGGGTCGGGCAAGACGAGCTCGAAGTCACACGCTTGGCCGACTCCACGCTGGTCGTGATGGCGCCCGGCCTCGGCGACGAAGTGCAGGCGATCAAAGCGGGTCTGCTGGAGTGCGCCGATGCGTTCGCGGTGAACAAGGCGGATCGCGACGGGGCCGACGCCGTGGTGCGCGATCTCGAACTGACGCTCGCGCTCGGGGTCGCCGGTTGGGTTCCGCCCATCGTCAAGTGCGTCGCGTCGCGAGGGGAGGGGACCGCCGCGATCGTGACCGCGCTCGCCGCCCACAAGGCATGGCTCGACGGCACCGAAGCAGGCCGGGAGCGCCGGCGCCGGCGCCTCCGGAACGAAGTGCGCGAATCGCTGCGCGAAGCGCTAATCGGTGCGGCGATCGCCGATCTCGGGCCCGAGCTCGAGGATGCCGTGCGCGCAGTCGAAGAGCGCGCGTGCGATCCGTACACGGCGACCGAGAGGCTCGTCGCGGCGTTTCGCGCCGGGCGATGAGGCTCTGCGCCCGTGTCACGGCGGCGCGCCGAGACGGCGGCGCTCTATCGCTTCGCGCGCGCGGGCTTGGCCTTTTTGGTCGTCTTGGCCTTTTTGGTCGTCTTGGCCTTCCCGGCCTTCTTCGCGACGGTCTTCTTCGGCTCGACCCGCGGAGGTAGTTCGCGCCCGCGCGCAGGAATGCGATGGCGCGCCTCTTTGCGTCCGACGTGCTCCGCGTCGAACGCGGCGGGGCAAACGTCGTTCACGCTGCATCCGGGGCAATCGGGTTTGCGCGCATAGCAGCAACGTCTGCCGTGGAAGATGAGCACGTGACCCGTGTGATCCCACTCGCTCCGCGGAAGGATGGCGCACAGGTCGAGTTCGATTTTCTCCGGCTCGTTGTGCTTGGACCAGCCGAGGCGCTGCGCGAGGCGCTGCACGTGGGTGTCGACCACGACGCCTTCCGGCTTGTTCCAGAGCACGCCGAGCACGACGTTGGCCGTCTTGCGGCCGACGCCCGGGAGCTTCACGAGCTCCTCCATCGTGTCCGGCACCTCGCCGCCGTGTCGCTCGACGAGCGCACGAGCGAGGCCCACGATCGAGCGCGCCTTGCTCCGGAAGAAGCCGAGCGTCGCGACGTACGGCTCCAGATCGATCGGCTCCGCCGCGGCGAGGGCCTTCGCGTCGGGATAGCGGGCGAAGAGCTTCGGCGTGGCCTTGTTCACGCCGACGTCGGTCGTCTGTGCCGAGAGAACGACCGACACGATGAGCTCGAACGGCGAACGGTGATCGAGCTCGCAATGGGCCGTCGGGTGCTGCGCGGCGAGCGTCGCGAGCGTCTGGGGCGCAATCTGCGGCGCGCGCTTGAGGCGATCGCGCCGCTCTTTGGGTGTAGGCGGCGCGGTCGGCGGCGGCGCATCCGGATGCGGCATCGGACGGGCGGTCGCGCTCTCTTCGCCGTTCAATTGAGGTCCCCCGGCGGAGGCTCGTCACCTCCACCCGTGCTCGGCGGCGGCATCGATCCGTCCGGCGGCGGGTTCATCGACGTGCCGCCCACTTCGTCGTTCGCCTCCGCGAGGCGCTCGACCGCGACGATCCGCTCGCCTTCGCCCAGTGTCATGAGCTTCACGCCCTGCGCGTTGCGCCCCGTTTCGCGAATCTGGTCGACCGGCGTACGCAGCGTCTGTCCGCGGTCCGTAATCAGCATGACCTCGTCGCCGTCTTTGACGAGCTTCACGCCGACCACGGGGCCGTTTCGTTCGCTCGCGTCGATCAAGATGATGCCTTTGCCGCCGCGGTTCTGCGTGCGAAACTCCTCGATGTTCGTCCGCTTGCCGTAGCCCTGCTCGCACACCGCGAGCAGCTGCGGGCGCGAGGGCTCGCTCACGACGATGCCCACGACATCGTCGCCTTCCGCGAGGTCGATTCCCTTCACGCCGTGCGTCGCGCGGCCCATCGGTCGCACTTGCTCTTCCGGAAAGCGGATGCTCTGGCCCGTGCGCGTCGCGATCAGCATGTCGCGCGTGCCGTCCGTGAGCGCCGCATAGAGGAGCTGGTCGCCCTCGTCGACTTTGACGCCGATGATCCCCTTCTCCCGGAAATTCTCGTATTCGTCGAGCTCCGTCTTCTTGATCTGGCCTTTCGTCGTGAGCGTGACGACGTACTTGCCTTTCTCGATCTTCGGAATCTCGACGATCGCGGCGATCTTCTCACCTTCCTCGATGCCGATGAAATTGACGATCGCGCGGCCCTTGCTCGTCCGCGCCGCGAGGGGAATCTCGTAGACCTTCTTGACGTAGACTTTGCCCTTGTTGCTGAAGAAGAAGACGTACGCGTGGGTCGACGCGACGAAGAGCTGCGTCACCCAGTCTTCTTCGCGCGCCTCCATCCCGATGCGGCCTTTGCCCCCGCGCTTTTGCGCGCGGTAGTCGCGCGGACTCGTACGCTTGATGTAGCCGGCGTGCGAGATCGTGACGACCATGTCCTCTTCTTGGATGAGGTCTTCGTCCTGGATCTCGGCGTCGTCGAAGACGATCTCGGTGCGGCGCTTGTCGGCGTACTTGCTCCGGATCTCCTCGAGCTCCATCACGATGACGTCGTCGAGGAGCTTCGGGCTCGCGAGGATCGCGCGCAAACGCGCGATCGCGTCGCACAGCTCGGCGTACTCTTTCGCCAGCTTCTCTTGCTCGAGGCCCGTGAGCCGCGAGAGGCGCATCTCCAGGATCGCCTTGGCCTGCCGCTCCGTCAGCCGGTAGGGGTTCTTCGCCTTGGCGGCGTCGATCTCGGCCTGCGGCC
>DATHQY010000440.1:0-6979 GCA_035482215.1 Polyangiaceae bacterium | reverse complement strand
ACGGGATTCCACAGCTCTGGCTCGATCGCCTCCTGCTCGCGACGGTCGACTTGCCGATTGGCACCGGAGGTGAGGCCGGCGTCGTCGAAGCGATGATCGGGTGCGTGGCCTCGATTCTTTCGGGCTACGAAGTCGGCGCGTCCCTCCCCGACGGGCACGCCGGTGAAGCGACCGTCTACTTCCGTCGATCGCCGAGCGGTAACGTCGAGCGATTCAGCGGAGCCCGGCCGGCGTCGCGCCTCTTTCCAGCGTTCAAATACGAGTACGTCGCACCGGTGCCCGGGCCGCACTCCGCACCGGCCCTCCATATCGCATCGGACGACGACGACGCGGGGCTCGACGGCCTCGAAGGCAGTCCTGCGGTGCACCTGCTCGATCGCGCGGCGGTGGTCTTGGCGCATGCCCTCCCGAAGGCGCGCGCTGCGTCGCTGGCGAGCGCGAAGAACAACGCAGCCGCGCTCGAGCGCCGCATGATGCAAGCCGATAAGTTGGCGACTTTCGGGCAGCTCGCCGCCGGGGTGGTCCATGAGCTCAACAACCCGTTGACGTCGATCGTCGCGTACTCGGATTATCTCATCCGCAAGGTCGTCGAAGGGCGCGCGGCAAACGATCCGGAAGACCTCGAGCGCCTGCGCCGCATCAGCGAGTCGGCCAACCGCATGCTTCGCTTCACCCGCGAGCTCGTTGGCTACGCACGACCGTCGAACGGCGTCGTCGGCACGGTCGGCGTGCATCGCGTCATCGACCAGGCGATCGCGTTCTGCGAGCATATCCTTTCCGAGGCGCGGGTCGTCGTCGAGCGGCGATACGTCGTCGAAGCGTTGCAGGTGCAGGGCGTCGCCGAACAACTCGTGCAGGTCTTCGTGAACCTTTTGACCAACGCGTGTCAGGCGGCGCCCGAGGCAGGGGGCCGGATCATCGTGACAACCGGTTATCAGGACGGGCCGACCGGCCGCGCCTTCGTCACGGTCGAAGACAACGGAAGCGGCATCGCGCCCGAGAATCTGCAGCACATGTTCGTTCCGTTCTTCACGACCAAGCGGGACACGCACGGAACGGGGCTCGGGCTGTCGATCATCAAGAACATCGTCGCGACCCACGACGGAACGATCCGCGTCGAGAGTCAGCTCGGCCAGGGGACTCGCTTCCTCATCGAGCTACCGGCGCTGGGCTTCTGACGGAAGAGGAAAACAAGAAACAGGGACCCCAACTCCCTCCTTTCTCCCTCCTGTTCTCCTTTCCTCTCTCCCTCTCGCTCTGCGTGCCGCGCGCTTGACGCGGGTTGCGCCGTGCGCAGGTTGCTTCGTATGCAGGTGGCTCTCATCCTCGACGACGCGGCTTCGCGGCCGCTCGAGTCGAGACTCGAAACGACAGCGGCACCGGCGCCATCGCCGTCGGAGGCCGAAGCGCTCGACGCATATTCGCGCACGATCGTTCGCGTGGTGGACGACGTCGGTCCCGCCGTCGTCAGCATTTCGCGCAGCGGTCCACGGGGCCCGTCGGGCGCGGGCTCCGGGGTGGTGTTCGCTCCGGACGGATACATTCTGACGAACGCGCACGTGGCGGCGGGTGCGCATCAGCTCGACGTCGGATTCACGGATGGATCGACCTCGCGTGCCGACCTCGTGGGCATCGATCACGCGACGGACCTTGCGGTCGTCCGCGCCGGCGACGCGCTGCGCTCCGCGCCGCTTGGCGATTCGTCGGCGCTTCGGGTGGGCCAGCTCGTCGTGGCGATCGGCAATCCGCTGGGATTCAGCTCCACGGTGTCGGCCGGCGTGGTCAGCGCGCTTGGCCGCACGATGCGCGCGCGGGACGGCCGCGCGATGGAGGGCATCATCCAGAGCGACGTCGCGCTCAACCCCGGCAACTCGGGCGGGCCTCTGGTCGATTCGCGCGGCCGCGTCGTCGGCATCAACACCGCGATCATCATGGGGGCGCAGGGGATCAGCTTCAGCGTGCCGATCGACACCGCAAAGTGGGTGCTCGGCGAGCTGATGACGCGCGGCCGGGTGCGGCGCGGGTGGCTCGGGATCGGGGGCCAGAACCGACCCATCGTGCGCGAGCTCGCGCACAAGCTCGGCCTCGAGCATGCGTCGGGCGTCGAAGTCACGGGGTTCGACGAGCGCGGTCCGGCGGCGAAGTCCGGCTTGCGCCAGGGCGACATCGTCGTCGCCGTGGACGACAAGCCCGTGCGCAACGTGGACGATATCCATCGCGCGCTACAGACATGGTCCGACGCGCGATCGATTTGGCTCCGCGTCGTTCGCCAACGTGAAGGCGTGGACGTGGAGCTCACCCCCACGGAAGCGCCAGCGAACGGGTAGGCCTCGGTCGGGGGAAATCGGCGCCGACGAGGCGCCTGCGGAATCAACCGTCGCGCGTCCCCTGCGACGGCCATTCGAATCGATCGATGAGTGCGGCGGGGCCAGGCCCGAGGGGGTCGTCCTTGCCGATGACCCATCCCTCGATGCGGCCGTCCGGGTGTATGCACATGCGCACGAAGTGCTTGAAGCCCGGGTGACTCAGCACCGAGAAGGCTTGCTGGCGCTCGAGCCCCACGGCTGCGGCGAGCGCGAGGAAAAGTCCTATCGTGAGCGCGCCGGCGAACGCATAGACGACGATGACCCCCATGGCGCCCGTCCAGCTCGGAATGAGCTTGGGCAGGGCGTCGCGCAATCCGATCGGCAAGAAGCCGAGCAAGATGCCGAACGGCCACGCCCACGCGAGCGGCGCCAAGTATCCTCGCGGTCGGTCGGGCGCCGTGCTCGAAACGAGCATCGCCGTCACCGCCGCACCGAGCGTCACCCCGGCGAGCACCGCTTGCGCCGCTCCGCGCGCCGCGACCTCGAGCTCCAGGGCTGCCGCCAGCGCGAAGCCGATGTGCAGGATGAACCCGGCGCCGCCGATCATTAGCGTGAACGGAACCTGCGATAAGAGACGCCGCGACGCCGCTGCTGACGGATACACGCACGCCGGCGGCACGGCGTAAGGTCCCGTGCGGGTCCCGTGCAGGAACGCGCCGCCGCCCCCTGCGATTACGTGAAGGTTCTCATGATGCTCCTCGGCGAGGTCCCGCGAGCGCGGGCCGAACGCCGTGGCACCCATGCTCCGCGCGACCGCGCGCCGTTCGTAATGGTGCACGTCGCCCGTGAGATAGAAGACGCGATGGCGCTCGAGCGACAGCCGGCACGCCGCCAGCATGCGCGCGCCGGGCTGGTGCCGTTCGCCGAATGCGAGAGCCGGATCGGGTGCGATGAAGAGAACGCCGCCGCGCGTCGCGATCGGGTGTCGCTGCGCGAAGTAATCGCGCTGGCGGAAGTCGAGGACGCCAAGCTGGCGATCGACGCCCCACGCTTCGAGCCCCGGCGCGAGCGGCAGCGCCCAGTACGAAGCGTCTTGCACGGGCTCGTAGCCGACGAGCGCGAGGCGCCGCGGCCGCTTGATCTTCGTGCCGGCCCAGTACGCGCGAAAGGCCGCGGCAGCGTTCACCGCGAGCTTCACGAGTCCGGTCACTTCGTCGATGTGGAGCTGCCGCGCGACGAGACCGGTACGCCGCGGCATGCGCCGCCGGACCGCGGGACGGGACTCGGCGCGGTGGTCGCCTTCCGGACTTCGCCGGAAAAGCCGTCCAAATCCGTCGAGGCCGTCGTACCAGTCGTGGTTGCCCGCGATCCCGAGCAGCACGCGCGGCACATCGTCCGCGGACAGGCGCTCGCGCAGCACCTCGTTGAACGGGGAGACGAGCCTGCGCGCGATCTCCTCTCCAGTAGCGACAGGATACGCGGTGTCCCCACCGAAGAGGAGCATGTCGCCACGAGGAAGCTCGCGCCCGACGTCGTGCAGCGCGGAGGGCCTTGCGGCGTCCGCGATGGGATGTGGCGCGGAGGGCCTCGCGGCGTCCGCGACGTCCGGCAGGGCATATGCTGTGAAGATCATCGACGCCACCGCGCGGCTCACGTCATGGTCGTCACCTGTATCGGCGACGAAGTCGATCCAGAGCGGCCGCCCAAGCGCGGTCACGAGGTCGGGCGCATTCGCGTCGCCACCGAGTACGGAGACGATGTGCGAGAGGAGCTCGTCGGGGGTTCCCGGTCTCATCCAATCGCGCGCGTCGATCTGCTCCGCGGCAATCGCGCTCGACGCGAAGTTTCTCGCGTGACCGGCAAGCGACGTCACGCCGAACCATCGTGTGGCATAGGGGGCGTGCGCGCCGCGCCGGAACACGAGTGGAACGCGCGAATCGCGAGGCAGGAGCGGGATCGCTCGCGCGTTCGCCGTATCGGTCGCATCGCCTTCGCCGTTCGCTTTCGGGCGTGGTGCTGCAGCGTGCACGCGCGGAGCGTACCCCACCCCTGCAAGGTTCCGTTGTTCGAACGTTGTGGTTTCTCGCGAGCGGCGCGGAACGCCGAGCGGGAACGAGAACGAACCAGGCGAGCGCGAACGACGGGCCGAGCGGCAAGTGCGAACGGCGCCGGCCGGCCCGCTCGCTGGCCTCTGCCGCGAAAGGCGTTTACACGTGCTTTCGCCGTCAGCTACCGTCTCGTGAAGGCACCCTCGGATGACCGAAGAACAGCGCAGCAAACGAAGGCCGCGAGCCTCGTACGACAGGTCGGTGATTGCAGTGGCATTCGCAGTTTTGGTCGGCGCAAGCGCGACGGCCACGATCGCTGCCGGTGCGCCCGCCGCGGGAGCGAGCATCAAAGGCAAGATCACGGGATGGGAAAAGCTTCTGCCCCAAGTGTATGCCGACGCGACGAAGAACGACGCGCGACGGTACACATGGCGGGAGCCGTCGCCCACCGTCAAACAAGATTTTCGCAGGCTCTCGGCGAATCCTTCGCGCGACGTCTGCGTCGTCGCGATCGGCTCGGGCACGGCGCAGAGCCACGAGCCGCTTGCCGTCAAAGTGACGGGCGGGCGCGTGACACCCGCGACGATCGTCGTGTCGCCGGGCTCACGCCTCAGCTTCAAGAACGCCGATCCGTTTCCGCACGCTCTGTACGAAGCGGGCAACGCCACTTGGGCATCGAACCCGCTAGCACCCGGATCGACGCGCGAATGGGCTGCGACGGCACCGGGGCTTCACGTGATTCGCGATGAGCTCTTTCCGAGCATTGTCATGTACGTCGTCGTCGATCCGGCCGCAGTCGAGTTTGCGTTTCCGGATCGTGAGGGCGGTTTCTCGATGTCGTTGCCGCAGGGCGACTACACCATGAAGACGTTTTTCGACGGCAAACAGGTCGGCAAAGACGTTTCAGTCCACGCGGGCACCGGGGGCTTCGAAATGAAAGAGCCGATGGCCGTGGGAGGCGGTGATTCGAAGTGATGATCTTGTCCCGCGTCTGGTACGTCATTCTCGGCGTGGCCGTGGCCGTTGCGCTCTACGTCGTCTACGTGGCGGTAGGGCAGTACAACCGGCAGACGACACGCGCGCTCAAAGAAGGCCTCGCGTCCGATAGCCAGACCGTCGAGTGGGCACTCAAGATCGACGCGCGCCGCCGTCTCGATGCGCTGCTCGTAGGCAGTCTCGATGGATCGTTGCAGCAGGCGCTGGTCGCCGCGAACGGCGTCCGCGACCCGAAGCTCCCGGACAAGATCAAGGCCGACGCGAAGAAGGCCCTCGGCGCGATCGCCGAGGCGACTCCGGCCGATTGGCGTGACGACGCGCTTTTCGCCGTCGATCGCGACGGGCAGGTGGTGGCCGAGGTGGGATACGACTCGGTCGCCGGCAACGACGACTTCGAGCTCGGAGGCTATCCCGCGGTCAACGACGCGCTGCACGGTTGGCTACGCGATGACGTCTGGGCCCTCGGCAGCAAGGTGTACGTGGTCGTGGTGCGTCCGGTGGAGTACGACGCGACTCAGCGCCCGGCGGGCGCCATCGTCGGGCTCAAAGAAATCAACGCGAAGTTCGCGACGGATCTGGCGAGGCGGACCCGCACGAGCCTGGCGTTCTATGTCTCCGGCAAGAGCGTCGCGAGTGGCGTCGGCGTCGAAGGGCTCGACCCGGAGAAGCTCGACGCGATTGGCAATGACCTAAAAGACGTGGACGACAAGGCATACGGGGACGCGGGCCGGACCGACGTGCGCATGCTGGCGGACGATCTCGGAGCGATGTTCGCGCGGCTTCCTGGCGACGTGTGGAGTCTCGGCGGCGGGTTTGCCGTGGCACGAACCCGCACCGTTCTGGGGGGGCCGTTCAGCTTTCTCAGCACGGCGGATGACAAGGACAAAGCCGACGTGCCATGGGGCCTTCTCGTGCTGGTCGTGCTCATCGCCGCCGTTGTCGGCGTCGGATTCACGCTGCTCGAGCACTCCGCGCCGCTTCGCGAGCTCGTGATGCAAGCGGACCGCCTCAAGGGCGGGATGATGGAGCAGCTCCAAGTCGCGCGCTTCCGGGGCGCCTATCGGCTGGCCGCGCAGAGCCTCAACGAGGGCATGGAGCGATCGATCGAGAAAGCGGGAGGAGTGACGCGCAAGCCCGCCGATCTCGAGTCGATCCTCGGGCCGGTGTCGGCGCAGCCGTCGATGAGCGCCTTCTCGTTTCCGCTGGCGGACGAGCCGGCGCCCCCGCTCGCGCAGCCGCCGCCCGTCGGGCTCGCGCCGCCTCTTGCGGCGGGAACGAGCCCGGCTGCACCTCCCCGCCCCCCCCCGCCCGCGCCGCCCAAGCCGGCCCCTGCGGCCGCGCACGTGGCGCCGCCGTCTCCCGGGGGTTCGCCCGGGCAGAACGATCGTCCGACGCCGCTCCCTCCGCGGCCCGCGCCGGCAGCAGGAGTTCCGCGCGTGGGTCCGCCCGCGCCTCGCGCAACGACGCCGTTGTTCACGCCCGCCCACGGCGCGTCGATGGACGACGAGGACGCAACGATGGTGGGCGCGGTCCCGGCCGATCTGCTTGCCCAGGCCACGGGTGGCGGTGCGGGTGCGGCGCACGACGAGATGGCCGAGTGGCTCTCGGTCTACGACGACTTCGTTCGCA
>DATHQY010000439.1:0-8154 GCA_035482215.1 Polyangiaceae bacterium | reverse complement strand
CGCGCGGTCGTGTGAGCGACCCGATGCGAGCGAGCGCGAGCAACGCGAGCGACGCGAAGGAAAGCGGTCCTGCGGGTGAGGGCGTCGTCGCGATCCGTCCGATGGCATAGGCGCGCGAGATGCGCGGCGGCTCGCGGCGTGCGTTGAGGATGCGCGCGTGCGCCTCCGCAAGATCTCCGCGGCTTCGGCACGCGCGGCACACTACCCGGCCGTTCGCGTCGAAGTACGTGTGCGCACGATCGAGCGCCGCCCCGCATGCGGCGCAGAGCGGACGGCCGGCGTCGCGGTACGTCACGCGCCGAGCGGCCGCGCGGCCGGAGCTTCTGGCGAATGACGAGGCCGAGCGGAAGCGCCGGAACCCAGGGCAGCGAAAGAAAAAGAACGGAATTCGGTCGAAGGGCCAGAAGGCGAAGACAACTGCGTACCCGACCACGACGACCGCCCCGGTCGCTCCGACCGAGGCGAGCGACGTGACGAGCTTCTTTCGCGCGTAAACGCGCCCCCCCCGCATTCGCGCGTGACCACTCGGCCATCAACGCGTTGTTGTCGTTCCCCTTACCTTGGCACTCTATCACGTACTGGCCAATGGCCTGAAACCCTCAGTTGCACCCGATCCGGCTCGTCCCCAGGGCGACGTCGTCGAACCATGTAGTCATCATGACGCCGTTGAACGATCCCCATCCGAGACCGAGGCTCGTGGGCGCAATCCCTGCTTTCCATCCGCCGCCCGTCCACCCGGTCTGGTACGCGGCCGCCGTGCCGTTCCACGAGAGGCCGGGCGTCGTCATGCTCGCGCCGTTGTACCAAAACTCGATATTGCCGGTCGACGAGTCGATATGAAACTCGAGGCACACCCAGGTATTGGCCATGGGGGCCACGCTTTGCGCGGCGCCGGCCATGTCCGTGTCCGGCAGCGTCGAGTCGGTCCCGTACCAATTCCACTCGATGACGTCGTTCTGGAACCCGAGGCGGAGCAGATCCGGCTGGTGGCTGGCCATCGAGGTCGTGTTCATCGACAGAAATCCGTTGTGGGACGACGGCGGCGCCGCCGAAAACCGCGCCCACATGCGCGCGTACATCTGCGTGCCGAGCGCGGCGTTGCTCGTGAACGCAGCCGTATTCACCGCGTAGTACCCACAGCTGTCGCCCCCGACGATGCGGAGCGAGTTCGTGCCGCTGTGGGCCTGCGTCGCGTCGATGCCGACCAGAATGCCTCCGCCGGATGCAGGGCCGTCCATCGTGCCGCTGGGATTCTCCGTCGTCGCCGGGTTGCACCCCATGAGGACCGTCCACCCGCTGGGCGGCATGTTCGCCGTGTCGCTCTCGAAGTCGTCGCACAACGCCAAGCCCGCGCACCCGCCGCTCGCGGCGCCGTCCGCCGTCGGCGCGCCGCTGTCCGGCGCGCTCGTGGTCCCGCTTGCGCCGCTGCTGCCCGTGGTCCCGCCGCTTGCGCCGCTGTTGCCGGAGACACCGGTGGCGCCGCTTCCACTCGCGCCAGTCACTCCCGCGCTGCCTGTCATTCCTGTACCGCTGGCTCCCGCGCTGCCGGTCGCTCCGCTCACTCCCGACGCGCCCGTGCCCGCGCCCGCGGTGCCCGTCCCTCCGGTCGCTCCGGCCGTGCCCGTCCCGCTGCCCGTTCCGCCGGACGCGCCGCTCTGGCCTGTCGCCCCGCTATTGCCCGTGGGGTTCTGTGCCGAGGATGCGCATGCCGATGCGGTGCAGAGGACGAGCGCCGTCGCCGAAACGCGGAGATGGTTCATGTTGATGTTCGGAAGCTCCAAAGAAAGACCCATGGCTCAGTATACGTCGACGGTATTCTAGGCCCCCGGCGCCCAGCCTCCCAAACGCCCGTCGCTCATTTGAGATCGGGCTCCCCCGGGCTGCGCAACGCGTGCCGCTCCAGATACTCGCGCACCGTCGTACGCGACAGGCCCGACTGGCGCGCCATTTCGCTCAGGCTCCCGCCGGTCTCGGCGTGCAGGCGCGCGAAGTAATCGCGCTCGAGGCCATCGAGAAGCTCCCGCTTCACGACGGGGAACGCGCGGCGCGCCGGTGACGACGGCGACCAATCCGCCGCCGGCCGCGCGGAAAGAAGCTCGGTCACTTCGATCGGACCCCCGTCGGACTGCGCGTGGGCCGCGACGAGCACGTTTCGCAGCTCCCGCACGTTGCCGGGCCACTCGTGGCGCATCAGGCGGTCCATCGTGGGCTTGTCGATCCGCTCGATCGCCCCCGGGTCGCCGATCTTGGCGAAGAGCGCCGCCACGAGCTGCGGGATGTCCTCGGCGCGATCGCGAAGCGGCGGGAGATCGACGACGACCTGCGCGAAGCGGTAGTAGAGGTCGTTCCGGAAGCGCTGTGCGTTCATCTCGGCATGCAGGTTGCGCCGCGTGGCGGCGACGATGCGCACGTCTATCGGCTGCGGCCGCACCGCGCCGACGGGCTGGATCTCGCGCGACTCGAGCGCGCGAAGGAGCTTGGGCTGAATCTCCGCAGGGAGCTCGCCGAGCTCGTCGAAAAAGAGCGTGCCCGATCGCGCCGTGACGAACGGAGACGCTTGCCGCGCCACGGCTCCCGTGAACGCCCCGCGTTCGTGCCCGAAGAGCATGCTCTCGGCGAGCGACGGCGGGATCGTCGTGCAATCGACGACGACGAGCGGCCCTCCCCGGCGCCGGCTGGCGCCATGGATCGATTGCGCCACGAGCTCCTTGCCGGTGCCCGTCTCGCCCGTGACGAGGACGTTCAGGTCATGGCGCGCGACCTTCGCGAGCTGGGCGTAGATGCGGCGCATCGCGCTCGACCCGCCGACGAGCGGTCCGAACACGGACGTCGGCGCGATGGGTACCTGCGCTTTTCCTGCAAAGCGCAAGGCCAGCCAGGTGTGCCCGCAGCGAAGGCGCGCGTCCGCTTTCAGGTACACGGCGTTTCGCGTCTCGAGGCGCACCTGGTGCACGAACGTGCCATTCGTCGACCCCAGATCGGTCACGCGAATGCCGCGCTCCGTGGCGACGAGGACGCAGTGCGAGGTGCTGACGCGCGAGTCTTCGAGCGACAGCTGGCAGTGCTTGCCGCGGCCGATGACGCACGGCTCGGCGCCGATCGAGGTGGTCGGCCCGACCGGTTCCCCCGTTTCGTGCGAGAGAATCGCGAGCGTCCCGCCGACCACCTCGACGAACTGCTCGGTTTTGACCGTCGTATCTCCGGACATGGCAATCCCTCGGCGGTAGGGCCGGATGCTACTTTAGAGGCAGCATTCGTCGATGGCGGGCGCGCGGGGTATATTCGCGCGCAATGCTTTTTCGTGCTTTGGCTCCTACCGCAGTGATGGTTTCTTCGGTGCTTGGCTTCGTGCTCGCGGGATGCGCGTCGGGCGGCCCCGCGCCGTCGGGGTCGACGGGGTCGACGACGGGATCCAGCGGGGGAACCGGCGCGGGCACGGGGCAAACGGGGAGTACGGGATCCACCGGCGCCGGGACCGGCGCGCAGTCGGGCTCCGGGACAGGAGCGACAGGGACCGGATCGGGCGCCACCGGCTCCACGGCGGGCGTGAGCGGCACCCAGTCGACGCCGGACTCGGGATCCTCCGGGCAAACCGGATCGACGAGCGGTACGGGGTCGAGCGGATCTTCCGGATCGCCGACCGGCGACGCAGGCGTGGATGCGGGCCCGGTCGCGTGGACGTGCCCGGCCGGGCCGTTCACGGGGAGCCCGATTCCGAGCAACGCGACGGTGACGCAGGTGGCGGGCGTTCCGCCGAGCGACGCGTTCAACAATACGCTCAACAACTTCACGACCATCGAGGGACCCGTCTGGATTGGCGATTCGCTTTACGTCTCGGAGTTCCCCGGCGGCAACGTCCCGCCCTCGCGCATCATTCAATTGACGGGGACGACCGTGAGTGTCGCCATGGCGGACGGAGGCTCGAACGGCCTCGCGGTCGACAACACGGGCGCGCTCGTGGGGGCGGTCCACGCCGACGGGTCCATCTCGCGCTTCAACCTCGCGGCGCAGACGCGGACGCCGATTGCCGGCATGTACATGGGCAACCGCTTCATCTCGCCGAACGATCTCACCGTTCGCAGCGACGGCAACATCTACTTCTCGGATCCGAACTACCAGGGGCCTTCGGGGAACGCCCCGCAGAGCCAGACCCGCGTGTATCGGATCGCACCGGGGACGAACACGGTGTCCGTCGTCGATGCGACGCTCACGCAGCCGAACGGCGTGACGCTGTCGCTCGACCAGAACACGCTCTACGTCTCGTCGAACAACGGCGTCATGACGTATCCGGTCATGGCGGACGGCAGCACCGGCGCCGCGAACACGCCGCCGTTCTCGACGATGAACATCGACGGCATGGGCATCGACTGCGCCGGCAACATCTACGGAGCGCTAATCAATACGGGCACGATCGTGATCTTCGACCCGACGGGCAAAGAGATCGACAACGGCGCGATCAAGGTCGCCAACGTGAACGCCGTCACCAACGTCGCCTTCGGCGGCGCGGACCACAAGACGCTCTACATCACGTCGCAGGGCCAGGGCACGTCGCGTGGGCTCTACCAGGTGCAGATGAATTTCCCGGGGATGCCGTATTGATCGGGCACGAGGCCGCTCGCTAAGGCTTCGGAGCGCCGCCCCGCAACGCTCCCGCTAGCGTCCGGACGCGAGAGGCGGCCGTCGCTTCTCCCGCCGCCTCTCGCAGGTCGGCTTCCGCTTCGAGGAGCATGGCCGCCGCGGTGCTTTTGGCGCCGAGCAGAGCCCGGAGCGTCGAGACGTCGAGGCGATCGGCGTCCGATCGGCGTAGACCGAGCGAACGCGTCCAGAGTGCATCGAGCTCGGCCTGGGCTTCGCCCGTCTGGCCGCCTTTCGCGAGGCCCAATGCCCTCCCGATGGCTTCTGCGAACTGGGCAATGAGCCGCTCGAGATAATCCTGTTTCTGCATCGGGCCTCTCCTCCGTCACCCAATCGGGAGTCCCACGAGATTCAAGGCGCGCCGGCGGGGCAGCCGATTCGCGCGGGGCCGAAAGCCAGGTCATCGAGCCAGATCGTTCGGGCGCCGTCGGTCTGGTAGGACTCCCAGCCGACGTCGAGCTGCGTGTAGTTCGGGGCTTGCCAGACGTAGCCCGAGGCCTGCGAAGTGCAGCCGGCGCCGGTCATGTCCACGGTGAGGTCCGTGAGCTCCGTGCCGTTCAGCCAGAAGTGCATCACGTCATGGCCACCGTCGAATTCCCATTCGGCGCATGCCCATTGCCCCATGGGCAGCGTTTCGCCGTTCGACTGCAGGTAGCAATCCGACGCCGGGCCCGTCCCGTTGTACGAGTCGGGCGTGTCGTAACTGGCCATGAGAATGCTCCCCGCGAATCCGCCGTTCGGATTGCTCAAGGGGTACTGGCCGCCGTAGCGAACGACCGCGTGGTAATTTACGCCCGCGTCGTTCGGCGACACGAACCCTTCGCCGTCGACGAAGGTCCAGTGGACCGTCGCGTCGGGCGCCGAGTCGAGCCAGAACATCATCCGGCCGAAGACGTCGTTGCCGGGCGGCGGAAGGAGCTTCGGGTTCACGAAGCGGAGCAGCGTCGACTTGAATGCCGACGACGCGTCCGCGTCGATCGCGGGCGACGACACTTCGATGGCCTGCGTCCCGCTGAAGGCGTGCGTCGTGTCGACCGTGACCGTCCCGATGTTCTTCGACACGGTCCAGGGGGCAGGCGGCGCGACGCCCACGGTGTACGTGTCGAAGCTGTCGCAAATGAACGTGCCGTTGCACGAGCCGTCCGGTCCGCCGTCGCCCGCGGCGGTGCTCGTGCCCCCATCGGGGCCGGGCCCTGGGCTTCCCGCGGGAGATGCGGTTCCGGAGCTGCAGCCGAGCCCCACCATCCCGCCAAGAGCGAACGTAGCGAACGAAGCGAAGCCAACGAAGCGCATGATCGGGAGGCTACCCGCGGCCGCCTTCGATTCAATCTCCCCAGATCTGGAGGGCGAACGCGCCCGCTCCCATGCCCGCGGAGAAGACGACGCTCGCCGCGTCGTCCGCGTGGAAACACAGCGCGCCGCCTTCGGGCAGGGCCGCAGCGCCGCCTTCCGTATGGACGTCGATGGCCGCGCCGGCGGAATCGCGCAAGGCGAGCGTGAAGTCTTCCAGGCCCCCGCCGGCTTGCGCGTAAACGCGGTAACAGTGGTTCGCGAGGGCGCGGAACGGGAAGCTCTGCGGTGCCTGCGCGTCACCCTGGTCGCCCGTCACGGTCTTGGCGGCGGGCTTCATCCTCGTCGCTTTGGCGCACGCGGCGCCGACGGCCGCGACGTTCGCCGCGGGGTCCTTGCCGTTCGTGTGGAGCGACGCGGCGCATGCGCGGAGCGCGGGGTCGCTCTTCACGGCGAACACCGTCGATGCGAAGCGAGGCGCCGGCGGGATCTCCGCGGGCGTCGTGGCATTGCCCGTCGCCGGGCTGCCGGTTGCGGATCGCGCGGGAGCCGGCGCGGTCGTCGCCGGCGAAGGTCCAGGCGCCGGTGCCGCCACAGCCGTTGCGGCGCTCGCGTTCGGCGCCGGGGGTCCGTTCGGCGAGGTCGCGCGTGCGCTGGCGCTGCCGGTCGCGGTGCCCGGAGCGCCGCAGTGCACGGTGCCGACGACCAGGGCGAAGGCCGCAAGAGCGGGGGCGAGACGGTGGCGTTGGCGCCGCATGCTCCCGCACGCTAATCGCCCGCTCGCGATGACGCGCATGATTTCCGTCGATCGGGCGAATCCGGACGCGCGCGTCCTCGCGGAAGCCGCGCGCGTGCTCCGGGGTGGCGGGCTCGTCGCGTTCCCGACGGAGACCGTGTACGGGCTCGGCGCCGACGCGCTCGACGAGCGCGCACTGGCGCGCATCTTCGCGGCGAAAGGCCGGCCCGTGCATCACCCGCTCATCGCGCACGTCCTCGGCGAGGACGAAGCGCGGAGCCTCGCGCGGTCATGGCCCACCGCGGCTTTCCGCCTGGCGCAGGCGTTCTGGCCCGGGCCCCTCACGCTGGTCGTCGATCGCGCGTCGCACGTCCCCGCGGCGATCGCCGCGGGGAGCGACTCGATCGCGCTTCGCGCGCCGTCCCACCCGATCGCGCGCGGTCTCCTCGCCGCCTTCGGGGCGCCGATCGCGGCGCCGAGCGCGAACCGCTACCAGGCGCTGTCGCCCACGACGGCGGAGCACGTCGTGCGCCAGCTCGATGGCGCGGTGGATCTCGTGATCGACGGGGGTCCCTGCGATGCGGGCATCGAGTCGACGGTCGTCGACGTGCGGAGCGAAGCGCGCGTCCTTCGTCCCGGCGCCATCCCCGCGGGCGCATTGCGCGGGGCATGGGCCGCCGTCGCGAGCGGCCCCGACATGGACGATGCGAGCGGCACCCACGACATGAGCGAGGCGAGCGACAAGACCCGCGTCTCGCCGGGCATGGACGCGCGCCACTACGCTCCGCAGGCGCCTCTTCGCGTGATGAGCACGGCGGGAGAAGCCCTCGCGGCCGCAAGCGCGCTTGGAGCGCGCGGCGCACGCGCTGGCGTGGTCACCTGCGGAGCGGGCGGTTCGGATCGAGCCCCCGCGGGGGTCCTCGTCCGCGATCTGCCGGCCGATGCGGCGGCCTACGCGCACGCTCTCTACGCGACCCTGCACGCGCTCGACGCGGAGGGGGTGGCCGCAATCTTCGTCCAGCGCGTACCCGCGGACGACGCTTGGCGCGCCGTCGCCGACCGGCTATCGCGTGCTGCGGCGCCTTAGACGCTAGAGCGATTGCGTCACTTTCACACGCCGCACGCCGGGCAGCGATTCGATGCTCTCGATGATCTTCGCGACGGGGACGGTGTTTGCGAACTCCACGTCGAACGCCGCCTCGATACGCTTTTTGCCTTCTTCGAGCCGTCGCTCGTAATCTACTTCCGACATCGCGGCGCCGAGAGTCGTCAACGCCGCGACAACCCGATCGATCCCGGCGGCGTCTTCTCCGAGAACGACCGCAACGCGCCTGCGCGTGAGGTTGTCGTTCTTCGCTTCGAAGCGGCGGAGCACGGTCAAGGTCGCGAGGCCCGTCGCCGTGACGAAGACCGCTATCGGGTACATCCCGGCGCCGGCGCACATGCCAATCGCGGTGACGAGCCACAAGCCCGCCGCGGTCGTGAGCCCTTGC
>DATHQY010000438.1:0-2050 GCA_035482215.1 Polyangiaceae bacterium | reverse complement strand
CCCATCATCGCCCGCAGGCCGTCAGCCCGTGCCGCCGCCTGATCCGGTCAGATCCACTGTGTCGAGGTACTAGTGCCCTTATCGCCTCCCCGGCGATCGATCCCGCCGAGCCAAACCGAATTGGGTGCGGCTCCATCGCAGCGGCTTGATGTTGCGTGATTCCGCCGAGTTCCGGGAATTAAGACCGCCGGCTTGAGGTTCATCCGGGGAGGGCCCCGAGAGCCCCTCGGAAGGAGTGGAGCCATGACCGCGGTGCATGCCGATCGCAGTGAGGCAGTCGAGACGCCGTTCGCGAGCGCGCGAGCGCACGCCGTGAAGGTCGAGAGTATGCTCACGAGCGACGAGATGATCCGCAAGCGCCACTCGGATCTGGAAGCCATACTGGACGCGCAGGGCAAGGAGTGGGCGCGGCTGATGCTGGAGGAGAACCTCCGGCTTCGTGCGCAGCTCGAAAGAGAGACGGCGGTGGTCGGGGCCGACGGGGTGGCGCGCGAGACGACGCGCGACAGCGAGCGTCACCTCGAGACGCTGCTGGGCCGCGTGCCGGTGCCACGATTGGCCTACCAGGCCCCTGGCAGCATGGACCTTCATCCGATGGACGCGGCTCTGAATCTGCCGCGCGAGATCTTCTCGCACGGCATCCGTCGTCTGGTGGCCCGGCAAGCGGCGACGCTGTCGTTCGACGAAGTGGTCGATACGGTCCGGGAACTGACGGGCGCCTCGATCGCGAAGCGCCAAGTCGAGGAGCTGGCGATCCGGGCGGCGCAGGACTTCGATGCCTTCTACGAGCAGCGAGCGGCGGCACGCGATCCGAACGACGACCTGCTGGTCATCAGCACCGATGGCAAGGGCATCGTGATGCGCCACGAGGACCTGCGCGAGGGGACACGACGCGCGGCGGACAAGAGCGCGCGCAAGCTCGAGACGCGGCTAACGCCCGGCGAGAAGAGCAACCGCAAGCGCATGGCGCAGGTCGCGACGGTTTATTCGATTGCGCCGTTTCCACGAGGTCCCTCGGATATCTTGCACTCGCTGCGAAAGCCCGACGACATCGACGCCAAGCGCCCGCGGCCGACGGACAAGCGAGTCTGGGCAAGCGTCGAGAAGAGCGCGCGGGCGGTGATCCGGGAGGCGTTCGCGGAGGCCCTGCGACGCGATCCGGACAAGACGCGCCGATGGGTCGTGCTGGTCGACGGCGAGCCCAACCAGCTTCGTGCCGTCAAGGCCGAGGCGCGACGCGCGGACGTCAAGGTCACCATCCTGGCCGACATCGTTCACGTCATCGAGTACGTCTGGAACGCCGCGCGCGCGCTCTTCGGAGAAAGCAACGCGAAGGCTGAGAAGTGGGTCGAGGACCGCCTGCTCGCACTGCTCAACGGTCGCAGCGGGGGCGACCTCGCAAAGACCATCCGGTGGTGGGAGACCCGCGACAACAAGCTCGACGACGCCGCGCGCGCGGCGATCGACAAGACCTGCCACTACCTCGCCGACCGGTTCCGCACTCGCCTGCTCCGGTATCAGGACGCGTTGCGCGACGGGCTGCCCATCGCCACCGGCGTCATCGAGGGAGCGTGTCGATACGTCGTCAAGGATCGCATGGGCCGAACTGGGGCGCGTTGGTCTCTCACCGGAGCGGAAGCCGTGCTGCGATTGCGCGCGATCCGTGCGTCCAAGGACTTCGACGCCTATTGGGCATTCCATCTCGACCGCGAACGCGAGCGAAACCATGCATCCCGTTACGAAGACGCCAAGGTCCCCGACCCGCTTCCCATGCCGAAGTCGCGCCTCAAGAGGGTCAAGTGATCGATCTCCTTGGTTTCTGCGACGTCGGAGAAGAGCCGCACCCAAGCCGGTTCACTCGGTCAGCGCGCGATGGACGAGCTGCACGCAAACGGAGCCCTCGCCGACGGCGGAGGCGACCCGCTTGACGCTGCCCGAGCGCACGTCGCCCACGGCGAAGATGCCGGGCAAGCTGGTCTCCATCAGCCGCGGCGCGCGTCCCAGCGGCCAGTGCGCCTTGTTCAGCTCGTCGGCCGTCAGATCGGTCCCC
>DATHQY010000437.1:0-20474 GCA_035482215.1 Polyangiaceae bacterium | reverse complement strand
CACCCGAGCCGCCCCCGCCCCCGCCGCCACCACAGCCCCCGCCGGATCGCGACAACGACGGTGTTCTCGACGCGGACGACGCGTGCCCCGACGTCCCCGGCGTGCACACCGACGATCCGAAGACGAACGGCTGCCCGCCGGCCGGTGATCAGGTGCGCGTCATCCGCGATCGCATCGAATACGACGACGTGATCCACTTCGACACGGACCAGGCGCACGTGCACCATGCCTCGTATCCGATACTGAAGAAGCTCGCCGCGTTCATCGTCTCGCACCCCGACATCGAGCAAGTCGACATCACCGGGCACGCCGACGAACGCGGGAGCGAAGAGCACAATCTCGCGCTATCGAAGGCGCGGGCGGAGGCCGTCCGGGAGCGCCTCGTGTACTTCGGGGTAGACCCGGCGCGCATCACGACGATCGGTCACGGCGAAAGCGAGCCGCGCGCGCAAGGCCATACCGAGAACGAGTGGCGACAGAACCGGCGCGTCGAGTTCTTCATCACCAAAGTACGCAATGCGGGGGGCCAGTCCGTGTCGCTGCCGGTCGACGCGAATCCCTCGAAGGAGACGACGCCGTGAGCTCCTTTCGTGGCGTAGGTCGTGGCGTGGGCCGTCTTGCGCGCGGCGCGATCGCGCTCGGGGTCGCGGGGGTCCTCGCGAGCGCCCTCGGAACGGGATGTGGATCGGACGAGGGCCTCGTCGGCGGCTCTTGCGCCGAGGGCTACACGCAATGCGACAATCGGTGCGTCCGACTCACGACGGACGCAGACAATTGCGGGGCGTGCGGGCAGGCTTGTGTGCTCGGCGTGGCCTGCGTGGACGGCGTCTGCGGCGGCAGCGCGGACGCGTCGCACGAGGGGGGCGCCGATGCGAGCCTCGACGGGGCCTCGGCCGACGGCGCCGTGACCGGCGGTGACGCCGGCGATGGCGCGAGCGGCGCAGAGAACGACGGCGCGAGCGTGGGCGCGGAGAGCAGCACGGAGAGCGACGCCGCCGGAGCGACCGAAGCCGGCGGCGCAAGCGACGCCGCGAGCGGCGGAGACGCGACGTTGCAGGGCGACGGCGCTTCTTCGGCAGCCGGCGATGCGACGCTCGAAGGCGACGCGACGCTCGCAGGCGATGCCGCACCCGGCGCGGACGCCACCGAAGCCGACGGAACCACCGAACCGGATGGAGCCAACGAGACGGACGACGGCGGCGAAGACGGAACGGTGAGCGGCGAAGAGGCTTCGCCGGACGCGGAGACCGGCGAAGCCGCATCGTGCGGCGGGTCCCTGTCGTCGTGCAGCGGCGGGTGCGTCGACACTACGAGCGACCCGCTCAATTGCGGCACCTGCAACAACGTCTGCGTCTCGCAATTCTGCCAGGATTCACAGTGCATCGGAACGACGAGCGGCGGGCTCATTTTCATCGGGCACGACTACGACGAGACATCGACGAGCAGGACGCAGTCCAACGAACTCTCGAACGCGGTCTTCATCCCGCAAGCGAACCCGCTGCGCGTCCTCGAATACGATCGGTACGCGACCCACCAGGCCCTCGGCCAGATTGGCAGCATTCTCAACGCCGTGGCCGTGAATCTGGGTCGCACGCTCACGATCATCGCAACGTCGATCGACGCGGACATCCCGAATTCGCTGTCGCTCCAGAACTACGACGTGTTCCTCATGCCGGACCAATCGACGGCGCCGGCGGGCGCGCTCGCGAGCCTGGGCTCGGCATCCGGCGGCAACTGGGGGCCCACGCTCGCATCGTTCGCGCAAAACGGCGGCGTGGTGGTCGTGCTGGACGGAGGGACCGGCACCGGCGAGATGCCGCAATTCTTGACGAGCAGCGGACTCCTCGACGTCACCGCACAGACGGAGCTTCCAGCGCGCACGGAGCTCGACGACATCGCGCGAGGCGACGTGGAGAGCGTGGGCCTCGTCGCGCCCTATCTATCGAGCGGCAACGTGGTCAGCCTGACCACGGAGCCGAACGGCTCGAGCGTGGTCTACGTAATCGTCACCGGTGGCGACTCCGGCGCCGGAGCGCCCGTCGTCATCCACAAGATTTTCTAGGAGCGCGCCGGCCCAGGGCGGGAGTCGTTCGAACTAGCCGGCGCAGACGATCACTTGCCCGCAGCTCTCTTGCGGTCCAGAAGGCTGCGAGGGATCGCAGGCGGGCTGGCAACACGAGCCGTTGTAGTCCACCTGCCCCGGCGGGCAGCAGATCGACGACTGGCAGGTGGCGCCCCCGGTGCAGCAATCGAGCGTCTTGCCGCAGCCGTCGGAATGTCCGCACCCGGCGTCGCCGAAGTCCGCGCACGTCTTCGGAGTGCACGTGACGCACGTATTGTTCGAGCAGACCTGCCCCGAGCCGCAGGGAGCGCACGCCTTCATCGTGCCGCACCCGAGGGCGACCGCTTCGCAGCCCAGCGCGACGCCGGCGTCAGCGAGCTCCGCGCACGTCGAGGGCTCGCAGCAACCGCCGTCCTCGCAGATCTCGTTGTTCGGGCAGGACGCGCCGCACGTCGCGATCTGGCCGCACGCATTCGACACGGTCCCGCACGTCGCGGCGCCGCAGGTCGGCGCCGAGCACGACTGGCAGACATTGCCCGTGCCGCAATGGGTGCCCGAGGGGCAGGTGCCGCACGCGATGGTCCCGCTTCCACACGCGTTGGCCACCGATCCGCAAAACGCGCCCGCATCGCCGGTGCACTCGGGCGGCTTGTCCATGCATGTGCCGCCACTGCAGATCTGGCCCGCCGCGCAGGAGCACGAGAGCGTATCGCCGCAGCCGTCGGTGATGGTGCCGCACAGATGGTTCTGCCCGTCGGGCGCACACGTCAGCGGCGAGCACTGCCCCGCGTCGTGCGCCCCGGCCGGTACGCACGCGTTGCCGATGCAGGCCATGCCGGCGCTGCACCCGCCACAGCTGACGCCGACGCCGCATCCGTCGACCCCGATGACTCCGCAGCGGCCGGTGCACACTTTCGGCTGGCAGGTCTGCGTATTTTGGTCCGCCGGATTGGTGACGCACACGTTGCCGCTCGTGCAAGCCTTGCCGCAGGCGAAGACCTGCCCGCTGCAGGGATCCGTGTAGTGGCCGCATCCCGCGGTCGGCGGACAGCCCGTGGCGGGCGTACAGGCCGTGTCGACCATGGCGCTTCCCGCGTCGACCGGAGCCTCTTCGCCGTCTTGCGCGAAGGCCGCACCGTCGACCGATGCGTCTCCCGCCTGGAGGGTCGCGTCCATGTCGCCCGGTGCGGTGTTCGCATCGGCGACGTTCGCGGGGCCGCCGCCGTCGTTCTCGGTCGCGTCGGGCATGTCTCCCGACGGCGGCCCGTCTCCGTCACCCGAGGGGGAGTTGCCGCACGCCGCCGTCGCGACGAACGAAGCGAACCCGATCGCGGCGAGAATCCCGGCGAGCCCCCGCTCGAATTGGCGCATGAGGAACTGAGCCTGACCTCCTTTTCCAGATTCGCAAGGTCCGGACCTCAATCGCAATAGAGATCTGCGTTTTCGACGCGGCACGCCGATCGGCGGCATTCGCGTTTCTTTGTATAGACAGGCGCTCCCGCGTCTCCGTTCTCGCACACGAGCTCCGTCTCGCCGTTCGGCCCGCAGGCGATGCGATCGGGGCGATCGCAGCGATCGCCCTCGCGGGCGAAGCTGTCGTCGCAATCCACCTTGTGTTCGCCGCGATCGAAGCGACATCCGTTTGCACCTCCACAAGAGGAGGTGATCGCCAGCGCCTTTCCGTCGCAAACGAGCATTTGCTTGCCGTCCGTGGAGCACGAGTACGTGCCGCTCGCCTCGCACTCGTCCCCCGGTTCACCGAGCGTCGTATCGCAATTCAGGTGATGCCCCGCCGCGATGCTGCACCCCTCCTTGCCGCGGCAATGGCGCCAGAGCGCGAACCGCCCGTCCTTGCATGCGAGCGCGGCGCGCGCGTCGGCGGTGCACGCGTAGTCGACGGGGGGACTCGGCGGACACGGATCGCCCGGCGCGGCTCGCGTGTCGTCGCACTCGTCGGCGCCTTCGCGGTGCGCGCAGCCCGTGTTGCCCTTGCACGGCACCTCCACCCACGCGCCGGCCTGGCAAACGACCGCCCGATCCCCGGCCGTACAGCGCGTCTCTCCCGCGGCGCCGCACGTCGTACCCGGTGTGGGTGGACGCCGACAGCCTGCGGCGAAGGTCACGAGGCACGCGAGGGCGGCCGCGAGCGCGAGCGACGGCCCGCACGCTGGACGCCACGGCGGACCCCACGCCGTACGCCACCGGTCATGGACCTCCGCGAAGGAAGGAAACGCTCGCGTACGGATGGCCCAATCAGAGCCGAGTTCCGCCGGCTCGTAAAGAAGATGCGCCGGCGACGAAAGTTTCTCTCAAGTTCGAAGGACCCTCTCCGTTCCTTGTGAGGGAGAGGCAGTCATCGCGCAGCGCCGAGCGCGTGCAATCGCCTTCGTAATGCCCGGCGAATGTCGGGGGACATGACGTCCCCCATAAGAAACCACTGGAGCTCTTGCTCCAGAGCAGAAAGGAAGCTGCAAATGCGCCACGGAATCATGAATCCCCGATTGGGTATGCTCACTGTCCTCGCGGCGGTCATCGCCTCCGGCCTCGGCTGCTCCGCTCAGACGGATTCGAGCAGCACGGACTCTACGGCCTCCGAGGGCTCGCTGATCAGCACGCACCTCGCCACCACGCCCGCCTTCAACTCGAAGACCGGCGCGGTCACCATCACGATGTCCGACGAGACGGCCGAAGTCTACATCCAGTCCGCCGACTCATCGCTCATGGTCAACGGCGTTCAGGTCGTCGACACGTCGGTGACGCCGAACGTCACCGCGATCGCGGCGGGCACGAAGTCGAACGTCAAGACGATCACGGTCGGCGACTCGGCCGGCGTGGTCGGCGACGTCGTGATTCTCAACTACCTGAACGGCGTCTTCGGCGTCGGCTCGGGCACGACGGCCGGCACGGTGGTCAACCTCAAGGCGGCGAACGTGGCGAGCAACTCGCTCGTCATCAAAGGCACCGCGGGGATCGACAACTACGCCTTCGGCGCTTCGGGCATCAGCCTCACGAACGGCGCCAAGACGCCGACCAAGGACATCACGTCGAGCAACGTCGGCACGTACGAAGTCTTCCTCGGCGCCGGCAACGACATCTTCACGGCCGGCGGCAACTCCGCCGTCGGTGGAGCCTTCGCGGGCGCCAACGGCGTCACCGTCTACGGCGGCGACGGCAACGATACGCTCGTCGAAGGGGCGGTCACGACGCCGAAAGAGACCTTCTCGGGCGGCAACGGCACCGACACGGTCGACTACTCGGCGCGCCCGGCGACCCACCCGGTCATGGTCACTGTCGACCCGACCGGCACCACGACGGCCTCCGGCCAGATGACGACGCCGGGCACCCCGACGGCCGGCGTCAGCGAGAACGACTACATCCTCGACGCGGAGATCATCAACGGGAGCCTCGGCAACGACTACCTCGCCGGCGGCCCGGCGGGCACGACCACGATCCTCAACGGCGGCCTCGGGAACGACACGTTCGTCCAGGGCGCGACCCCGGACGGCGCGCAGACGATGAACGGCGGCGGCGGCACGGACGTCGTCGACTACAGCCTGCGCACCGCGGCGCTCACGGTCACCATGGACGGCAAGACGGCCAGCGGCGACTCGACGGCGAACTCGGGTGCGGGCGAAGCCGACATCATCGGCGTCGACGTCGCGAACATCAAGCTCGGTAGCGGCGGCGGCACCTACACCGGCAACGCGCTGAACAACACGTTCTTCGCGGGAACCGCGGGCGTCGCGACCGTCAACGGCAGCACGGGCGACGACACCCTCAACGAAGGCGACGACAGCCACGGCCCGGCGAGCGAGACCTTCAACGGCGGCGCCGGTACGGACACGGTCGACTACAGCGCGCGCACCGCGGCGCTCACCGTCACGATGGACGGGAGCACGGCGAGCGGCGACGCGGCCCAAAGCGAGGCCGACGTGATCGGCACGGACGTCGAGAACGTCTACGGCGGCTCCGCTGCGGACACCCTCGTCGGCAACGCCAACGACAACGACATGGAAGGCAACGGCGGCGGCGACACGATCTGCGGCAACGAAGGCAACGACACCCTCCTCGGCTACTCCGCGGTGGGCAACTCGACGGGCAACGGCGCCATCCTGCACGGCGGCGACTGCGCCGACGACGC
Source organism: Polyangiaceae bacterium (assembly GCA_035482215.1). Taxonomy (GTDB): domain Bacteria; phylum Myxococcota_A; class Polyangia; order Polyangiales; family Polyangiaceae; genus Palsa-1150. Next base: position 14,271 of record DATHQY010000437.1, on the reverse strand, counting down.
GGACCCCGGCTACAACCTCTGCCTCAACACCGGCTCGACCACCAACGGCGCGCTCCCGGCGGCCGCCGGCGCGCAGAACTGCGAGCTCGTCTCGCACTGAGCGAATCGCGAACGATTCACGAAAACCTAGTGTGAAGTCGCCGGACGGCGGCGCGGCTCTCGAGCTGCGCCGCCGTTTCGGCGTTTGTGCTCTTGCGGGCGCGGATAGGCCCCTACCGACAAGCGCCTGACGCACCGTCATCGCCTTGATTGACGCCGCGCTGACGGGTCGAACCGCCGGGAGGCCCCGCAAAGGCCGGCGCGCGGCGAAATCACCGAGAAAAACATGGATGGCATCCCGGCTGCATTAGACCCATCCAGTCTCAACGCGCACCGCCGGGCGCCAGTGGCCGGCGACAACGAATTCCCCGGGGGACTCGCAGTCCCTCTCCTACCGCTGCGAGCTCCGCTCGAAAGCAGAAAAGAACCGGATCATGCGCCCCCGAATCAACCATTTTCACGTCGGATCATTAACCATCGCAACGATTCTCGCTTCGAGCATCGGTTGTTCGGTCCAATCCGGAACGGACAACGCGAACTCGCCGACGGCTTCGGAGGGCGATTTCATCAGCGTTCATCTCGCCACGACGCCCGCCTTCAACTCGAAGACCGGGGCCGTCGCCATCACGATGTCGGACGAGACGGCGGAGCTCTACATGAACGCCGCGGACTCGTCGCTCATGATCAACGGCGTCCAGGCCATCGACACGACGGTCACGCCGAACGTCACCGCGATCGTCGGCGGCACCAAGGCCAACGTGAAGACGATCACGGTCGGCGACACCACCGGCTCGGTCGGCGACGTCGTGATCCTCAATTACACGAACGGCCAGTTCGGAGTCGGCTCGGGCACGACGGCCGGCACGGCGGTCAACCTCAAGGCGGCGAACGTGGCCAACAACTCGCTCGTCATCAAGGGCACCGCCGGGGTCGACAACTACGCCTTCGGCGCTTCGGGCATCAGCCTCACGAACGGCGCCAAGACGCCGACCAAGGACATCACGTCGACCAACGTCGGCACGTACGAAGTCTTCCTCGGCGCCGGCAACGACCTCTTCACGGCCGGCGGCAACTCCGCGGTCGGCGCGGCCTTCGCGGGTACGAACGGCGTGAGCATCTACGGCGGCGACGGCAACGACACGCTCGTCGAAGGTGCACTCACGACGCCGAAAGAGACCTTCTCGGGCGGCAACGGCACCGACACGGTCGATTACTCGGCGCGTCCCGCGACCCACCCGGTCATGGTCACCGTCGACCCGACCGGCACCACGACGGCCTCCGGCCAGATGACCACGCCCGGCACCCCGACGGCCGGCGTCAGCGAAAACGACTACATCCTCGACGCGGAGATCATCAACGGAAGCCTCGGCAACGACTACCTCGCCGGCGGCCCGGCGGGCACGACGACGACGCTCAACGGCCTCGCGGGCAACGACACGTTCATGCAGGGTTCGACGCCGAACGGCGCCGAGACGATGAACGGCGGCGGCGGCACGGACGTCGTCGACTACAGCCTGCGCACCGCGTCGCTCACGGTCACGATGGACGGCAAGACGGCCAGCGGCGACCCGACGGGCAACTCGGGCTCCGGCGAAGGCGACATGATCGGCGTCGACGTCGCGAACATCAAGCTCGGTAGCGGCGGCGGCACCTACACCGGCAACGCGCTGAACAACACGTTCTTTGCGGGCACCGGCGGCGCCTCGACGGTCAACGGCAGCACCGGCGACGACACGCTCAACGAGGGCCCGGACGCCAACGGCGGATCGAGCGAGACCTTCAACGGCGGCGCCGGTACGGACACCGTGGACTACAGCGCCCGCACCGCCGCGCTCACCGTCACGATGGACGGCGCCACGGCGAGCGGCGACGCGGCCCAAAGCGAGGCCGACGTCATCGGCACGGACGTCGAGAACGTCTACGGCGGCACCGCTGCGGACACGATCGTCGGCAACGACAACGACAACGACCTCGAAGGCAACGGCGGCGGCGACACCATCTGCGGCGGCAACGGCAACGACACCCTCCTCGGCTACTCCGCGGTGGGCAACTCGACGGGCAACGGCGCCATTCTGCACGGCGGCGACTGCGCCGACGACGCCGACCCCGGCTACAACCTCTGCCTCAACACAGGCTCGACCACCAACGGCGCGCTCCCGGCGGCGGCAGGCTCGCAGAACTGCGAGCTCGTCTCCCACTGAGTCATTCAATTCCCGCCGGGCGGGTCTCCTCACGCACCCCTCAACCCCCGCGTTTCTTCGCGCGTTTCGAGGCCCGCCCGCATCCGGTATCCCACCTCGTGTTTCCTCTCTAGCCATTCTCTCCCCCCAACTCTCTCTCCGCAATTCTCTCCCCCAACTCTCTCTCCGCAATTCTCTCCCCGCGATTCTCCGTTTCCCACGCAATCCTCCAAACCCGCAAAACAAGTCGAAGCGACGGTGCGACCCGGTGTTGCCCCGTCGTTTTCGCTTTTTGTCGTCTGCTTTTTTCGGATGCACGACCGCGCGAAGCGACCCGACGGACACCTGACGCGCACCGTCATCGCGCTGACGGCATGGCGCACCAGGTCCGCCGGGAGCTCCCGCGAAAATCGACGAACGGCCCATGCCCTTCTTCTCGCCGCCGCATGCAGGAGGACGAAGAACGGCGAGAAAATAGGGCCGCCGAACGATGGCATCGCGAGTGCACTGAAGGGGGAAAGAACAGCGTCGAGGAGAGATGGTCCAATGAAGATCGGTAGACTTGGGTTCTGGCTTACGACGAGCGCGGCGCTCGCGGCATGCTCCGGCTCGCATTCGAAGAGCGGCGACCAGGACACGAGTCCGGGCAGCACGACGGGCTCCTCGGGCACGAGCGGCTCGTCGAGCGGCTCGTCCGGGTCGACGTCGAAACCCAAGACCGACGCGGGCGCCTCGGGCTCGAGCAGCGACGCAGGCTCCCATCCCGCCGGCGACAGCGGCGCCGTGACGCCGTACGCGGTCACGTTTCAGAACAGCGACCGGCACGGGACCTCGCTCTATTTCACCGTCCAGGGCAACGACCCGAACGCGGAGACGACGGAAGCCGAGGTCGAGCTGCAAGACGCATCCGGCTCGCCCGTCGTCGCGTTCGACACGGACTGGGACGGCGTCGCCGATTCGGCGAAGACGCGCCTCCACTTCGGCGCATCGACCCTCGGCGAGAAGAACTTCTCGCAGACGATCACGCTGCCGGGCGTCTACGCGAACGTCCCGAAGGTCGCGCAGGCAGTCGTCTCGCTCGTCGACCAGAGCGGCAACGTCGGCACCCCTGCGACGGTCATGTTGGAGCAACAGCCGGTCGTGAATTCGGGCGCGTCCTGCGATCCGCACGAAGTCACGAACCGCTGCGCGGACGGCCTCGTTTGCCTCGGTACCGGAGACGCGGGCACGAACGCCACCTGCCAGACAGCCTCTCCGCCGTCCCTCACACAAGTCGCGTATTACGGCGGCAACAGCCCCGCGCAGATCTTCCTGGGTAGCGACCCGGCCGAAGATCTCGAGACGATCGTCGTGGCGTTCGAAGACTCGACGGGCAACTCGATCTCGGTCGATCTGAGCGGTGACGGAACGATCGCATCGTCGGTGTCGCTCAACGCCCTCACGGCGACGGGCCAGAGCTTCTACTTCGAAGACAATCCCGTCTCGTCGTTCACGACCCAAGTTCCGAAGATTTCCGTCACGCCGATCGATTCGCAAGGTCACAGCGGTCCGGCGGTGGTCGCGACCCTGTCGAACCAGCCGGTTCGCTCGAACGGGCAGATGTGCGACGCCTATGGAGTCACGACGTGCTCGACCAACTCGGCGTGCTCGCCGGGCATCGTCGGCGCGGCGAACACGTGCTCCGCGGTCAGCTCGCTCCAGATGACCAAGTGCACCTCGGCGACCGCTGCGTTGACGACCGGCCAGCTCGCCGCCTGGGGGCTCGTCCAGGGAACGAGCTTGTGGGACCCGCCCGCCGGTTGCGCGCTGGCGAGCGAAGTCGGGCACCCCGAGACCGTGCTTTCGTTGAAGCTGACGCAGAACGTGAGCACGCTGACGCTGTCCACCGCGATGCCGGAGACGGACTTCGATACGATTCTCTATGTTCTGCCCTCTTGTGCGACCTCGTCGGCGACGGCCCTCGGCTGCAACGACGACACGCAGGGGTATTCGTCGACATTGACGCTCACGAATGTGGCGGCGGGCACGTACTACGTGGTCGTCGACTCCGCGAATTCGCAGGCGGGCCACTTCGGATTGTCCATCTCGACGCAATGAACCGCGTCTCCCCGGCGCGCCCCGCGCCGGCGGACGACAGACTACGAAGTACGAGAGCGCGGACGGCGCGCGGTTCGAGGCCACCAGGGCCTCTTGAACCCGGCGCCGATTCCGCGCTCGCTGCATTTGACGCCAGAGACAAGTGCGAGCCCACGATCACTCGACACGCAAATAGCGAAAGGGCGCGAAGGATAGTTCCCTCGCGCCCACTTTCGCGTTCGACCGTGGCCCGCCGGTGCGTTCGCGGCGTCGCTCTCACTCGGTGTGCCCGGCGGCGCCTCGGCTCACTGCGGAACGCACGTCGTCGCTTGCTGGAACGACATGACGACCGGCGACGGATTCGACGGCGCGGTGCGGACGAGGCGCAACGTCACGCGCAGAAGGCTGCCCGATCCGAGTTGGTCGTTCGCGAGCGCGCTCCCGACGTCGATGCCGCTCCACGGAGCGGTGGACGTCCCGTCGAGCGCGCCGATGAGCGTCGGCTGCCCTTCGTCGAGGGCGGCTTCCGAATTCGCGGTTTGCACCGCGACCGCAATTTGCGAATTGCCCGGCGTCTCGCCCTGAACCGCGAGCGCGCCCCACCGAACCGTCTGACCCGCGCCGCAAGGGCTCGTGTAGTCCTGCGTGACCGTATCGACGTCCTGGTACACCGTCCGGCCGACGCACGCGCTCCACGTTCCGCTCATGCACACTCGCACGCCGGGCAGGCAACTCGTGTAGTTGCCGACTTGAATCTTCGGGCCCGTGCACTGGACCGTCAAACCGTCGTCGCTGCAGGGACAATTCTCTGACGGCGTCGAGCACGCGGCGGCGGCGGGAGCCGCAGCAGCGGACGCGCCGGCGTTCGGCGCCACGGAGACCGCGGAAGCGGCGCTCGTTTCGTCGCCGATTTCGTCCGGGTTCGGGCTGCCGGCGCTGCACGCGGTCGACCCCGCGGCGGCGGCGGTGAGAGCCAACATCAGAGTGCGCGAGTGCGAGAGACTGCGGAAGAGGAAAGACACGGCAAACTCCTCAATCGGTAGTACGGACCGCCGGCCCATCGGGATAACGACGGACGCAACTTGCTTGAGACGCCGCACGCCCATGCGTGCACCGTCGCTCGAAAGCGCGCTTTTGGGCTTACCCGCGAATCGGGATTCGCCGCGCGAGAGGCGGGGCGGGAGAAGCGCGTTCTCCCGTCGCTCTCGCGTTGCGCGTCGCGTTCTCTACTTGCACAAGCGGCGCCAAGTTCCGCGCGCCGCACGCTCGTGCAGCGTCCTCCGCGAATCGCAATTCGCGGACGCCCGTTCGAAGGCCTTCTACGGATGCGGAATGATGTGGGTGAACCACGCTGCGGCGCCGGCCACCACCACGGCCAGCGCCACGAAGACGCCGAGCCTCGCGCTCGCGCCCGACCTGCGCCGGAAATCGGGAGCGCTGTCGTCCTGCGCGCGCGGCCCCGCGGGCGCGCCGGCGGGAGGAACCGTCGGCGCCCGCGGGGACGAAGCACCGGGCACGGCGACAGGCGCGCGTGTGGGCACGCGCGCGTGCGGCGCATGGTGGGGGACCGGCGCGGGCAACGGCTCGTCTTCGAGCGCCGCCAGATTGCCTTCCATCACGTTGGGCGGCAACGTCGAGTGCAGCATCGCGGGGTCGCGCTTCTGGCTGACCGAAATCTCGTCGATCCACGAGGCGACGCCGATGACGCCGCCGCCGCCGAGGAACGGCGCCGCAGGCGCGATCGTCGGGCCCGCCTCCTTGGCCTTTTCGTCCGTCAGAGACGTAAATTCGAAAAGCGCTTCTTCGATGAGCTTGTCGATGATGCTCGTCTGCTGCGGGCGGTACCGCCGGCGTTCGTTCATCGCGCCGTTCACGAGCTGCTCGATGTCGAAGGTGCTGACGGGCACCGCGTACCGGAACATGAACTTCGACAAGTCGATCCCGAGCGAACGCGCGGTCGGGTAACGCTGCCCCGGATCGCGCGCGAGGGACCGCACGATGATGCGTTCGAGCTCCTGGGGGACCTTTTTGTTGATCGTCGTGATGCTCGGCACTTGGGCCGCTTGGACCTTCTTGACGGTTTGGAAATCCGTATCGCCCAAAAAGAGACGCTGCCCGGCGAGCAATTCCCACAAGATGATGCCGACGGCGAAGACGTCCGTCCGCGCATCCACGTCCTGGCCCATCGCCGCCTCCGGCGACAGATAGGAGAACTTGCCCTTGATGATCCCCGGTTCGCTCTTTTCGAGCTGGCTATTGGCCTTCGCGAGGCCGAAGTCCACGATCTTGATCTCGCCGTGCTTCGTGACGAGCACGTTCGGCGGGGACATGTCGCGATGCACGATGTAGAGCGGAACGCCGTTCGGGTCCGTCAACTCGTGGGCGTAAGCCAGCCCCTTGCAGATCTCGAGCGCGATGTACACCGCGGCTTCGACGGGAAAATCCCGCCCGTGCTTTTTGATGTGCTCGATGATCGCCTTCAGGTTCGCCCCGTCGACGAACTCCATGACGATGAAGAACGCGTTGTCGCCGACGCCGATGTCGAAGACCTGGACGCAGTTCGAGTGCGAAAGCTGCGCCGAGAGGCGCGCTTCGTCCAAGAACATCGAGATGAACTTTTTCTTGGACGACAGGTGCGGAAGGACTCGCTTGATGGCGACCTGTTTCCGAAAGCCCTGGAGCCCTTCGCTCTCGGCCCGGAAAACTTCCGCCATACCGCCCGATTCGAGCCTCTCGATGACGCGATACCGTTGCTGGCTCTCCGACATGACTCGCTTGCGGACCCTCGCGCCTCCCCCGTAAGGTGCCATTCGTGCGGACGGGGGGTCAAGGAGGCCGCGGCATTCGTTGACACGGAAGGGCGCAAAGCCCGATGCTCGCGCCGACAGAATCGTCCGGATCCCGCTGCGGGCGCTCGCTTGCAGAACGCTTGCAGAAAAGCCGTGGGGTCCTGCCATATAGAGAGCGGGCTCCGGCCGAACGGAAAACCGGCTCCCGCCGGAGGTTACGTCCCGTGGACAGCGATTTCGAGAAGGCCAAGGAGCTCGTGGAAGCGACGATCGCCAAGATCGGCCTCGATCCGGCGACGACTCGGACCCCGTGCCCGAACGACAGCCAAGCGGCCTGGGCGCTCAAAAGAGGGAGCGCTTCGGTGCTCGTCACGGTGACCCACCACGAGGACGAAGGCGTGGCGACGATTCGGGTCGTTTCGCCCGTCGTCGTCCTGCCGCCCGGCCCCAACCAGGCGCCGCTTCTCCGCAGGCTCCTCGAGCTCAATGCCGGCGGCCTTGCCAACGCGGGGTTCGGCCTGATGGGCGACAAGGTGGTGGTGGTGAGCGAGCGGCCGACCGCAGGCCTCGACGCCGTGGAGGTCGAGCAAATCGTCCGGCACCTCGCCGCCGTCGCCGACACATTCGACGATCGGTTCGAAAAAGAGTTCGGCGCGACCAAGGCCTGAGCCACCCATGAGCGCCGCTTGCTTATCGAGGACCGCGGCTCACCTGCCCAAGGCCGCCGCTGCTTTCGCGACTCTCGTCGGCGCGCTTCTCGGATCTCGGGCAGCTTTCGCGTTCGACGGCGAAGTCACGAGCGATTCGTCCGCGCAGTTCTACGATCTGCGTTCACCGACCGGCGAGACCGTCATCGAGCGCCGCCGCTTCACCGAGATGCTCGGTCTCGGCGTCTACAACCTGACCAACGCGCCGCCGGGCGACCCGAAGGCGCCCGACCTGAGTCTGAAGCTGCGCCTCCGGTACGACGCCGACTACGGCGTGAGCCCGTCGGAAACGGATCCGGGGCAGCCGAATAGCATCGTCCCGGGCGTCACCCAGGGCAACGTCGACCTCATGTACGCCTACCTCGAAGGGCGGCGCCAGTTCGGTGGCCTCTTCGGGTTCAAGCTCGGACGCCAGTACGTGACGGACGTCCTCGGCTGGTGGTCGTTCGACGGCGGCCAACTGAGCGTGACCACGCCGTTCTTCGTCAAAGCCGAGGTCTACGGGGGCCTCGAACAACGCGGCGGCATGCCCCTCAGCAGCTCCCGCTTCGAGGCGGACGGCATCTGGCGGGGCGATCGGTCCAACTACCCGGCGAGCCTTTATCCCGACTTCCACCAGGCGACCGTCGCGCCGGCCGTCGGCGCGGCGATCGAATCGACGGGCGTGACCTGGATCCACGGCCGGCTGACGTACCGGCGCGTCTACAACACCGGCGCCTCCGACGTGACCATGTTCCAGAGCGGCCTCTTCACCCCCGCGGCCTACAACGGGACCCGCATCTCGTCGGACCGTCTCGGATACGCGATGGATGCCGCCTGGAAAGAGTACGGCGGGATCAAGGGGGGCGTCGTCTTCGACCTTTACCGGAACGAGATCACGACGGGGTACGCGTCGATCGACGCCTACGCGGGCCAGAAGGTCACGATCAGCGCCGACTACGACTATTACGTCCCCTCGTTCGACGCCGACAGCATCTGGAACTTCTTCGCCGGCGAGCCGCACAACGACGTCGGCCTCCGCGCGAACGTCAACGTCACGGACCACTTGTCCATCGCCGCCAACGGGCACGTGCGCGTCTACAGCGTGCAGACCGCGGAGTTCACGCCCGGGGGTACGGCGCCCTACATGCCGTCCGTGAACTACAGCCCCTCGGGAACGTATTACCCGTCGAACGGCCAACCTTTCGACGAGGGCGGCAACCTCTCCGTTCGCTGGAAGACCGGCGAGACGCTCCTCGGGCTGCATGGCAGCGGCGACTTCGGCGACGAGGGCGACCGCGTCGGCGCCGACGCGTCGGGCGAGCATGTCTTCGACGCGCGCTACATCGTGCGGGGCCGCGCCGGCGTCTGGCAATGGAAGGACAACTTGCAGCCCGATCGCGACGCGACGGGATTCAACTACGTGGCGGGCGTCGGCTACCGCTTCGCGCCCCGGTCGGTCGGGTCGGTCGAGTGGGAGCATGATCTCAACGGCCTCGTCGGCAATCGCTTCCGCGTGATGCTCGCGTTGACACTGGGGCTTATGAAATGAGCAGGCTGACGTCTCTTTTCTTCTCGCGCTTCGTGCTGCGCTTTGCGCCGCTTCTGGCGCTCCTCTTCGCGGTCCCCGTGGCGCTCGCGGAAAACCCGCCGGCGTCGGCCACGGTCCACGGTCTGGCCCCTCTGCCGGACGACCAGATGGTCCCCGTGACGATGCTCCCGCCCGGCGCACCGAGCCCGGACCCCGGGCCGAGCGACGTCATCTTCCCTGCGCAGCACCTGCCGATTCGCTTCAACCACGCGAAGCACCTGGGCGCCGACATCAAACTGAAGTGCAAAACGTGCCACGCGGCCGCGTACACCAGCGCTTCAGTGAAAGACCGGCTGACACCGTCCGGCGAGACTTGCGATACCTGCCACTCGACCGATCACGGCGATCTCGCGAAGGTCAAGGCGGGGGACGACGAGATGGGCCAATGCGCCTTCTGCCACGTCGGCTACAAGAAGGGCGACGCCAACACGGTCGCCGCCGTCGAGATCCCGCGCGCGAACCTGCTCTTCGACCACAAAGCCCACGTCGCGCGCAACATCGGCTGCCCGCAGTGCCACGGCGCGATCGACAAGATCGAGCTCGCGACGCGCGATCAGCTGCCCCGGATGGCGGGGTGCTTCAACTGCCACCAGCGGCCCGATTCCGCGTCGCTCGGCGACGCGAAGAGCGCCTGCGACACGTGCCACGTCGGCGGCGGCGGGGCGGGCACGCGGATGCAGACGATGTTCGCGAGCGGTTCGCTCACGCCTCCGCGTTGGCTGCACAACGCGGAGCACACGCCCGACTTCATCGAGCGCCACAAGTCGATCGCCGCGGACGACTCGCAGTTCTGCGCGAACTGCCACAAAGAGGACTTCTGCACCGACTGCCACGACGGGCGCACGCGGCCGCGGAACATCCACCCGAACGATTACATCAACATGCACGCGATCGAAGCGCGCATGGAGACGCAGAAGTGCACGAGCTGCCACCGCGAGCAGAGCTTCTGCCTCGATTGCCACATGCGCGTCGGCGTCGCCGAATCGAGTCCGCCGAACGCGAAGGAATCAGGCCGGTTCCATCCGCCGAAGAGCATCTGGAGCGACCCGCCGCGAAAGCCGGGGCACCACTCCTTCGAAGCCGAGCGGAACCTGAACCAGTGCGTCAGCTGCCATACGGAGCGCGATTGCGTTCAGTGCCACGGCGCGCAAGGGATTGGCGGCGGATTCGATCCGCATAAAAATGGGTTTGTCGGGGGCTGCGCCACGCAGTTCCGGCGTAACCCGAGGCCTTGCTTCGTGTGTCATGAACAGAATGACGCCATGGTGAGCCAATGCCGGTGAATGGCCGTCTTCCGCTTACTTGGGGTGCTCGGCGGCTGGCGGCGGCGGGCCTTCCGGGCGCGTCGCGGAGCTTGACTTCCGGTGTTCGGACGGAAGAGCTCACTCTTTTCGAGTGCCGCTGTGAAACGGCCTTGCAACCTCCGTGCGGCGGGGGATATGTGTCTACCCCTTGCATCTCCCCCATGCCGGTGGACAAGGAGGACGATGGTGAAAGATCTCGTACGGTACCTTTTGGACAATATGTACCTGGACTTCCAGGGCGAGATTTCGCTCGATACCGTTCGTCAGCTCCTTCGCAACGACGAGAGCCGGGAAGCCCGGCAATTGCTGCAGAAGCTCATCGAGGACAAGGGGGTGGACGAGCTCCTGCTGACCCTTGCCGACGTGCTGAAGGATCATCTGCGGACCGGCGTGAACGAGGACGTCGTTCGCGAGCAGCTGAATCTCTATTCGGAGAGCTGAAACGCGCGAGGGGCCGCGGGTCCAGCGTCGCGCTGGCGGGCCTCTTCGTCGTCGCCGCTGGCTGCGACCAGGGCCCGTTTTCGAACGCACCGAACGGCGAAGGGCCGCCGATCGAGGTCCTCGGCCAACCGACGATCGTGAACGCGCCGTCGACGCAGATTCAGATCGCGTTCGATCGCCTCTTGATGCCCATCAGCCAGACCCGCCAGACTTTCATTCTGGAGGACGGCAGCGGCAACTCGCTCACCCCGGCGATCGCGTACGATCCGTACACGCGCGTCGTGACGATCGTGCCGCCCACCCCGGTGCTCGAAGGGGGTCAGAGCTACCAGCTCTTCATCGCGTCGCCGTCGGGTCCGAAGGATCCCAACGGCCTGCGCGCCATCGACGGCGCCCCGATCGATCCGACCATCAAGCAGCCGTTGATCATCCCGGTGCCCATGACGATTCCCTCGGGGCCGACGCTTCCCGTCATCGACTATTGCACCGACATCCCGGCGGTATTCCAGCACTGCGCGGGGTCGGATTGCCATATCGGGTCGCCGCCGCCCCCGGCAACGGGCCTCCTCCTCGATACCCCCGAAGACATCCAAGCCACGGCGTGCAACCGGACCGCGGAGGGTTCGAACACGGGGCCGTCGCTCGGTCCGAACAACGTGCCGATCGTGACGACGTTCGGGATCGACATGCCGATCATCGACCAGAACAACGCCGATCCGGCCAACAGCTGGCTCATGTACAAGATTCTCCTCGCGAAACCGATTGCGTCGGTGCCCGCTGCGACGAGCAACTATGCGGTCGCATGGCAGCCACTGACGCCCGACGAACGGGCGCGTCTCGCCAACTTGGTCCCCGGCCGCGAGATGCCGTTTCCGAGCGTTCCGACGCAGAGCCCCGAGATGAACCAGTCGGCGCTGGAGGACGTCGACTACGAAACGCTGAGCTTGTGGATCGCGCAGGGCGCGAAACTCGAGCAGTGCAACCCGTAGCCTTGGCCTAGCTGCGCGCTCGTGGCGCGCTAACCGCAGACGCGGTTTCGTCCCGTTTGCTTCGCCTCGTAGAGGCGCTCGTCCGCCTCCTTGTACAGCGCATCCTGCCCTTCGTGCGTCGCACTCAACTCGGCGACGCCGAGGCTGATCGTGCACTTGACCGCGCGCCCTTCGTGCTTGAAGCCCATCGTCTCGACGATCCGGCGAACCTTCTCCGCGGTCGTCCGCGCTCCGCCCGCGCCAATCTCCGGCAAGAGAATCGCGAATTCTTCGCCGCCCGTCCGCGCGAGAATGTCCTCGCGGCGAAGACGTGGCTTCACGGCAGCGCCGATCTGCCGAAGCAAATTGTCGCCCGCGAGATGGCCGTACGAGTCGTTGACTCGTTTGAAATGATCGATATCGAACAGGATGAGCGCCAGCGCGCGCTGGTAGCGCTTCGATCGATTGAATTCACGCTCGAGCACTTCGTTGAAGTACCGCCGGTTGTAGACCTGCGTGAGGCCGTCCACCGTCATGAGCCGGTAGATCTCTTCGTGGTACTGCACTTCGACGTTCTCGCCGGTCATGAACTTCAGGATCGTGCGGCCGATCTGGACTTGATCGCCGTCCTTCAACGCCTGTTCGCGAATGGTCACGTCGTTCACGAGCGTTCCGTTCGTCGAGCGCAGATCCTGGAGCCAATAAACCGTGCCGTCGAACGTGATGCGCGCGTGCGTCCGGCTCACGCTCTCCTGATCGATCGGGAGATCGTTGCGCGTCGCGCGGCCAATCTCGAACGGCGCCGTCCCCAAACGCACGCGCTTCCCGAGCTCGGTGCCGTAGATGATGACCACGCACGCGTCGCCGGAACGCGTGGCCTTGAGCTCATCGCCCTGGAGCCGCGTTACGAGAGTTTGCTCCGGGTCATCGCTCCGAGGCACGTTCCAGTGATTTTACCGTGAATAGACGCAGGCGACAGGGAAAAGAAATTCCGTTCGAACGAGCGCCGCCCTAAGCCAATTTGATTTCGCGCAGGACGATCTTCGATCGATCCGCGATGCCGACACCGAGGTCCGCCGCCCCCTGGATGTAGGCGGGGGGGCGCCCCTCGTCGGTGAGCGTCTTCAGATGGAAATCTGCGCGCGCTTTCTCCACGGCGTCCCACCCGATGATGTCCACAGCGACGGGGTCGGTCGACACGTACACCGCCTCGTGCGGCACCACGTATTCCGGGTGCTTGTAGAGCGGGCCGCCGTGCGCCATCAGCTTGAACCCGTCGATGATGCACAGGCGGAGGCGCGACTTCAGCACGTCCTGCGCCGAGAGGATCGCGATCTGCGGACTCGCGTGGTGATCATGGAAGTCTTGCGGATTGACGCTGCAGCCGTGCGTCATGTTCTTGAGCGCACCGGTGTATCCGCAAATCGAGTGATCCTTCACGAGAGCGAAGTTGATGAGCGCCGTGGACTCCGTCAGGGCGCGCACGAACTTCGTGTGGCGCTGGGTCCCGGGGATGTCGCGCCAATCCATCGTCGCGTCGTTGTTCGAGTGCCAGGTCACCGCCACGCCGGACGGGACGTTCCGAGCGCTGATCCGCGTCCCGTTCATGAATCCCGGGTACTGCTCGAGCACCGTAATGTTCTGCGGGGGGATGCCCGCGGCCACCATCGCCTGCACGAAGGGGAGAACGAGCTCCTTGTTCGTGGCCATGTTCTGCAGGGCGATGCCGTTGACTTTGACGCACACCTTGTCCTGCGGGTGCACGAACGACTTCACCGCTTCGGTCAGTTCCGCCTTGCCGGTAAGCTCGGCGAGCGCGCGCGTCAGCATTTCCTTCGCGTCGTCCGGCTTCGGAAAGAGATGGTTGTCCTCGAGACAGCCGGCTTTGGTCACTTTCACGACGCGGCCAGGCGCCGATAGCGGCACGAACCCGTCCGGAGGCTGGGCGGCGAGGCCCGGAAGCGAAGCCGAGTTGCGCGCAAGCGCGACCGCAGGTGAAAATCCGACGACCGCGGCGCTCGCCGCGGCGGCAGCCCCGAGAAATGTGCGCCGAGACGGCCCTGAGTCGCGTTCGATGCGGGCATGCGTCAGAAGCTCGCCTTTTCCACTCTCCGCGCTCATGGGAAGCCTCCAGATGCCGCTCGCTGGTCGATTCGCGGCCTCTTTGGGCCTATCACGACCTCGGGCAACGGGCCAA
>DATHQY010000436.1:0-6694 GCA_035482215.1 Polyangiaceae bacterium | reverse complement strand
GAGCCGCCACGGTTTCGTAGCTTCCTTCTCCGGCCTCGTACGCTCGCACGGCTCGCTCTCGAATCTCGATCGAATGCGGGTTCGGCATGACCTCCGCAGATCACGCCCGCGGCGCGAACGCAAGCGGATCCTGGGTTTAGGAGCGCGGCGCGGCGAGGCCGAGCTCTTTCATGACGAGCTGGAGGTCTTGCCAGGCCTCGCGTTTGGCTTCGATTTGCTGCGGGCTCGGCCGCAGCAAGTACGATGGATGGTACGTCGGCATGACGAGCGTGTGTCCGCGGTAAAGCTTCCATTGGCCGCGGATCTTGGTGATCCCGAGTTTCGTGTCGAGGAGCGCCCCGACGGCGGTGTTGCCGAGCGCGACGATCACGCGCGGGTGCACGAGCGCGAGCTGCTCTTGCAGATAGGGCATGCACGCCGCCATTTCCTCCGGCTCGGGCTTGCGGTTGCCCGGCGGGCGGCACTTCACGATGTTGCAGACGTACACGTCGCGTTGCGGCGAAAGCCCCATCGCGGCGATCATCCGATCGAGGAGCTGCCCAGCGCGACCGACGAACGGGAGCCCTTGGGCGTCTTCGTCCGCCCCCGGCCCTTCGCCGACGAAGGCGAGCGCCGCGTCGGGGTTGCCGCGGGCAAAGACCGTCTGCGTGCGCGTCGGCGCAAGCGCGCACCGCGTGCAAGAAGCGACTTCCGCGGCGAGGAGCGGCAGGCGCGTATGGCGCGCGTCCGCCGCCATTTCGTTCTTCGCGACCGGAGTCTCCTCGTGCTTCGGCACATCGCCTTTCGCGCTCGGCGCGGTAAGGCTCAGCGCCGTCGCAGCCGCTTCCGCGCTCGGCGTCGCGGAGGCCGACCCCTCTGTGGCCGCCCCCATGCTCGCCGCGGGAGCGACCGCCGCCGCGACCTCCGATCGCGCGCGGCGCGTGAAGCCGCTCGTGCCCGAATCCTGGTGCCATTCGAGGTACACGCGCAGCGACGCCGCCAGCGACGCGAGCTCCGCGCGGGGGTCGTCGGTCGTCATGCGCCGGTTGTACCGCGAGTCGGCTGGTTACCGCGAGTAGCGAACGATGGTTCGGAAGGACGCGGGGATCGCATTGCCGTCGTGGTCGAGCGCGGGCGCATATTTTTGCTTCATCGCGAACTTCACGGCCTCGCGGCCGAATCCGTAGCCCGGGTCTTTGAGCACGGCCGGCACGTCGATCGACCCGTCCGGGCGCACGTTGATCTGGAGCGTGACCTCCGCGTTGTCGATCTGCGCGTCGTCGGCTTCGCGCGGAAAGGGCGCGTTGAGCCACGCCGACCTATCCGCCATCGACGGTGTCCTCGATCGGTCGGGTCCCGCCGGCGCTGCGGCGGGCGGCGCGGCGAGTGCGGCCGGTGCCCCCGTCGGGCTCGTGAGGCCACGCACCGCGGTCTTGCTCGTCCCGTTCGCGGCGGTGACGCCGCCTGCGAACGAGTCTGCGTTGCCCGAGATGATCGTGTTGCCGGTGAGGTCCACCGGCTCGTTCGGGTCAGGCTCCTGCGTCAGTACCTTGCCGGCCTGCGCGGGCGCCGGCGGTGGAGTCGCTTCGTGCGGCGCGGGATGAGCCGGCGGCGGCTCGTTCTTCACCTCGGGCTCGGGTGCGGGCGGAGCCGGGGGGGGCGGGGGCGCCTCGGGGGCGACGATGTCGATCTCCTGCGGCGCGGGCGGTGGCGGTGGCGGTCCGTGCGATGCGAAGATGACCGTCATCGCGCGCGCGGTCACGGCGAGGCCGAGCAGGAAAGCGAAAGCGCCGAGGAAGTACCCTACCCACGCTCCGATCCCCGTGCTTTGCGCGTCGAGCCCGAAGACTTTCGTGAGCGGATCGTCGTACGGCATCGACAGCGCCGCCGCCGGCGCGAGGATGCGCATCCGGCTCGATCCGTTCATCGGCTTGCCGTCTTTCGCGTTCGCCATGGCGCGCGTCGATCTTCCGCAGGCGCGCTCAATGCGCCGGCGCTGGCGCCGGAGGCGCGGCCGGAGAAGGCGCCGCTCCGGTCACGGTCGGGGCGGGGGCGCCGGCGACCGGGCTCACGCCGAATGCGATCTTCGAGACGTGGGCCTGCTTCAGCAGATCCAGCACGTGGATGACGCGCCCGTGCGTCACCGCCGCGTCGGCCTTGATGACGGCGCGCAAGTCCGGGTGCGCCGTCTGCGCGTCGCGCGCGAGCGCCAGAATCGCGTCGTCGTTCGGAATCTGGTTCGAGTCCACCATGACGCGCCCGTCGGCCGCGAGCACGATGCTGAAGACCACCTGCACGTCGCTCGTGCCCGTCGCCGCCTTCGGCAAGTCGAGCGGCACCGTCTGGTTCAGCACGATCTTCGTCGTCACCATGAAGATGATCAGAAGAACGAGCGTGATGTCGACGAGGGGCGTGACGTTGATCCCCGTGATGGCGTCGTCCGTGTCGCCTGTTGCGCCACCGGCCATGGGTCGCCTTAGTTCCTCTCCGAGCCTTCGGTGGCTTCGCCTTTGGTTCGCGCCGGCGCTTCGGCGCGTTCGGCGCGGGCCGGCACGTCACCGTCCGCCGGCACCGCCTTCAGGTGCGCGAGGAGCATATGCCCGAGCGCGTCCGTGTTCGCCACGGTGTTGCGAACGATGCGCTGGAACGTATTGAACGCGGCGACCGCCGGGATGGCGATCAGAATCCCGATCGCAGTCGCGACGAGCGCTTCCGAGATGCGGCCCATGACCGCTTCCGGTGCGAGCTGCGTCGATTGCCCGGCGGCGACGAGCTTCACTTTGCTGAGCTCGTCGAACGCGGCGACGATGCCGATCACGGTGCCGAGCAGCCCGATGAACGGGGCGTTGTTCCCCAGCGTTCCAAGGAACGCGAGGCGCCGTTCGAGCTTCATCCGCTGCAGCGCGCTCGCCCCATCCATCGCTTCTTCGGCGGCGGCCACGCCGCGATCCGCCTCGACGAGACCGGCGACGACGACCGCGGCTTCGGCGCTTCGCGACGCTTCGAGCCGCCGCCGCGCGCCTTCGAGATCACCGCCGCGAAGGAGCTTGCCCAGATCGCGCATCAATACTTCGACGTCGTCCCGCAAGGACCAATAGAGCCACGCCCTCTCGAGCATGATGGCCAGCGAAATGACGCTGAGCACGAGCATCAGTACGAGCACCCAGCCGGTGCCCAGCCCGACCATCGCGCTCTTCACTCGTTCGATGAGAGAATTCACTTAATTTGACTCCGGCGCGTTCATGGCAATCGCGCTCGCCAGAACGGTGGTCGCGTAGGCCCCCTTCGGTAGCACGAAGTGAACCCGCAGGCAGGACGTTCTGTTTCCGCTTTCGTTCGGTTCGTCGGGAATCACGCGCAGCCCCTCGATCCAGAGGCGGAGCGAGCGCCGGCTGCCCTCGCCGAGCGCGCGCGTCTTCGTCAGGTCGATCCCTTCGCCGAGGATGGAGTCGGTGACGCGTTTTTCGAGCTCGGCAGGCGCGCCCTCCGCCGTCCGCATGCTGACACCCACGATGGGTCCCGTCGGCGACACTTCACCCGTCATCGCGCGTTCGCGATCCGTCTGAACGTCCGAACAGACGAAGAGCCCGCCGGATGTCCGCAGCTTCAGAAGGTCTCCGGCGAGCGGCGTCGTCCACGTGCCGTCCTTCACCCGCGCGTCGAGCACCGCGTTGAAGATGGCGGACTGCAGTGACGACCAAAGAAGGCGCAAGAGAGTCTTGTCGCGTGGCCCGCGATCTTGCCCGCGGAGCCACGCGAGCGCGCGGTCGGCGTTGTCGCCCGCGGCGCCGAAGCGCTGCTCGCCGAACGCGTTGGGCACGCCTTCGCGCGCGACCCGGTCGAGCGACGCGGTCACTTCCGCCGCGCGCTCCCGCGGAACGCCGCGTACCGCGATCGTGAATCGATTGCCGAGAAGATGGCCGGGCTTCAGCTTGTTGCCGTGCGGCGCCGCCTCGTGGATCGTCACGCCCGGGACGGCGACGGACAGCGCTTGCGCCGCCAGATCGTCGGGCTTCGTGCCGCGCGGCGCGTGCAGCGAGATCGTCTGGGTGGTCACCGCGCGCTTGTCCTTCATTCCCGCGTAGCCCGCTTCGCGCGGATCGCAGCCGAGCGCGCGCGCGACGTCGCGCACCGCGTCGGGCGTCGTTCGGTCGCGCTTCGTCAGACGAATGAACACGTGCTCGCCCGCCCCCGAAGGCGCGTAGGCCGGTATCTCTTCGACGACGAAGTCCTCTGGCGCGTCCTTGATGCGGCCCGGGGGCATGTCGTTTGCGTCGGCTTGCGGCGTCATCGCCGGCTCGGTACCACGTTCAGCCGATTTCGTGGGCCATCTCGTCGCGCGGGCTCCGGAAGTATTGCTGCGGCGAGTAGAGCAAGAAGTTGCTGACGCGGGCCGTGTAGAGGCACGCGTACTCCTCGACTTGCGCGCCGAAGCTAGATTCTTCGTTCTCCTCTTTCAGGAGTGATCCCCAGAACGGGTGGAACCGCTGATCGATACGCCGCTCGATTAGGCGTAGCTCCCCCTCCACGTGCCGCAGGCGCGCCCGGACGCGATCGATCCCGCGTTTGATGCGCGACCGCTCGCCGTCGCTCTCGAGCGCGTACCCGTTCGCGTGTGGGCTTGCGTGGCCGTGGTGTTGCGGGGCGCCGTTCGCCTTCGCGACGTGGTCGCCCCTGCGCGACAGCTCCTTGAAGCGGGTCTGATAGAAGCGCAGCTCGTCTTCGAGGCGATCGCGAGCCTCGCCGAGCTCCGCCTGGCGGGCAAAGTCCTCCCGGCACGACTCGTGAGCGAGCACTTCGCCTTCGAGCTCCTGGATGATCATCGCCGTGCGCCAAGCGCTCTCTTTTTTGCTCCGGAGGATATCGCCGTAAATGTGGTCGCCGACGTACAGGATCTCGTCGCCGGCTGCGCCCAGGGCGCGCTCGAGCTCGTGCAGATTGCCGCCTTCGTAGATCGTGGCGCGCTCGAGCGGAAAGGTCGCTGGCTCGAGCTTGTCGCCGTTTCGTTGCATGAGCGGCCGCCGTTCCTGGAAGAAAGCGGGCTTCATCGCCGCGACCACCACGACGTCGAAGTAGTTCCGCCAGTGCGGGTACTCGATCATCTGGCCGTCGAGCAGGTAACTCATCATCTTCTCGGTGTAAGACCACCGCGAGTTCGTCAGGACGAAGAGCTTCTTGCCTGCGCTCCGGAGCTTGTGCAGCGTCGGCGCGAGCTCGGGGTCCTTGTTGACGAAGCGTGGAAAGTCCGCCGCGACCGTCTCGAGGATCGTTCCGTCGCGATGCGCCTCGTCGATGCTCTCGCGGATGTCCTGGAAGACGCGGCCGTAGTCGACGGCCAGGCCGCGCTTTTCCATCGCTTCGACGAGCGCGGCGTAGATGGCGGCTTCGCTCAGCGCATAGAGTGTGTCGATCCAGTGGTAGCGCGGCGTCGCCGGCCGAATCTTCTTCGAGTGGTACAGCTCGCGGAGCTCTTCGGCGCCGAGCTCGCGAAAGCCGTGGTAGCCCTTCGTGACGAACTTGTAGCGGTTCATCTTGAGGATGTGGCCGAACCGCTTGTCGATGAGCAGACCGCGCACCGGAAACGCGATCGAGTACGGCATCGTGCGCAAAAATTCCGGATAGCCGCGCGCCACTAGCTTCTCGATGGTGGCGCGGATCGACAACTCGTCCATCTGCTGCTGGTTGTAGATGGCGAGCGTGTAGTCCATGTCGAACCCGACCCACGCGATGTTGCTCATCCGCAGGTCCCGGTTGCTGAAGACCCGCCGCGGCCGAGCGATTCCCGGCGCCCGCGCCAACGCGTGGAACTCCTCGAGCGGGAGTGACAGCTGGGAGGGTTCCACGGTTTCGGTCGGCGAGTCGTCACGGTTGGCGCCGCACGACCTCGCCGGGCGCGCGCCGCGCGCGGGACCAGCCCGCACGCCCGAAGAGAACTTTCCCACGCGGAGCGCACCTTCGCAATCGTCCGGCGCCGCCGAGGCCGCGGAGACGCCGCGGCCGGGGCCGCGGACACGCAGAAATCGGTTGTCTCTTGACGAAACGACCGTGACGCGTTCCCGAGAAGCGACTCCGCTAGACCCCCCGGGCGAGTCTGGGCCTCCGACTCGGCCAGGCCCGCTATCGCCGTTGGCTCAAGTCGCTCACCGTCATGCCGGAGCCCTCGTAGATCGTGCGGTGCGTTTGCGCGATCTGCTCGAGCGACTTGAGCGCATCGAGGATGAACGGCGCTTCGTATGCCCCGTAGTTGTGCGGGAGTCCGACGATCCGCGGCCAAAAGTCGAGGCTCAGCAGATCGATCGTCGAGTGAAAATTCACCGTGATGAGATACCGCACGCCGTTTCGAAGAAAGTAATCCGCCAGCACGTCGGGCCCCTTGTACGAGGGAAACCCCGGCTTCGGCCCGAGCCCGCCGGGGACATCGAGGCTGAAGATGGTGTTGCGCCGGAAATTGAACCGGAACGGCTCGGTCACGATCACGAGGACGGTTTGATGTTCCGGGATGTGCGCTTGAACGTCCCGATACATCCCCGTCTGCTTCTCTTCGGCCGATTCGGCGTCGCGGGCGTTCTTCCTGCCTTTGTCGAAGAGGTCGATCCGGTCCATCGCGAGGGCCTTGCGCGTCTCGCGATGGGCATTCACGTGCGCCATCACCGCCGCCACGACGAGCAGCGCTCGCGGCGATGCGACGAAGTCGGGGAACGTTCCCCCCCGCGGC
>DATHQY010000435.1:0-4063 GCA_035482215.1 Polyangiaceae bacterium | reverse complement strand
CCGTCGCCCTTTCGAGCGCCCTCGACGAATTCGTGAAGTTCGTCGTCGCACGGCAGCGGCCCTTTGCCCACTACCGCGATCCCGCGTACGCGGGTCCTCGCAACCCCGACGAAAACCTCTCGTTCTATTCGGGACACACCGCGCTCGACTTCTCGATGGCCGCAGCAAGCGCAACGGTGGCGTCGCTCCGCGGATACCGGGGCTCGCCGCTCGTCTGGGCCACCGGATTCCCCGTCGCCGCGCTCACGGGCTACCTCCGCATCGCGGCCGACAAGCACTATTTCACCGACGTCCTCGCCGGCGCGTTGTTCGGCACTCTCGCCGGCGTGCTCGTGCCGCTGCTGGTGCACGCGAATCCGTCCCCTCCCGCGGCCGTCGCCATGGAGACGCAGCGCGACACAAACGCCGCTTTCGTGGCCGGCGGGTGGGCGTTCTGACGCAAACCCATGGACCAATTCCCCCATGCCCACTACAGGCATTCACGACGTTTCAAATGGACGCGATCGCCGTTCCCCCGGTCACCCCCGAACCCGCGTCCACCGCCGGGGAACGCCTGCTCTCGCGCCTCCTGCGGCCGTTCGCCCGCATCGAGCCAGACGAAGCGGTGAGCGCGATCGTGCTCTGCCTCATCGTCTTCTCGCTCTTGGCGGCGTACTACCTGCTCAAGACGGCGCGCGAGCCGCTGATCTTGCTCAGCGGCGGCGGCGCCGAGATGAAGCAGTACGCGTCGGCCGGCCAGGCCGCGCTCCTCGTCGTCGTCGTTCGGGCGTACGCGAGCGTCGCGCGCCACGTCGGCCGCGTGCGCCTGCTCGCATCGGTCTATCTCTTCTTCGCCTCGAATCTGCTGATCTTCGCGGCCCTCGCCACGGCAGGCACGCCGATCGGCGTCCCTTTCTATCTCTGGGTCGGCGTCTTCAACTACACGTCGATTGCGCAGTTCTGGGCGTACGCGGCGGACTCGTACACGCCGGAACGAGGCGCGCGCGTGTTCGCGATTCTCGGCATCGGGAGCTCGGTCGGCGCGGTCGCCGGGGCACGCTTCGCGAAGGACCTCATCGGCCTCGGGCCGCAGGCCCTCATGCTGACCGCCGCGGGCATTCTCGTCCTCTGCGTTGCGTTGCTCGCGTGGGTCGACCGCCGCCTCGGGGCGACCCTGCCCGTCACGGCAGCCAAGACCGAGGCCCCTACGCCCGCGGCCACGGAGGCGCGGCCGTTCGATCTGCTCTTTCGCGATCGCTACCTCCTGCTCATCGCCGGCCTCACGCTCATCCTCAACTGGGTGAACGCGAGCGGCGAATACATTCTCGACCGCACGCTCCTCGCCTCGGTGCACGCGCAGGGCTTGAACAAAGTGGCCGCGTCGGCCTTCATCGGCGCGTTCAAGGGTGAGTACTTCGCGTGGGTGAACGCCACGGGCACGATCGTCCAGCTCTTCGCGGTGTCGCGGATCATGAGGACTCTCGGGGTCCGCAATGCGCTTCTCTTCCAGCCCGCCGTGTCGCTGACGGGGTACGCGCTCCTCATGTTTTTCCCGAGCCTCTCGCTGATTCGCATCGTGAAAGTCGGAGAAAACAGCATCGACTACTCGCTCCAGAACACCGCGCGGCAGTCCCTGTATCTCGTGACGTCGCGACTCGAGAAATACGTCGGCAAGACCACGGTTGACACGCTCTTCGTCCGCCTGGGCGACGTTCTGTCCGCCGTAGTCGTCTACTTGGGAAGCCAGATCGGCGCGCCGACGCGAGCGTTCGCTGCGCTCAACGTCATCCTCATCGCGGGCTGGGGGCTCCTCGTGTTCGGGGTCGGGCGCGAGCAGAAGCGCCGCGAGAACGAGGGTGAAGCGCTCATCGCCGCCGAGCCGTTGGCCTCGTGACTCCTCGGCGCCCCACCGTGAGGTCTCGCCCGCTCCGCGTCGGCCGCCTGCGACACGCCCTCGCCGCAGCGATCGCCGTGACCGCCGCCCATCCGGCTCTCGCCGACGACGCGCCCGCGCCGAGCGCTGCGCCCGCGCCGAGCGCTGCGCCCGCGCCGCGCGCCGCGCCCGCATCGACCCCATCGCCGAATCGTGCCCTCCCCGACTACGAAGGCCGGCCGCCGCCCTCGCCGTCCGCCGGCGAAGTCGCGCTATGGATTCCGCGCATCCTCTTCTCGCCAGTCTGGTTCGTGAGCGAGTTCGTCATCCGCCGGCCGATCGGCGCCGCCCTCACGGCGGCGGAACGCGCGAATCTGCCGTCGGTGCTCTACGACTTCTTCGCGTTCGGCCCCGACCACAAGGCCGGTTTCGCGCCCGTCCTCTTCGTCGATTTCGGATTCAATCCGAGCGTCGGCCTCTACTTCTTTTGGAACGACGCCTTCTTCAAAGGCAACGAGTTTCGCCTTCACGCGTCGACGTGGGGCGAAGACTGGGTCATGGCCAACTTCAAAGAGCGGATCCATCTCACGAAGCGAGATACGTTCGCCTGGGGAGTCGGCTACACGCGCCGGCCCGATTACGTGTTCTACGGAATCGGCCCCATGACGCTGCAATCGGCGCAGAGCCGTTACGGCGAGGACCGCCTCGACGCGGGCCTCTCGCTGAGCAGCGTCGTCTGGAGAGGAAGCCACGTCGAAACGGCGCTCGGTCTGCGCACCGCCAAGACCTACGACGGCACCTTCGGCGACGACCCGCGTCTCAGCCAGCAGGTTCGCGCGGGCGTCTTCTCGATGCCCTCGGATTTCGGTTCGCCGTATACGATCGTGACGAGCCGGACGGCCGCGGCGTTCGATACGCGCAGGCCCTACCCGGCGCCCGGATCGGGCTTCCGCGTCGAAGGTCAGGGCACGGTTTCCGGGACCGCGACCGGCGAACCGCCCGCGTCGTGGATCCGCTGGGACGCCGGCGCCGCGGGCTATGTCGACCTCGACGGGCACCGCCGTATCCTCAGTCTCGGCGCCGAAGCGCTGTTCGCCGATCCCCTCGGCTCCGGCGCGATTCCCTTCACCGAGCTCGTTTCCCTCGGCGGCGACCTCGCGCCGATGCCGGGATTCTACGCGGGCCGCCTCGTCGACCGGAGCGCCGCGGTGGCGACGCTTCGCTACCGCTGGCCCATCGGCCCGTACATCAGCGGGTCGCTCGAAGCGGCGGTCGGCAACGTCTTTGGCGAGCACCTCGACGGCTTCGACCCGAAGCTTCTGCGCTTCGAATCGGCCCTCGGAATCCAGTCGGATATGTCGCCCGACAGCGACGTGCACATCCTCATCGGCTTCGGCACGGAGACGTTCGATCACGGAACGCAAATCGACACGGTCCGGCTCGCGTTCGGGACGAGCCGGTTCTAACGCGTGAAACCACGAGAAAGGAGCCGCACGGTGAACCTGTCACGAACGAACCCCGCAAGAGCGCTCGCCGTCGCCGCCGCCGCCGGCTTCGCGGTCTCGTGCGCCGCGAGCGAGCGGCGCTTCCCCCTCCGCGCCCCCGTGACGGCCGACACCGATCTCCGTTCGGTCACGATCGCGTGCCATCGCGCGCCGAGCGACAAGGACCCCAAACATATCGCCTGCGCCCCCGATCCGTACGTGTCCCCCCTCGTGTGGGACGGCGCGGACAACCTGGTATTTCGGCCGCTCGCCGAGGCGTGGACGTTCGAAGCCTCCCGCGAAGCCGCGAACGTCAACGCGTTCGACGAAGTCGCCGACTCGGCCTGGTTCACGAACCGCCTCGGCGTCCATCCCATGACGCGCGAAGAGCTCCTGCGGGCCGCTTGCAAGCCGTCCCAGCTCCTGGGCGACACGAGCCATATCCCCGACGGGGCATGGCTCATCGACAAGGGCAAACAGAACGGATCGTCGCTCGGGTTTCGCATCAAGATCCCGGGCAAAGGCAAATTCTTGCTCAAAGTCGACGAGCCCTTGCCGGAGCGACCGAGCGCTGCGTCCGTCATCGGCGCGGACGCCTACTATGCCACGGGTTTCAACTTCTCTTGCGAGCAAGTCGTTTACGTCAAAGCGAGCGCCTTCACGCTCGCGCCGGGCCTCACGGTCGTGGACAACACGTCGCGCGTGCGTCCGTTCGATCGCGCGGCCC
>DATHQY010000434.1:0-2026 GCA_035482215.1 Polyangiaceae bacterium | reverse complement strand
CTCCTGCGTGCCCGCCGTATTCGTTCACGTGTCGTACGGAGGAGCGCACGCGAGGTTCGAGTTCGTCGGGGCGATTGCCGAGTTCCACGCCGTGGACCACCCCGTCTCGTATGCCGCTCCCGCGTCGCTGCTTGGGGCGCCGCTGTTGACGAGTCCCAACCCGCTGTTCAAGTGCGTATGGATACCCGAGCCCACGGGCGGCGTGTACCCGCCGTTCCAAGCCGACACGAACTGACGGAAACGACCCACTGTCACGTCGTACTTGTCGATGCGCACGCTGCTGATGGTTGCTGGATTGCTCTCGGCGGTTCCGCCGTCGGGGATGCCCCGGACCATGTTGAATTCGTGAAGTAGCGGCGGCTCCTTGCCGGCCTGAGAATCAGGTCTGCCAGGACTTTGAGCCCCACGAGGGCAAAGGAGCCGCCATGAAGAAGAGAGCCGCAGGCACGGTACGGAAGCAAGAGAAGACTCCGGTCGCGATGAGCGTGGCGATGCAGCAACTCATGCTGCCGCTGCTACTGGCGATGGACGCGACGAAGAAAGGACTGCTGTCGTTCGTACAGCAGATGGGAATGGTCGCGCTCTCGGAGCTGCTTGCGACGGAGGCCGCGATGATCGCAGGGCCGAAGGGCAAGCACATCGAGGGGCGCACGCATCATCACTGGGGCACGGGCTCGACGCCGGTGTGCTTCGGCGGTCGAAACGTGTCACTGCCGCACCCTCGGGTCCGGGCTCGGGGTCAGGGACGCCGCGCCGAAGTGACGCTGCCGAGCGTCGAAGCCCTGCGCGACGGAGATCCGATGTCCGATCGCGTCGCCGAGCAGATCGCGCTCGGAGTCTCGACGCGCGGCTACGACCGGAGCCTGGAACCGGTGGACGAATCGATCGAGACGCGCGGCACGAGCAAAAGCAACGCGTCGCGCGCGCTCATCGACGCCACGACCGAGAAGCTCGCGCACTTCGTCTCGCGCAAACTCGACGACGTTGATCTGGTTGCCATGTTCATCGACGGCATCGAGTTCGCGGGGCACGCGGTGCTGATCGCGCTGGGCGTGACGATCGACGGCACCAAGACGCCGCTGGGCATCTGGGCCGGCTCGACCGAGAACACCGTCGTGGTGACCGAGCTGCTCTCGAATCTGGTGGGTCGCGGTCTTCGCGTCGAGACCTCGATGCTCTTCGTCATCGACGGCGGCAAGGCGATCCGCAAGGCGCTGCGCGACGTCTTCGGCGATCGCGCGGTCGTGCAGCGATGCCAGGTCCACAAGGCACGCAACGTCCGCGACCACCTGCCCGAATCGCGCCGAGCCTACGTCGCGAAACAGATGCGTGATGCATACGATTCGGCGACGGCTGCGACAGCGAAGAAGAAGTTGATGCAGCTTGCCTCGTGGCTCGACGCGAATGGTGAGGACGGCGCGGCCGCGAGCCTGCGCGAAGGACTCGACGAGACGCTGACCGTGATGCGGCTGAATCTCCCGCCTGCGCTGCGCCGCACCTTCGCGACGACCAACCCGATCGAGAACATGAACGGCTCGCTTCGACGCATCGCTCGCAACGTCAAGCGATGGAAGGACGAGGCGATGATCCGACGGTGGGTCGCACTCGGCATCGCCGAAGCGCAGAAGGGCTTCCGGCGCGTGAAGGGCTACGTACACATGCCCTCGCTCGTCGCTGCTCTTCGACCGGACGCCTCGTCGGTGGCGTCCGAGAAGAAGGTCGCGTAGGAATCCATTCGAACCGCCGCTACTACCCGAAGTTCAACAGGGGACGGGGCGTTCCCGCGGCTAGTGCCGCGTCAAGGCGAGGACGACTTCGACTACGATGAGGACGATGACGACGAGCTCGAGGACCGTGCTCCGGCGGGCCTCGACTTCGCCGCGAATCAGGCCGTAGGCTTGGGCGAGGAGTCCCTGCTTGGCGTCGATGCTGGCTTGCCACGCCCGGATCCGGAAGCGCCGGACGGCGCTCTCGTAGACGCGCGCGAGGTAAAAGTCGCCGACGACCTTGAGCGCGTTGTCGACGC
>DATHQY010000433.1:0-7646 GCA_035482215.1 Polyangiaceae bacterium | reverse complement strand
AGGCGCAGTCGCGGCGCCCCCGTCCGTCGTTCCTATCTGTACCCAGGCACTGCCCCGGTAAAGGATGCCTGGAGCAAGCCCACCCGCGATGTTCTGCGTCGGGCCGTCGTAGGATTGGGTGCGGAACGGCTCGAGACAGGCATAGGCGCCGCTGTGAGTTGGCGCAGTGACAATCTCCAGCGGAACGTTTTCAGCAAGGGGGTACCACGGCGACTCACCGCACTCGAAGCCCGGGTTTGCCAGCAAATTGGGAGAAGTAATGCCGCAGACGTCCGGCGACGCATCCATGCCGCCCGCGGAGTCGGCGTCGCCGGATTCGCCTCCGTCTCCAGACGCGTCGGCATCGGCGGCATCGACGCCGTCGACGGACGAGGTCTCCTCGGCGACTTCTTCTCCGAGCTGCGCCATCGCCTCGTCGTCTTGGCTGAATTGGTCCGACGTGCCGATGTCCCCCTCGGGATATAGCGCCGTCCCGCCCTCTCCAGACTGTCCTTGTGCGTCGGGGCCCGCGTCGGCGACGACCTCAGTGGCTCCATCGAACTGATCGAGGTTGGCGATGAGGCTGCAGCCTCCTAGAAGGAAGAAACCGACACCGACCAGAAGCGCCCGCCGGGTTCTCATAGACGAACTCCGGAATCAGAATCCACGAGGGAATCGCGCAGAGGATGACCAGCTGCAGGTGACACGCGTTACGGGACCTCCTTGGGAACTTCCTGTCCTCGTGTAGACGTGGCCGAAGCGCGAATCCGTCTAGAAATGCGACGCGCGCTCGCCGAATCCGGCGAGAAACTCGCGCTTACATTTCATTGCACCGGCCGAAACGCGGAAGGTCTCCCCGTCGGCCGTAGAAAGTGATACCTACGCCGCCCGATCCGCTCTCGAGCAAATCCGCGGTCGATCGAAAATCAAAACTGCTTCAAGAACGCGGCGATGGCGCTGTTTCCGAAGCTCGGGATTCCGTGTCCGCCGTCCCATTCGCACCATGTGACGGGGTAGCCCGTGTCGCAGCCCTGGTAGGCGACGCAAGGACTGGGATCGATCGGCATCGTCTGGTCGCCGCAGTTATTTTCGCTCAGAATCTGGTCGCGTGCCGACCGCCCGTCGGCGATGGGGACGACGTCGTCCGAGGTTCCGTGCGAGCCCCACATCGCGATCGGATGGGCGTGGTTCTGCCCCCTTTGGTCGCTGTACAGCGCACCGGACATGGGGGCAATCGCGCGAAAGACGCTCGGCTCTTCGAGACCGACCGCGTAGGACATCATCCCGCCGTAGCTGAAGCCCACGGAAAAGATGCGGGCGTTGTCGACGCAATAGTCCGCCTGGGCCTGCGCGAGCATCTGCATCGTGAAGTTCATGTCTTCATTGTTCGTATTCGCCCAGCCCGGGTTCCCGCCGTCAGCGTCCGAGGGAAGCCCCTGCGGCGTGATGTAAATGGCATTCGGAAAGCCGGTGCCGATTCCTTGGTACATGAACAAGGCCTCGCTCGCCGAACCGCCGAGAGGGTGGAACTGGAAGACGACCGGGTAGGGCGTCGACCCGTCGTAGCCGGTGGGGAGCTTCAAATAATACGAACGCGTCGTGCCGTTGACCTGCAACATGCACATCGTGCCCGGGTTGTTGGTCGAGAAGCCCACGTTGGCCGGCGGCGCGCACGGAGAGGTCGTGTTGGCCGAGCCGCACCCGGTCGACGTCCCGGCGTCTCCCGGCGCAAGGATCGTGGCGTCGACGCCGCCAAATCCCGCGTCCGAAACGGACCCCTGCGCGCCGGAAGCCCCGCCGGAAGAACCTACGCCAGAGCCCGAACCCGACCCGGAGGTCGAAGTGCCCGAGCCTTCTCCGGAGATCGAGCCGGTGCTTTCCGCGGTGCCCGCGCTCGCTCCCGTGCCGCTCCTCGAGCCGGAGCCAACGGTCGAACCGGTGCTCGTGTTCGCCCCCGAGGTGCTCCCTGAGACGCTTGCGCCTCCAGGGCTCGACGCGCCGGAGCAGGCCGCCGCGAACGAGACCGAGATCAAGAATCCGCCCATCGCACGGACGCGCATGCACCGCAGTATGCGCGTACGGGATGCTGCGTGCGAGGCGATGGGCCAGGCTGAAGAATGGAATTTGCGAGCAACCGAATCATTCGTGCACACCAAATATCTTTACAGAAAATAGGCTTATAATTTTCGCAATACCGGCACAGGTCGTCGGTCTCGGAACTCGTCCTGAAGTCCCCACGGACGCGCGTCGAACGCACGACCGAACCCTGGCCCGCTATCGTTTCGAAGGGTGCAGCTTCTCGTGCCTCTCCAGCATCGCGACGAACTTCTCGATGCGAGCCGCCCGCGTCTCGGGCTTCCTGGCGGTGTGGACGCGGAACAGAACGGCGTAGCGGTTGTGCGGCTCCAGAGTCTCGAAGAACCGGGCCGCGCGGGCGTTGGCCGCCAACGCCTTCTCCAAGTCCGGCGGCACTGTTGCCCGGCTCTGGGAGTCGTAGGCGGTCTCCCACCGCCCATCCCGTTTCGCGCGCTCGACTTCCGCGATCCCCGGCGGTTTCATCTTGCCGGCCTCGATGAGCGCCGCCGCCTTCTCGCGGTTTATCGTCGACCAGATGCTCTTCGGCCCGCGAGGCGTGAACTTCTGGAGCCACCATGCGTCGTCGAGCTTGCCCTTCTGCCCGTCGATCCACCCCCAGATGAGCGCGACTTCCAGAGCCTCGGCGTACGTGACCGATTCGGACTTCGACCCCTTCTTTGCAATCTTGAGCCAGGCACCTCGCGACGATGCGTGATGCGAGGCCAGCCATCGCGACCAGGCGCGGGTATCGGCGAACGAGAGCACCGGCAGATCGTTGGTTCGCGTCTCGTCCAGTCGCACTCCTTGTCCGGCCTTCATCGTGGTCTTCATCGTCGCTCGACCACGTTCGGGATGGGAGGCGTCATGGGTCTCGTCTAGCAAAGGCGTGGCGTCGGACGATGAAAGAAACGCGACAATCAGCGGTGAGCGGGACCGCCAATCGTGTAGTCCTCGCAATTGGATTTCATTGCGGCGGCTGTCACGGTGTGCCGACGAAGGTCGTCACGGTCTGGGCTGCAAGCGTCGCCTGAAAGGTGCCGGCCGAAAGGGCGATGGGGGCCTGGGCCGCGAGGTTGTCCGTCGCGGACGTGAGCCACGGCGTCACCTCGGCCGGCGACGGAGTCGCCCCCACGGTCGCCGCCAGCGGCACGTCGGTCATCCCGGCGTTGATCGCGACGACGGCCAGCGTCCCGTCGGCCGGGTTCTGGAAGGAGACGATCCACACGTCGGGTGGCACGCCGCCGTTCGTGTCCACGCGCACGTAACCCGGTCGCACGAATTTGCTGAAATTGCCGACCGTATAGAGCCGCTTCGGCGGGTTCGTGAGATCGCCGGTCGAGGCCAGCAAGCCCTCGCCATCGGTCATGTTTCCGTTGACGAGCTGCCAATAGTGCCACGCGCTCGCGCCGCCCGTGGTCACCGCGGCATAGATCCAGATGGCCACCTCGATGCCGTGGCCGATGTCGACGTCCGCCGCCGTCTCATCGGACACCTCCGTCTCCCAGAGCGGCTGGCCGAGCCCGGCCGGGGGCGGCGGGCGCGTCGGCACGGCATCGTTCATGTGCCCGTAGTCGTGGGTCGCCATGATCCCGATCGCCGCGGAGGCGGCCGAGTCGCCGAGAAGGGCTGTCCCGTAGCCGTTGTCGCCCCAAAGCTCGTCCCAAACGTCGGGCTCGGGGGCGAGGAGCAGCACGGGCGGCGTGAGGCTCGCGAGCTGCGGCCCGAGCACCTTCACGAAGGCGGCCATTTGCGACGGCGAATACAGGCACGACGGATAGGGCGCCGTGAAATCCGGCTCATTTTGGGCTGAGAGGGCGTAAAGCGGAAAACCCGTCGTCTGCTGGAACGTCGTCGCGAAGCCCGCGAGCGCGCTCGCCCACGATGCGTACGCGCTCTGGTCGAGCGTGCCGCCGTCGATCTCGCTGCCGTTGCTCTTGTCGGCTCCCGGCGGGGACCACGGGGCCGCCCAGACGCGGACGCCGAACGCGTGCGCTGCCATGGCATCCGCATACGCGCCGGCGCCGAGCGTTGCGCCGCTCGCGTCGATGCCGATTCGAAGCAGCGACAATCCGATGCCGTTGGTCGGGTCGAAGAACGCGCTCACTTGCGCCGCGCTCAACGCCTTCCCCGAAAAGGCGTCGGAGGCGCCGAACCCGTCCATCGTCTGGTGCTCCGTTCCCGTGTCGATCGTGACCACGGCGGGCGATCCCGCCTCCGTCGTCGTCGACGCGTCGGTCGGCCCCATCGGGGCGGCGTCCCCGTGGTCCGGGACGTTTGCCACCTTCGCTGCGCACCCGACCGCGAGGGTGGCTCCGAGGGCCGCCGCAAACCAAGCCTGTGCACGCATCCGTTCCGCTCCTCTACCTAAGTCGCTACAAGTCGCTCGACGCTCTGCCCCGCGCGACGGCGCCCCGGGACAGCCAACCGGCGCGCCCAACGCTAGCCGGTCCGTGCCCGAGTCGCACGGGCCGGGACGCGATGTCCGGCGGGCTCACGCGCGAGGACACGACCCCGCGATTTCGTCCTCGAGACTCTCGCGCAACAGACGACGGGCATCGGCCAACGCGAGAAAATCTTCGGCGACGGGCCTGACCGAACGTGCGCCACATTGTGCCGCGCCCCGTCAACACTGTCAGGTGATGGTGGTCCCACGCCGCGAAGCCACCCGAGTTGCCGCGGGCAGACGGTGCACTTCCTCTGGCACGACCTCTGCTGGTCCGAGCGCGCGTGAGCCCCCGAGCCGTCCTCCGCATTGCAGCACTCGCCGCGGCGTGCGCCAGCATCGCGGGGATCGGCGCGTGCGGACCGTTGGGCGGGAATGATCACTGTCTCAACCCCCAGCCGCTACCGCCCTTCTGCGGCGATCAGCCGGAGCCGCTGCCGCCCTCGGGGCCGATGCCAAGCGACGACGCCGGAACGGCGGACCCGGAGGGGGGCCCCGACGGGGGCGCGAACTGACAGGGACGCCGACGCGAAGCGCGCAGACGAGGTAGGCCACGTGGGGACGTTCGCGTTCCACGAATCGCGCGGCCTCAGACGAACGTCAACCGGTGGTACGGATCTGTGAAATACCCGCCCCATCGCTCTTCGCACGCCCGCACGGCGGCCGAGGGGCTCGCGTCGTCGGGTTCGACGAGACGGAGGTCGATCATCCCGTGGCGCTGCAGGAGCAAGAGATCGCTCGCATGGGTGGGCACCTCCGGGAGCACGTCGCGCACGCGAAGGCCGCGGGGCCACCGCGGGCGCAGCGCCTCCAGCGCGTGACCGATCGCTTCGTTCCTGACTTCGACTTCGTGGCCCGAAGCGTGGAGGAAGCGTCGCACGGTCGGGGAAGGCGCGTCGGCCGGGCGGAGCGAAGAAGCGATGAAGAAGCCTCCGACGTCGGCCAGGGAGAAGGCACGGCGAGCCGCCCCCTCGTGCGCGAGAATCGGCGAGTGCAGTTGCCGATACGAGAGGAGATCGATCGTATCTTCGACAGCGCGATTGCCGAGTCCGCAAGCGGCAATCCGCCTTTCCAGATCGTCGGGCAACCGCCCCGAGGCGCGGTCGAAGTCGGCGTCCGCCACGGGCCGCAAGCCCCATCCGCTCGCGAGCGCGAGAAGCTCGCTGCGCCAATAAGCGTGATTGTGCTCGGCGAGAAACTCATGAGCGACGTAGCTCGCGTCGGCGTCGCGTACGAATCGGTATTCGTTCTCCAAAAGGCGTGAATACGGATGTTCGAGCCCGGCGAGTGACGCGGCCACCGTCGCCGCGACCTCCTGCGCACGTTTCGCGCGCGCCGCGAGCCCTCGCACGTCGGACGTCTGCGCGAGGAGAGAGTCGCGCACCATCCCGCGGATATTCCAACCGGGCTTGCAGTTGTAATTCAGGTAAAGAAGCCCTTCGGCGGCGAGCCTCGTTGCGCCGATCCGAAAGAGCGCGTCGCGCTCGATGTCCGATACCCACGATAGAACGCCGTGCATCAGGATGAAATCGAACGGGCCCTCGAGCGCCGCGAGGGTGGCCGCGAAGTCGGCGCGAACGAAGCGCACGTTGCCGAGGCCGAGCTCTCGGCGCCTCGCCTCGGCCACGTCGATCGCCGACCGCGACCCATCGACGCCCACGAAGGACGCGCGGGAACGGTAGGCGGCGAGCGGCAGCAGATTCGCGCCGTTGCCGCACCCGAGCTCGAGGACGGAGCCACGATCGAGCCGCGGCACCGGCCCGCCATGGACGGCGGACGCGAACGCCAGGCGCTCGGGCGCGCTCCATTCGATCGGGCGCGAACGATAGGGCACCTCGTCGTAGGGGTTGACCGCGACGCTCCCTTCGTCGGGGTCTCCGGCGTCGGTCCCGGCGGCCGGCGCCGCGTCGTTGGGCCTTGGATTTCCCACGGGGCCCCACGATACATGGCGCGAGGATCACCCTCGAGCGAAACGAGTCAACAGCGCTGGAGACATGATACCGTCCTTCAGGCCGGGGCACGGACGAGGCTCCAGCTTTCGACGTCGTGGCATACGTTCGATGTGGCAACTCACGAACCAAACCCCTTATGCCGTCGATCGCGCGTGGACGCGCGACAAGAACGGTGCGTACATATGGGTCGTCGCTGTCAAAGCAACCTACGACATTCGCGTGAACGGCGAGCTGGCGCTCGCGCACGAGCCGACGCCGCCGCTCCTCGCGCCGGAGTTCTGGGGCGACGAGGCGACGTCGAGCCTCCGATGGGACGCCGATCTCGTGCCCCCGAAAACGTCGACGGATGTGATCCTCGAAGGGTCGGCGTACGCGCCCCGCGGGGCCGCGACGTCGCGCGTCTTCGTCTCACTCCGCATGGGCGACGTGAGCAAGTCCCTCGTCGTTCACGGGCCCCGCGTGTATGACGTCACGGTTCGCGGTCAGGTCGTCGCGGGCGGAGCGGAAGCCTTTCGCGAGCATCCGATTCGCTATGAAGACGCTTTCGGCGGGGCCGATCTCACTGACCCCGATCCGCGACGGCAGGTGTACGACACCCAGAACCCGGTTGGAAAAGGGCGGGCTTTCGATCCGCGGCGCCTGCGCGGCACTCCGGCGCATCGGGTCGAATACGCCGACGGAACGGAGCGGCCCGCGGGGTTCGGCCCGATCGCGAGCTTCTGGTCGCCGCGGCGGGAGCGCGCGGGGACCTATGGCGTCGCGTGGGATCGGGATCGAAAACCCCTCTTGCCCGACGACTACGACGAGCTCCACTTGCAGTCGGCGCCCGACGATCAGCGTCCCTCGCAGCCTCTGCGCGGCGGCGAGCCCGTCGTGATCGAAAATATGACGCCGGACGGGTTCCTCCGTTTCAACCTGCCGAGAATCTATCCGACGTTCACGACATGGTTCGGCTCGCGCTCGCAGGAACACCGCGCTCGAATGGGCACGGTCCTCGTTCAGCCGGGCGAACGCAAAGTGGTATTGGTCTTTCAGACGTCGCTGCGCGTGCCCCATCGAGAGCTCGACTATCTCGATCGCACGGTCGTCGGCGAAAAGACGTATATCTCGTGACGAACCGCGTGCACATCGCCGCCGTCTCGGCGTGGACCCCCGTAGGCCTCTCCGCCGCGTCCACTGCGGCCGCGGTGCGCGCG
>DATHQY010000432.1:0-5242 GCA_035482215.1 Polyangiaceae bacterium | reverse complement strand
ATAATACGATGCAGCTGTGCGCAGAACGCGCCTTACGCGGAATTGCGGCAGGTTCGGACGAGCCCGGGGACGCAACGGTGACGCCGGAGGGGCCGATAGGGGACCACGTACAATGGTCTCCTCCGCGAATCGATGGCCTCTCGTCACGGGTGCGTCTCTGGTGTTCTTGGCCTGCATCGCGTGCGGCGAAGCGAGCGCTCCGTCCGTCCGGCGGGCCCCACGCAACGATGCGCCGGCTCTGTCCGTCGGAGCGCCCCTCGTCTTCGCGTGCGTCGGGGATACCCGGCCGCCCGATGAAGACGACACGGCCGCCTATCCGAGCAGCGTCATCACCCAGATCTTCGCAAGCATCGAGGCGTCGGAGCCAAGGCCGGCGTTCGTCGTCGCAACCGGCGACTACATGTTCGCGTCGAATCGCCCCGAAGGGCAGGCAGGGCCGCAGCTCGATTTGTATCTCGAGGCACGAGCCGCCTACCGCGGGCCGTTCTTTCCGGCGCTCGGAAACCACGAGTGCACGGGCGCGACGAGCTCGAACTGCGGTGACGAGGGCGCCGACGGCGTGACGGCCGACTACACCGCGTTCTTGGAGAAGCTCCTCGCGCCGTCGTTCGCGCCGCCCGGCCCCAGTGAGCCGTACTACGAGGTGCGGATTGTCGCGCCGGGCGAGGCGTGGAGCGCGAAGCTCGTCTTCGTGGCCGCGAATGCGTGGTCGAGCCAGGAGGCGGCGTGGCTCGACGAAACGCTCGCGGAGGCGACGACGTACACGTTCGTGGTGCGGCACGAGCCCGCCGACGCGAGCACCGCGCCGGGGGTCGTTCCCTCCGAGGCGATTCTCGCGCGGCACCCGTACACGCTGCTCCTGGTTGGTCATTCCCATACGTATCGTCATTCCGCCGAGCGCCCACGCGAAGTGCTCGTCGGCAACGGCGGAGCTCCCCTCGACGGCAAAGACTACGGGTTCGCAGTCTTCGCGCAGCGACCGGACGGCGCGATCACGGTCGACATGATCAACTGGCGAACCGGCGAAGCCGACACGGAGTTTCACTTCGCGGCGCAACCCGATGGCGGCGCGGCACGCTAGCTGCAACTCGCGAAGTCATGGGGCGATCGAGGGCCGGGGGTGCGCCGACGTGGGCACGCAGCGTCGCGGTTGCGATCGCCGCGACGACGACCGCGTGCGTGAGGCCCGCGGGGTACAGCGGAATGGGTGCCCTCACGATCAGCGGGCAACCCGCGCTTCTCACGCAAGTCACGGTGAAAGTCACTTCGTGCGTGGTTTCGCAACCGACACACGCGGGACCCGAAAGCGCCGGCCCGTTGGACGGGCCGGATGCGGCGTCGCTGTCCTACAACGTCATTTCGATCGGGCCTGCGTGCCGCATCGTGTGGATTCCCAGCGGCATCGAGGATCGTCCAACCGGGGACGAGACATGCGCGCTCGATTTCCCCGAAGGTCGCCAGACGCTGCGCGTGACGAACGTATCCATGCATATTCCCCGCTACCCCCGGAACGGAAACGTGGTGGGCTACTATCGCGCCGAGCTGGAAGTCGGCGGCCAGGATCTCGCGACGGGAAAGTACGTCCTCTTTCAGTTCAAAGGCTCCGGGATCGATACGGACCCTGATCCGGGCGCATGCGAGAAGCAGCCAGCGCGGCAAGCGATGACGTCCGCCGCGCGATGACCCTGGCGCATCGCCTTGCGCCGCGAATGCCGGCGCGTATGGTCGCGGCTCCTCGAAACGAGCCTTCACGATGACCACGCGCGGCGCTGTTGCTTCCTCCCGATCCTTCGAGCCTTCCGCCGAGCTCGCGGCGATGATCACGAGCGCCGAGGCCGCGGGTGCCGGTCTCCTCCACCGATTCCGTCATCGCGCCGACCTCGTCGTCGAGCTGAAAGGGCCGGCGGATTTCGTCTCCCTCGCCGACCGCGAAGCCGAGGCGACCTTGCGCGATCGCCTGCTTGTCGCTTGCCCGCGCTACGGCTTTCTCGCCGAAGAAGGCACGGACGCCACCGGCGCAGACACCGGCACCCGCTTCATCGTCGACCCGCTCGACGGGACGACCAACTTCCTCTGCGGGATCCCGCACTTCTCCGTGTCGATCGCCCTCGAACGCGCGGGGCGCATCGCCGCAGGGGTCGTCTACGACGTGCCGCTCGGCGAGATGTTCGTCGCCGAATCCGGCCGCGGCGCCTGGCTTGCCGCGAAGACGGAGAGCGGCGCCTGGCTCGGCCACGAACGCCTCGCGGTGACCGAGGACGCGGACTTCTCGCGTGCGCTCGTCGCCACGGGCATTCCCCACGCGAGCCGGCGCGATCGGCACGCGGCGTACCTTCCGGCACTCGCCATGGTCATGCGCGAGTCCGCCGGGGTCCGCCGAATGGCCTCCGCGGCGCTCGATCTGGCGTACGTCGCGGCGGGGCGCTTCGCGGCCTATTGGGAGCTCGGGCTATCGCCCTGGGACATCGCCGCCGGCGCGCTGCTCGTGCGCGAAGCCGGCGGGCGCGTCTCGGAAGCGGGTCGCGATGGCGACGACGCGAACGACGATCGCGTCGTCTACGCGGGGGACGTGCTCGCTACGAATGGGCGCCTGCACGCGCGGATGACGGCGCTCCTTCGCGAGGCTCCTCCTTCCGCGTGAGTGCCGCGATCAGGACGCAGATGCCCGCGATGGAAAGCTGCGTCGTGTGCACGACGAACGCAATCGACAGCGCCCGCTCGGGCGCGGCGCCCAGCCCGAGCACCGGCGCGAACGTGCGGTAGACGCCGTCCACCACACCGAGCTGATTCGGAAATAGATCCCCCAATGTCGCGCCCACGAGGTGGATGCCCTGGGCGACGAACGCGCCGCGCGCGGACGGGGTGCCACCGACCGCGGCAAGGATGACGCCGTACTGCGTGAGCTGGGCGCACCGGCCCACGAGGCATGCCCCGATCGCGCGCCACGGCGTGTCGCCAGCCTCCGGGGGGAGCTGCGAGGGCCGCTCTTCTTCGTCATGCGGCACGAACCTGCGCCGCATCTTCTCGAGCCAGCGGCCGACGCGCGCGTTCTTGGTGATCGCGAGCAGGCTCCCGGCCGATACCGCGACGAGGAGCACGTTCGCGCCGAGGAGCAGCGACATCGGCGCGCCGAACCCGATCCACGAAGCGACCGCCACGAACGCCGCGGCCGACGCAACGGCATTGCCGCTGAGAAATGCGACCGAGAGGCGCGCGCTGGCGTTCGCCGCCGGAGGGGTGCCCACGTACTTCGCGAGGATTGTCGCGCGACCGACTTCGCCGGCGGCGCGGCCCGCGGGCAGCAGCGTCATCATCGCGTAGGCGACAGCGGACGAGCGAATCCACGCGGACAAGGGCACGTCGCGCCGCGCCTCGCCGAGCAGCATCCGCACCGCGAAGATGTCGGTCGCCGTTTGCGTCAGCTCGAGCGCCGCGATGAGCGGCAACCACCGCGCAGTATCGAGGAGCACGTGCAGAACCCGGTCCGGCCCCGCGCTTCGCACCAGAAACGCGATGATCGCAAAACCGGCGACCGCGAGCAGAATACGCCCGGGCCAGCCGCGCAGGCTTACGAGGAGCGACGCCTTGCCCACTCGGAGAGCGCGCTCCGCTCGTGCCAGACTCGCCGAAACGCTTCGGCGTAGCGATCCACGAGCTCGTCCGACTGTGCGATGAGCGGGCACGACTGCGAGAAGAGGACGAGCGAGCCGGCGAGGAGGGCGTTCGTCTCCGGGTAGCGCGCCGGGTCGTAGTTGGCGTGCAGGTCCGTCCCTCCGTCGGCCTCCGCGGGGAAGCCTCCGCTCGCCGATCGCTCTTGAAACACGGTCTGCGCCGGGAGCGCGACCGATTGCCAGAGCACGACTTCCAGCCCTTCCGCGCGGAGGGCCTGGAGCACGGCGTCGCGAAGCTGCACCGGCGAGAGATCCACGCCGGCGCGCTGCGGATCGAGGTGCACGCGGTACTTGTGGTGCACCGACGTGCGCGCCGCGGGACCGACGGGCGCGACTGGCGCGGTCACGCCCGGTAGCTCGTTCAGCGCGCGAGACAGTCGATCCGCGTTGCGCTGGCACCGGCCCGTGCGCTCGCGGAGCTGCGACAGCTGGGCGCGTGCGAATGCGGCCATCATTTCGTTGCCGCGATACATCGAACCGAGACGCTGCGAGTCAAGCGAGCGCGAGCCGTCGAGCGGACGGCGCCCGTCGAAGCCGGCGCTCTCGCTTCGCTGGAGATCCTGCCCGAAGTTGCGCACCGAGTTCGCGATGTCGGCCGCAGCGGCGTCGTTGGTCACGAAGACACCGCCTTCGCCTGCCGACAGGTTCTTGCTCGACTGGAGCGAGAAGCCCCCCGCGATGCCGAGTGCGCCGACCGGGCGGCCGTCGCACATGGCGCCGTGTGCCTGGGCCGCGTCTTCGACCAGCGCGAGGCCGCGGCTCTTGGCGACCGCGAGCAGCCCGGTCATGTCGGCGGCCAGCCCGTGCATGTGCACCGGCATGATCGCGCGGGTGCGCGGCGTCACGGCGGAGCTCGCGGCGGCCGGCGTGAGGCATCCGGTCCATCGGTCGACGTCGGCAAACACCGGAATCGCACCGAGCTGCGTCACCGCGAGCGGTGTCGCGACGAAGCTGTACGCGGGGACGATGACTTCGTCCCCGGCGCGCACGCCCGCAGCCGCCAGAGCCACCGCGAGCGCGCTCGTTCCGCAGTGCGTGAGGAGCGCGACCTTGGCGCCGACGAACGCCGCGAACTCCTCTTGAAACGCCATCGCCTCGGGCGCAAACGACCCCGAGAGAATGCCCCGATCGAGCACGCGGGCCACCGCCCGGCGCTCTTCATCCCCGATGACCGGCCAAAGCCGATGCGCATCGGCCGGGACGATCGGGGTGCGTCCAAACAGCGCCAGATCAGGCGTGCGCGCGCCGGTAGTCGCGTCCGCGACGCCCGCGTGCGCCTCGTTCATTGCTGGGTCGGCTCCGCGTGCGCCTTCACGCCGTTGGCGTGCGCGACGCGGGGCGTCGCGTGCGAGCGCGCCCAGTCGAGGAGGAGCTTCTCCTGCTTGAAGAAATCGTGAACCGGCGGCTCGCCGGCCGCGTGGTACGGCGACTTGAAGAACATCGACAGCTGCCGCTGGATGCCGCGCTCGCCGTGGCGCTTCGCGACGTCGAGGAGGCGCACGAGGTCGAGGACGAGCGGCGCGGCGAGCGCCGAGTCCTGCGCGAGGAAGTCCACCTTGATTTGCATCGGA
>DATHQY010000431.1:0-8330 GCA_035482215.1 Polyangiaceae bacterium | reverse complement strand
GGAGGCTGACGAACAAGCGGGACGCCGCGCAAGGTCAGTTCGAGGTCGAGGGCCAGCTCGTAGACACTCTCGAAGAAGCCCGGCCCCAGAACCCGGTGCACCTCCATGCAGGCCTGCAAGACCGACGACGCCAGGGCGCCCACGCGAACGGTGGGCTCCTCCAATTTCCTGGCGTCTTTGGCCTCCTGGCGATCCATCCCCTCCTATCGTCTTGCTCGCGCAAAACGTTGCGGGGCACGGCTCCAGCTCAGTTCCCGACGTTCTTGTCGATCTCGTATTTGCGCAGGTAGGCGCGAACGTGGTGCCGTTCCATGCCGCTTTGCCGCGCCATCTCGCTGACGTTGCCCTTGCAGCGCCGCGCGAGGTTCATGAAGTACTCGCGCTCGAACGACGCGATCGCCCCGCGTTTCGCCTCGCCGAACGCCGTCGCCGCGCGCTGGCGATCGGCAAGCGCCTCGTCCCGCACGAGCATGAGAACGTCGTCGATCGCGCCCGGCTCGTTCGCGAGCATCGCCGCCACGCTCACCACGCTGCTCAACTCGCGCACATTGCCGGGCCAATCGTACGATGCCATGCGCTGCTCGACCCACGCGAGGACGATCGGCGCGTGCTCGGGTTTGCCGACGCGCCGGCACACTTCCTCGACGAGGAGGGGCAAGTCGCTCAGGCGCTCCCGCAGCGGCGGCAGCTCGACGCGCACCTGCGCGATGCGGAAAAAGAGGTCGCTCCGGAAGCGGCCCGCGTTCATCTCGGTCCCGAGGTCGCGCCGCGTGGCAGCGAGCACGCGCACGTCGATCGGTTCGAAGACCGAGCCGCCCACGCGCTTCACCTGCCCGTCGACGAGGGCACGGAGCAGCTTGGGCTGCAGATCCGCCGGCAGCTCGCCCAGCTCGTCGAGAAATAGCGTCCCGCCGGCCGCCTCCGCGAGCGCGCCGACGCGCCCTTCCGAGGCGGTTCCTTTTTCGACGCCGAAGAGAATCCCTTCGGCGAGGGCGGGCGGCATACTCGCGCAATCGACGACGATGAAGGGCGCGCCGCGGCGTGCGCTTGCCTCGTGGATCGCCCGCACCGCGATCTCTTTTCCGGTCCCCGTCTCGCCGAGAATCAGCACGCTGAGGGGCGTGTCGGCCACTTTTTCGAGGACGCTGAATACGCGCCGCATCTTGGGCGATGCCCCGACCAGCATGCCGAACCGATCGGCGAAGCCAACGTCCACGCGGCGCTTGGCCTGGGGCTCGAGGCGCAAGTGCGAGACGCCGACCGTGAGCTCGATCGGCGTCGAGACGATGGCCTCGCGCACGCGAACAGGCCCGAGATACGTGCCGTTTCGGCTCCCGAGGTCGCGGACCAAGATCCCTTCGCTCACGGCGCGAAGCTCGCAGTGAAACGCGCTCACTTCAGGATCGGCGAGCACGATGGCCGCGCCCGGATCGCGGCCTACGACCAGGGGGTCGACGTCGATGACAGTTTGGCTGCCATCGGGCGCCTTGACGACGCCCCCCGATACGAACCAGTGAAGAACGCGGGTACGGGTCTCGCTCAATGCACCCCGCTGACGTGCGCGCCTGCGGGCGCCGGCTCGGCGTAGATCTGAAGAGGCTCGAGGAGATTCAGCTGCTCGCGCTTGATGCTGACCCCGCGCTCGCTGAAGAAAAGGTCATTCTCGGCAAGTTGCGCGCGCACTTGCGCGATGAAGAGAATCGGGTCGGCGAGCTTCGTGTAACCGAGCTGCACGAGCGACGCCTTCGGCCACTCGCCGCCTTCGAACTGGAACGCCCGGCGCAAGCTGTAAAAACCCTCGGGCAGCACCTTCGTCAAGCTGTCGGCCCAGGACAAACCGCGAAAGGGGATGCCGGCGCCGTGGAAGTGCCAGCGATTGTGCACGTTGTGATCCGGCATGATCACGACGGGAAGTCCCGAGTCCGAGTGATTGTGGAA
The DNA here is from genome assembly GCA_035482215.1 of Polyangiaceae bacterium. Taxonomy (GTDB): domain Bacteria; phylum Myxococcota_A; class Polyangia; order Polyangiales; family Polyangiaceae; genus Palsa-1150. Next base: position 6,392 of record DATHQY010000431.1, on the reverse strand, counting down.
GTAGACGAGCACGTTCGCCGGCACCTCCGCCTCGTGTTCGGGCAGCGGCTTGGTCGTGCGATAGAGACCGCACTCGGGCAGGAGACTTTTCGGGTTCGCCATAGCGCGGGTGATGTATCACGATCTTGCCGATCTTTTGACCCGAACGGTCAAAAGACGGCCCTCACCCGCCGAGGTCCAGGCGGGGCTCGGCCGGCTCTACGCCGTCTGCCGGAACTCGATTCCTGCAACGACGCCATCCGGCTCCTCCTGGACCCAAACGATGCGGCCCATGCGCGGCACGCCGTCGTCGTCACCAAGGGCGCTCCCGGTCATCGTCACTTCGAACTCGGCCCCCAGCTCGACGCTCTGCTCGAGAATCACGCGAAGACCGCCACGGCTCACGTTCAGGGCCCAGCCCTCGAACGGGGCGACCGCCGGTCCGCCGGCGTTCGCGACGCCGCCCATCCCCCGCAAAGTCACGCGCGCGCTGATCTCGTGACGCGCCCCGCCGCGACGCGTCGCATGCACGTCTCCCGATTCGTCGGGTGCATCGCTCGGTGTCAAGCTACGGCGGTTCTTCACGAGTTGGCTATGGTAGCAGCGTCGCCTCGCCGCCAACGGACGAAACCCCACGAAACGAAAACGATGCCGACGAGCCTACGAAACCGGCGGCAAGGGTGCTGCATCGTATCGCCCTTGACTCGAGCTCCCCGGACGAAGATGCTTTGCGGTGCGTTTTCGGGATCTTGGGAGCGTCCTCACTCCACACTCCAAGTCCGCCAAGCCTCCAAGACAGATGCCTGAGTCCCTCCCACCGCCCGCCTCGACCCCTATCAAGCGGGCCCTCGTCGATGCCGGTTTCGAGATTTTCCGCACCCGAGGGGACGAGATCATCCTGGCGGAACGCCCGCGTGAAAACCTGATCATGGACTCCGGGGTTCGCCTTCGCGTGGGCGAGCCGCTCGAAGTGCGGGTCGTTCTTCGAGCGCAGAAGGCCGATTTTCCGAGCGACGACGACTCGCATCTGTTCGAGCGGGTACGGCGCCTCGGGGCGGCCACGCTCGGGGACGGGTTCGCCGAGGTCAACGCCACGATGACGCGCGTGGCCGATCCAGGCGACGCCGAGCGCACGCTCGATACGTTCTACGAGATCACCTACGCCAAAGCCGCGGCGGCCCTCGGCGAAGCGATTGCCGAGATGAAGAACGCGCTGCGGATCGAGAAACGGGCGTAACCACCCCGCGGTTGCCCTCGTCTGGCCTGGACTGCCGTGGTCGACTGCCTGGCGGCTGCGTGATAGACGGACGCCCGCCCACATGCTCAGTTTCTTCCGCCAGCGAGGCATTTCGAGCGTCCTCTACGGCATCATCATCATCGGCACGATCTTCACGTTCGTCATCGGCTTTCGGCCGAACGCGGGGTCGAAGACGGCTCCGCTGAGCGAGACGTGCGTGGCCCGCGTGCGCGGACGTTGCATCGACCCGAAGGACTTCGGGGCCGCGTACCGCAGCCTGATGCCGTCGCGGAGCGCCGAGACGTCCCGCCGGCTGAATCTCAAAAAAGTGGCGCTCGACGGCCTCATCGAACGCGAGCTTCTCGACGACGAAGCGAAGCGGCTCGGCATCTCCGCGTCCGACGACGAGCTCACCGACCAGCTTTTCGCGGGCTTCATCCGCGTGAGCGTGCCGGCGGCCGATCCGCCGACGGCGCAGTCGATCCTGAGCGAAATGTACCAGTCGTACGCGCGCGCGGGGCTCGTCTCGCGCGAAGTCGCGCAGGCCCACTTCAACGACCGCGACACCGCGATTCCCGTCGATTTTCGCGATCCGAAGACGAAAGCCTTCAGCATGAAGGTTTACGATCGGCAGGTCCGCAGCCTCAGCAACCGATCGACGACCGAGTTTCGCGAGGGCCAGGCGCGTGAGCTCCTCGCCGCGAAAGTGCGCGACGCGATCCGTGAGCCCATTCGCGTGAGCGAATCCGAAGCCTGGGACGTGTACTCGCGCCAGTACAGCACTGCCTCGGTCACGTGGATTCCGGTGAAGGAGTCCTGGGCTGCTCGCTGGGCGGTCGACGGATCGGCCGCCGACGTCGCCGATTGGGCCAAGTCGCACGCCGACGTCCTGGCGAAGGCGATCGACGATCACGGCAAGGACGACGCGCCAAAAGCCGGCCATGTCCGCCACATCCTCGTCAGCGTTCCGGCGGGGGCCACGGACGACGAGAAGGCGGCCGCTCTCGGAAAGCTGTCGTGGGCCGCGTCGCGCATCAAAAACGGCGAGCCGTTTGCCGAAGTCGCGCGCGACATGTCCGACGACCCTGGCAGCGCGGCGCGGGGTGGCGACGTCGGCGACAAGACGGACGGGTTCGTGGGCCCGTTCAAAGCGGCGGCCGACGCGCTGAAGCCCGGCGAGACGACGGCGGGCGCCGTCGAGACGCAGTTCGGGTACCACCTCATCACGAGGGACGATCCATCCAAGGCCGCCGAGATCGAAGCCGCGGTGAAGCGAAGCTTGCCGCGCGCGCTGTTTGCGCAGGAGCGTGGAACGGAGGCGGCGCAGCACGTCGCGAAAAGCATCGCCGACGCGATCCGCAGTGGGAAGGCGCCCGAAGACGCGGTCCACGCGGCGATCGCGCCGTACGTGCATACGGCGGGGAAGATCGACGCGCTGAAGGTGTTGCCGAGCGCAGAAAAGAGCGACGCGGGGGCCGACGCGAGCGCTGCGAATGCTCCTGCCGCCAAAGCCGCGCCGCCGCAGATGACCCGGTTCGACGCGGCTAGCGATTCGTCGGGCCCCACGGCGCACACGTCCAGCGCCTTCAGCCGCGGCGGCGATCCGTTTCCGGGCCTCTCGCCCGACGGAACCGAGAGCGTCGTGACGTTCGCGTTCGCCGGCAAAGCGGGGGACGTGATGCCCGCTCCGGTCCGCACGACCGACTCGTACGTCACGGTCGTGTTGAAGGACCACAAAGAGGCGACGCGCGAGGACTTCCTCAAGAACCGCGACACCTTCGCCGAAGAGCTCGAGCGAGCCAAACGCGACGAAGCGCTGTCGCTGTACGTCAAGCGCCTCCGCGAGCAGGCGAAAGACTCGATCAAGATCGATTCGTCGTACACTCAAGAGGCACGGGTCGACGGCGGAGCCTCGAACACCGAAGAAGAAGACGAGCCGTAACCGCGCGCGGCGGTTGCCGCGGCGGCTCCCCATTTCGCGAGGAACTCATTGCATCGAATCGAGACTTTGAGCAACGGGCTGCGCGTCGTCGTGGCTTCGCAGCCGCACCTGCACCGGGCCCACGTCGGCCTTTGGGCCCGGGTCGGCTCTCGCTTCGAAACGCTCGAGAACAACGGGATCAGCCATTTCCTCGAGCACATGATTTACCGAGGGACGCGCCGCGTGCCGAGCGCCCATGAGGTCAATCTGGCGTTCGAACGGCTGGGGGGGTCCCTCTTCGCGTCGACCCAGGTGGACCACGGCATCTTCTCGCTGTCCTTGCCGCCGGATTCGATCGACGACGCCTCGAGCCTCTTCGGCGAAGTCCTGTCGAAGCCCGCCTTCCTCGACATCGACATCGAACGCGGGATCGTGCTCGAAGAAATTCTGGAAGACCTGGACGACGAGGGCAACGAGGTCGACGCCGACAATCTTTCGCGAACGCTGATCTATCCCGATCATCCGCTCGGCTTCACGATCACCGGTGGCGAGAAGCGCGTCCGCGCGTTCGACGAAGCGGGGCTCCGCGCCCACCACGCGCGCCATTACACGACGGAGAACCTCGTGCTCGCCTTCGCGGGCGGCGTGGACGAAGAGCACGCGCTCCGTCTCGCGGAACGCGATTTCGCCGACCTTCCGCGCGGAACGCGAATCCCGACGGCGAAGCCCTTGCACCGCCAGCGCGAACCGCGCCTCCTCGTGATCGACAACCTCTCGAGCCAGACGGATCTCCGCGTATGCCTGCGCGCCTTCGCGGAGGCCGACCCTTTGCGGCCCGCGATCGACATGATGATGCGGCTCGTCGACGACGGCATGTCGACGCGCCTCTACCACCGCCTCTGTGACTCGCGTGGCCTCTGCTACGACGTGTCCGCGGGGTACGACGGATACGAAGACGACGGCGTCATCGACGTCGCGGCGGGCGTGCAGCACAAGCGCGCCGCGCTCGTCACGCGCGAGATTCTCGCGATGTTCGAAGAGCTCGCGCAAGAAGGCCCCTCCGAGACGGAGCTCGAGACCGCGCGCCGGCGCGCCGGGTGGGACGCGCGCGCGCTCGCGGATTCGGCGGACGAAACCTCGGCGTTCTACGCGTCGGGCCTGCTGTTCGACCGGTTCTCCACGCCCGAAGAGCACGTCGACGAGCTGGCGCGCGTGACGCGCGACGACGTTCGCGAGGTGGCGCGCCGCGTCGCACAGCCGGACAGGCTCAACGTCGTGGCCGTCGGCCTGCTCGAGGACGGTGAGGACGAGCGCCTCGAAGAGGTTGTCAAAGGCTGGGTCGGAGCGCGATAATTACACGCTCGTGGGGACTCCCGACTTCGGACGATCCGGCGAACTCCTTCGCACCCCGCGCCTCGAGCTCGTCCCGATGGGTCTGCCCATCGTCGAAGCGGTCCTCCTCGGGCGCCGTTCGGACGCGGAGAAACTGACCGGCGCCGTGATGCCCGATCGATGGCCGAATCCCGAGCTCGTCGAGCGCGCGTTCTCGATGACGCTCGACGCCGTTCGCCAGAGCCCCGAAACACGCCTCTGGGGCGCGCGCGTTCTCATCGCGCGCATCAGCGAGGAGCGGCGCGTCGTAGGGAGCCTCGTCTACAAGGGAGCGCCCGACGAAGACGGGATTGTCGAAATCGCCTACGGAATCGAAGAGGCTTCCCAGGGCCGCGGATACGCGACCGAGGGCGTCGGTGCATCCGTGGCGTGGGCGCTCGCTCAGCCGGGCGCCCGCGCGGTTCACGCGTCCACGTTCGCATGGCACTACGCGTCGGTACGCGTGCTCGAGAAAGTGGGCATGGCCCGCGTGGGCGTGCGCGATCACGACACGATGGGCGAGATGCTCGTATTCGGCATTTCGCACCACCCGTGGGTGGCGTTGCCCAGACGTCAGTAAGTGCGCAGGCCGCCCGTGATCCAGAGCAGCACGATGACGAGCAGGATCAAGCCCGCGGGCGACCAGCCGGCATAGCCGTACCGCGAGTGAGCCCAACCTCCGCCAGCAAGCGCGAACACGAGGCAGACGAGCAGAATGAGCGTCAACATGGGATCTCCTCCGAGCGAACAATCGCTCGATGGAGATGCCTTGCATGCGGCGGACCGCAGGCCGGCCGAGGTTGGCACGCCGGCACGAGGAACCGGTCTATGGATCAGGCGCTGGACCAGGTGCTCGAGCGCGAAGGAGCCCAGCGCGTGGGCCGCGCCCGCAAGTCCGACGAGGCGCCGAGGCGATCGCACCACGCCTCGAAGCGCGGCCGATCGACGCCCGGCCAGGCCAGATCTTCGAACGATTCGCGCAGGGGTACGTCCCGGATGAGCGTTGCCAGCTTCCGATAGAGGAAGACCTCGCCACGATGCGACGCGAGCGTGGCCGCGAGCGCTTCGGCCCGTCGGATCGTGGGTGGCCATTTCCGCGGGTCGTCGGGAATCGCTTCGAGCGGACCGAACTTCTGCAGGAGGACCGCGGCCGTCTTGTCGCCGAATCCGTCGAGCCCCGGAATGCCGTCCGCCGTATCGCCCACGAGCGCGAGCCAATCGGGCACGCGCGCAGGACGAACGCCACGCCGTCGAAAGAACTCTCCTTCGTCGATGACCTGCTTGCGGACGCGATCGACGAGCACGATGCGATCGGCGTCGAGCACCTGGCCGAGGTCCTTGTCGGGCGTGAGAATGCGGACTTGCTCCACTGCGTCGCAAAAACGGACGGCCGCCGTCGCGAGAGCGTCGTCCGCCTCGTAGCGATTCATTGACCAAACGACGATGCCGAGCGCGCGGGCGGCTTCTTCCGCCGCGTCGAACTGCGCGAGGATCTCCTCCGCGACGCCTTCGTCCGATTTGTAATGGGGAAACCATTCGTTTCTGACGGACCGGATCGGATTGTCGAACGCGATGGCAATGTGCGTCACGCGCTCTTCGTCCTCGTGCAGCAACGCGAGCATCGCGGACGCGAGCCCCACTGTGGCCTTTCTGTCGCGCCCTTCCACGACGTGCGACGGCCGCTTCGAGAAGTGGGCCCGAAAGAGCTCGAAAGTCCCGTCCACCAGATGAAGGCGCATGAGCTCTTCAGTCTACGCGCACGGTCGAATTTGTGACGGTTTCGTCGACGATTCTCCCACTCCATGGGGATGAAGCTCGGCGTCTGACTGCCCCATGCCGCCTCGGCTGCGGCGCGCGGATCGCGTCGCTGCGAGGCCTCACGTG
>DATHQY010000430.1:0-20548 GCA_035482215.1 Polyangiaceae bacterium | reverse complement strand
ATGATCGCCGAGAAAGCGATCGTCACGTGGCCGCAGAAGCTCCCCGGCATCCCCATGCCGACGCCCGCCGTCATCCGGCGGACGCTCGACACGCTCTGCGCCGACGGCCAGGTGATCGCGCTCGCCCTGTTCGACGACGGCGGACTCTGGACGTCCTTCGTCGCGCGGCGCCGCGGCCCCGCGTTCGACGTCGTCGCCGGGCCCGACGAGATTCGCCCCGCACTGGGCCTTCTGTCCGGCGACTGGCGACGCGACTACCGCCACTTCGCGCGTGCCGTCGAAGACCGCTACGGACCGCTCGGCTTCGGTTGCTACGCGGAGCTCGGGACGTTCCGCGCGCTGCAGACCGACCCGCGCCCTGGTGTATGGAGCCGCGCGGTCGCGGTGCGCGACATCGTCGTGTCGCCCATCCCCGTGGCCGTGGGCGTCGCGCTCGGGCTCGACGGCGTGCACTACGCGATTCAGGGGATCCGTGCGTTCACGGGCCGGATCGCGCCGCTCGCGCCCATTGCGCCGCTGCTCGGTTCCGCCCGCTCGAGCCTCGCGAAAGCGACCGGACGCGACGTGCCTTCGCTCCTCGGGTTCAACCCGCTGGAAGTGCTGCGCAAGCTCCTGGAGCGGTGACGCGGGCGCGGTTCGTGTCTGGAAAACTCCCCCCGGAAGTCGACGCGCTCGTCGATCCGACTTGCATGCGAACTGCATCTATTCGTAGCTTCGTGCGGGGCCAGGAAGCATCGATGAAGGCTCGTCGGGGGCGTTCTCTCATGCGACAACGAACTCGGGCTTGGGCGAGTGCCACGTGCCTTTGCGTCCTTGCGTTCGGAGCGGCCTGCGGTTCCACGGGCCCGGCGGGATCCGACGGCGAGCAAGGCGAGGCAGGCGCGACCGGACCCGCAGGACCTACGGGCAGCGCGGGACCGACCGGGGGCACAGGTGCGACCGGCGCCACGGGGCCGATCGGCGATCCGGGAGATGCGGGAGCGGCTGGCGTCACAGGCGCGACGGGTGCCACGGGAGCCGTAGGGCCGGCCGGCGATCCGGGAGATGCGGGAGCGGCCGGCGCGACCGGCGCGACCGGCGCGACCGGCGCGACTGGCGCGACCGGCGCGAGCGGCGCCTCCGGCCTCGGAGTGACCTGGACGGCCGGGGCGTGCAATGCGTCGGATTCCTACGCCTTCGACGCGTCCGCCGACGTGGGGTACGTCACCGTGACCACGCTCGGCGAAAGCTGCACGATCACCCTGCCGGCGAGCCCGGTCGATGGGGACGAGGTCGGCGTGTGCAACGGCGACGGCAACGCGGCGATCACGATCTCGACCGGAGACAATGGCTCGATCGTGCTCGAGTCCCGAGGCACTGCGAGCAGTCCCGTGAACGAATCCTCGGCGGCGATTGGTGACTGCATCACGCTCGCTTGGATCGAATCGATTGGTCGTTGGTACCCGATCGCGATCATCGGCCTCTGGGATTTCTGACGCTGTTGCTTCAGCGAGGCCCGGCGCGCGCAGATAGCGCCGCCGCCGGAGCGCATCGAGGGCCTCCACCGCAGTCGCTCGCGAGCTCGGCCGCGGCCAGCCGGCGCGCGGGTCGGGCGCAACCGACTTGGCGAAGTCGCGCGCGAGTCAGGCGCTGGGCTCGATGACCTTCACGCGGAGCTCCGCGAGTTGCTCCGCGGACACGCCGCTCGGCGCGTCGGTCATCAAATCCGTCCCTTTCTGGGTCTTGGGGAACGGAATGACGTCGCGAAGGCTCTCTGCCCCGCTCAGGAGCATCGCGAGGCGGTCCATGCCGATCGCAATCCCCCCGTGGGGCGGCGCTCCGAACTTCAGTGCGTCGAGGAGGAAGCCGAACTTGCTTCGCGCGTCTTCGTCCGAAATGCCGAGCGCGCGGAACACCTTCGCCTGCACGACCGGATCGTGCAGACGGATCGACCCGCCGCCGATTTCGAATCCGTTCAGCACGAGGTCGTACCGCCAGCAGAGGACTTTGCCCGGATCGGTGTCGAGCAAGTCGACGCAATCGTCGTGCGGGCGCGTGAACGCGTGGTGCGCCGCGACCCACGTCTTCTTGTCTTCGTCGTACTCGAAGAGCGGCGGGTTCACGACCCAGAGGAAGTTCCATTTGCCGCCGTGGCCGTTGTCCGGGATGAGCCCGAGTTTTTTGCCGAGGTGGAGGCGCAAGTTGGCCATGACCGTCTGCACCACGCTCGCGCGCCCGAACTGGAACACGACGAGGTCGCCGTCTTTCGCGCCGACGCGCGCGTTGATCGCGGCGCGCAGCTCCGGCGTGATCATCTTCGCGAGCGGCGACTGCACCCAGTTGCCGTCCGCGTCGACCTTGGCGCGCGCGAGGCCCTTCGCGCCCATGCCTTTGACGAACTCCTCGAGCTTGTCGATGTCCGTGCGCGACATCTTGCCCGCGAGGTCCGCCGGAACGACGATCGCCTTCACGATCTCCGCTGGCAGATCCTTTCGGTATTCACCCTTCGCGAACTTGTCGGCAATCGACTTCCAGAAACTCACGCCGCCGCCACCGTGCTCGACGATGACGTCGGTGATATCCGCGTGCGGAAGGCCGAATCGCAAGTCCGGCTTGTCGTTGCCATAGAGGCCCATCGACTCTTCGAAGGGCATCCGTGGAAATGCGCCGCTCGGATAGAGCTCTTTCAGATCGACGCCGAGGATTTCCTTCCAGATCAAGAAGACGAGCCCCTCCATCGTCCGGAAGACGTCGTCCTGATTGACGAAGGACATCTCGACGTCGATCTGCGTGAATTCGGGCTGCCGATCGAGGCGCAAGTCCTCGTCGCGGAAACACTTGACGATCTGGAAGTACTTCTCGAATCCCGCCACCATGTAGAGCTGTTTGAAGAGCTGCGGGCTCTCGGCGAGCGCGTAGAATTTGCCCGCGTGGAGGCGCGACGGCACGAGGAAGTTGCGCGCGCCGCCTGGCGTGTATTTGACGATGACCGGCGTCTCGAGCTCGAGAAACCCGTTCGCATCGAAGTACCGGCGCGTGGCCTGGTTGATGCGATGGCGGACGCGCAGCGTCTTCTGGAGCGGCGCGCGGCGGAGATCGAGATACCGGTACTGCAGGCGCTTCTCTTCGCTCGTGTCGATCTCGTCGGCGATCTGGAAGGGCGGCGTCTCGCTCTTGTTGAACACGTTGAGCTCGACGCCGTGAATCTCGACGTCGCCGGTGGGAATGCGCGCGTTCTTGTTCGCGCCGCGGCTCTTGACGATCCCACGCACGCCGATGACCCATTCGCTGCGAAGCGCCCGCGACGCGTCGTGCGCGATGCGCGGCAGGTCCCCTTGGCCGGCGAGATCCGGATCGAAGACCAGCTGCGTCTCCCCTTCGCGATCGCGAAGGTCGATGAACACGCAGCCGCCGTGATCGCGGTAGTTCGAGACCCAGCCAAAAAGGACGACCGTCTTTCCCTCGTCCGCCGCGCGGAGCTCGCCGCAGTGGTGGGTGCGCTTCAACTCGTCGATGAATCGTGCCATTTCGGCGGATACTCTAGTCCGCAAGTTTGGGCGAAGCGAGAGAGGCACGTTACGGTCGCGCGATGCACGCGAGGAAGGGGCATTTCATCGAGGCCGGCCCGGCGGCTCCCCGATTCGGGCCTGCGCCGCCCGCGTGGGTCGACGCGGCGATGCGGGCCGCGTGCGCGATCGTCCCTGCGTGCCTCGCCGCGTCGCACGCCACGAACGTGCCTCCCGCCGCCGACGACGGGGGCGTCCTCCGCGTTCTTTCGCTGACGCCGAGCGCCTTTCGCGGACTCGACGCGTGCCTCGGGAGCGTGGGGAGCCTCGCGCTCGCCCTGCCCATTGGCACACGGGCCGAGCGCGCATCGCTCGGCGGCGCGCTCGTCCTCGCGCTCGCCGGCGTCACGCTCTACGCGGTCGTGCGCGCGCTCCTCCAGGCGTGCGCCGAGACGAAATACGTGGGCAGCGTCGTCGCCGCCGTGGCGACGACCACGCCGCTGGTCGCCGTCCCGTGGCAAAGCGAGAGCCGTTCGGTCGGCGGATCCGTGGTCGGCGCGTGGCTCGCGATCCTCGGGATCGCGGCGGTCCATCGTGCGGCGCGGGCGTCGGCGGAGACCCGCCGGGGCGCGTGGCTCGCCGCGTTCGCCGTACTCGGCTTGGCCGCCAGCGAGGAGCCGCTCGCGCTGGCCGTCGTCGCCGCCGCTTGCGCGGGGCTGCTCGCGGCCTGCGCCGGCGCGCGTGCGTCCCTCCGCTCCGCGGTGCGAGCATCGAGCGCGTTCCCCTTCGTGGCCGCGTTCGGAGCCGGCCTCGCGCCGCTCGTCATGGGACTCGCACGGGCCCGCCTGGCGGGCGTCCCACTCGGAGACGCGATCGCCAGCGGCGTTCTCGGCGACGCCGGCGTCGCGCGCGCAACCCTCGGGGCGGCCGTGCGCGAACACGTCGGACCTTTTGTCCTCGGGCTCGCGACGGTCGGGCTCGGGCTCGCGCTTCTCGTGCCCCGGGCGCGTTCCCTTGCGACGGCGATCGTTGCCATGGCAACGATTGGCGCTCTCGCGGTTTGGGCCGGATCCCCCGTCGGGCCTGTGCGCTTCGGCGCGCCGGTCCTCGCCGCCGAGGCGGCGGCATTCGCGCTCGCGGGCGTCGCGATGCAGGCCCTCGTGCGCGCGGTCGAGGGCGCGCGCATTCCCTTGGCGCGCGCGAGCGCCGCGATGATCGTCGTCCTCGAACTCGTGTTGCCCGTCGACGCGGCAGACGATGCCCTCGCACGCCTCGCACCGACCAGCGGCGGCGCCCACGCGAACGCGACCTCCGCGTGGGACGACGTGGCGTTCGGCGGCCTCGCACCGGGCTCGATCGTGCTCGCAGACGACCCGCGCGTCCGTGCGCGGCTCCGCGCCGCCCGCGCGGAGGGCGAGCTTCGCGGCGACATCGTTGCCATGGCAACGACCGCCGAGGGCCCCCTCGGGTGGCGCGCGCTCGTGAATCGGCCGGACGCCGCCGCTGACCCGAGCGGAAAGACGTTTCTGCCCCTGCTCCGCGACATCGCCCTCACGGGTATGCCGGCGGAGGCGTCGCTCTCGGCCATCGCGCTCGTGCAGCCTGTCGCGATGGAATACGAGGCCGGCTGGGGCAACGCGATCGGCCGCCATCTCACGCCGCTCGCGCTCTTCGACCGCTTCGAGCCCGAACCGCGCGGCGCGAGCGATCGCAAACGCGCGATCGACGCGTCGGCGGCCGAGCGCGAGCGCCTCGCGATCGACACCGCCGGCGATGCGGAGCTCGCTGCCGTCTCGGCGACGCTTCTTCGCGCGCGCCTCGCGGCCGCCACGGCGCAGGGCGACCGGGACCTCGCGGCGCGCACGCTTTTGGATTTGCGCGTTTTCGCGCCCTAGCGCAGGCTGGCGGTGCCCCCATGCTCACCCTGCACCTCGTCCGCCACGGCGACACGATTCAGGCCGCCGAAGGCATCTTTTCGGGCGACCTGGATCCTCCGCTCACGGAGCTCGGCCACCGGCAGGCCGAGCGCCTGGCCGAGGCCACTCAATCGCTCGGGCTCCATGCGCTGTATTGCAGCCCGAAGACCCGCACGCGGATGACGGCGCAGCCGATCGCGCGTCTCTGCGGACTCTCGCCCCTCGTCGAGGACGGTCTGCGCGAGATCGCGTACGGCTCCTGGGAGGGCCGCCGCGAAGCCGACGTGCGGAAGGAAGACCCCGAGGCCTTCGAGGCGTGGCGAGCGGACCCCGCGCTCGTCGCGCCGCCCGGGGGCGAGAGCGCGTTCGCGATTGCCGCGCGCGCACTTCCGGTCCTCGTGAAAGCGCGCCACGAACACCCGATGGGGCATGTCATGCTGGTGAGCCACAAGGCGACCATTCGGGTCATCGTGTGTGCGTTGCTCGGGATGCCGCTCGGGCGGTTCCGGAGCCACGTCGCCTGCCCGACCGCGTCGATCACGTCGTTCGAATTCGGCGAGCGGGGCCCCATGCTGGTTCGCATCGGCGACGTGCACCACCTAAGTGGGTTGTAGAAACCTGCGATCGGGCTGAAACGCGTGGGCTCCCGCGGAATGAACGCCGCCCGCGCGGTGTTGTATAAGAAGCCGCGCCTTGGCAGCGTTGATCCCTCTCGCCCCGCCCTCCCCACCACGCCGCATCGGTGCTGCTGCTGCTGCTCACAAGGCACGCGCACGCGCGCCCGCGCGCGCATGGGCGGCGCTGGCGCTCGCGTCGCTCGGGATGACTCTTCCGATCGCGCTCTCGAGCCCGCGGTCGGCCTCCGCCGGGGCGCTCGTGACCGCGCGCGCACGCACCTCGCTCCTCGATGCGCTCCGCACCCCTGAGCTCATCGACGTCGAAGCCGCCGATCCGAGCAGTGACCGCGCGCGCCTCGCGGTCGACGGCAGCGACGACACCGTATGGACGGGTCGTCCGGGCGAGAACCAGTGGCGCTGGACGTCGTCGTTCGCCCACCCCGTGCACATCGGACTCGTTCGCGCCCACTTCGGCCGCTCCGCCACGAGCGGCGTGCCCACCGTCTTTCGGTGGGAGGCGGTGCCGGCCGAGCCGGGCCGGACGAGCTGCGATCCGCCGAACCCCGACGACGACCGATGGAGACAGTTGCCCGGCGCCGTCGAACGCGCGAGCGCCGCGGCGGATGTGCTGGCGCAACCGACGCGGCGCTCCTGGTTCGTGGACACGGAGGCGTGCGCGCTCCGCCTCGTCATCGACAAGACCAACGCGGGTCCCCCGGTCGTCCGCGACGTGCGAGCGATCGAGAGCGCCGAGGACGTGCTGCGCGCGGGACGGGCGAGCGACGACGGCACCTACCCCGATCTGGATCCCTCGGGCGCGATCGACGGCTCGTACGGGGGCCGCTGGGCAGGTGCGCCGGGCAAGTCGCGGTGGACGCTGCGGGTCGATTTGCCCGCGGCCGAGCCGATCGACCGGATCCGCCTGGTCCTCGGCTTCGACAGCACGAGTACGCCGCGCGGTGCGCGCGGTCAGCACGGCGAGCACAGTGAGAGTGGGCGGGCGTACGCCGTTTCGTGGGCGCCGCTCCATTATGCGGTCGAAGTCAGCGAGGACGGGCAGCGGTTCGTGGCCGTCGCGACCGAGCCGATGCGCGAGGACGGCACGGCGATTCCCCTGCGCCGTCGCCTCGTCACGCTCGCGGAGCCGCGCACGGTGCGTGCCATCCGCCTCGTGATGGTCGGCGCGACCGGCGAGAGCGGGCTTCCCGAGGCGGACGCGGTGCCCGTCGTCCGCGAGATGGCCGCGTACCGCGCGGACGACAAGCGGCCGATCCTGTCCGCGCCCTGGATCCTCAGCATCAACGCGAACCCCGCGGCGCAATCGCACCGCACGCCGGGGGGCGAAGTCACGAACGACGCGTACCACGCGAAGTTCCTGCAAGCGCGGATGACGCAGCTCCTCCCCGCCCTCGCGGACGACGACCGTTACGCCCGCGCGCTCGGGGTGCGCGGCGAGCCGCTCGACGCGCCGCCGCACGAGGAGGCCGGGGGCGTGCTCGAATCGATCGAGGGCGACGATCCGCAGCTCGACGCCGCGTTTCTGGCGGAGAGTAGCCCGCCGCCCATCGCGATCCTGAGCGGGTCGAACGACTGGGACTACGACGCGAAGAGCGGCCCGGACGCCGCGCACCCGAAGCGCTGGCACTGGGATCCGTTACGCGACGCGCGCGACGGCGGCATGGGCCAGCTTGCTGCGGCGGTGCAGAACCGCGTGGCGCCGTTCCTGGGGTTCTGCGGCGGCGCCCAGATCCTCGCGCTGCTCGAGGCCCGTCGCTCCGAAGGATCGCGCGAAGGGTCACCCGAGCGCGACGCGCGCTTGATCGATCGGATTCTCTCGCGCACGACAGGCGAGCCGATCCGCGGGTTCGCGACGCCGCTCGACGTCGAGCGCGCGTGGCCCACCGATCCGCATCCGCTGCACGCGAAAATCGAGTTTCTCCCGAGCGATCCTCTCTTCGCGGACGTGGCCGGCCCGCTCGGCCGATCGGTCACCCAGGCGCTGCCGGAGTCACACGCCGATGCGATCCGGCCCGACGCGTTCGGCCCAAGCGGACCGCTCGCGCGCTTCGAGGTCGTCGCGAAGAGCGCGTTCTGCTCCGCGGGTGTCCCCGCGACGAGCGCGACGAGGCTGCGCGACGACGCGTTCCCCAACCCCTCCGGTACGGGGTATTGCTCGATCGTGCCCGAGGCGTTTCGCTCGCGCGACCCGGCCTGGCCTGTCATCGGCGCGCAGTTTCACGCCGAGCAGCGGGACTTCACGAACGCCGCGCCGGGCGATCCCCCCGAGTCGACCGCGGATCCGCGCCTCTTCCTCGCGGCGGCGTACGAGACGATGATCGACGCGTACGTGCGCCTCGCGCCCTGAATTCCGTCCCAGACTGGCGCCTTCGCCTCGGATAGAATCGCGTTCGCCATGAACGCAAAAGAGCTCGAATCGGCTTTCGAACAACACGGCATTCGGCACGTCAAAGTCGGCGGATTCGACGTCGACGGGATCCTGCGCGGCAAATACATCTCGCTCCCCAAGTTCTGGAGCGCGCTCGAGAATCCGATCGGCTTTTGCGACGTCATCTTCGGATGGGACGTCACCGACATGCTGTACGACAATGCCCGCGAGACCGGCTGGCACACGGGCTACCCAGACACGCACGCGCGGATCGACCCGTCGACGTTTCGCGTCTTGCCATGGGAGCCGGACACCGCGGCTTTCCTCATGGACTTCGTCGGCGAAGACGGGACGGCGCATCCGGCCTGCCCGCGAGGCGTCTGGCGACGCGTCCTCGATCGCGCCCGCACGCTCGGATTTCGCGTATCGGTCGGATCGGAGTTCGAATTCTTCGTTTTCAAAGAAACGTCGCACTCCCTCCACGCCAAAGGGTTTCGCGACCTCACGCCGCTCTCGCATGGCATGTTCGGCTATTCCTGGGTGCGCGAAGGCCAGAACGCCGACTTGTGCCACGCGATTCTCGACGACTTCGAGCGCTTCGGCATTCCGATCGAGGGCCTGCACACCGAGACGGGGCCCGGCGTTTACGAGGTGGCGATCCAGTACGACGTCGGGCTCGTCGCCGCGGACAAGGCCGCCCTCTTCAAGACGGGCATGAAGCAGATCGCCGCGCGCCTCGGTTATTCGGTGACGTTCATGGCCAAGCACAAGGCGACGCTGCCCGGATCGAGCGGGCACCTGCACCAGTCGCTGTGGAAGGACGGGCACAACACGTTCCACGACGAAGGCGCGAGCGACAAGCTGAGCGCCACCGCGCGCCATTACCTGGGAGGGCAGATCGCGCTCATGCCGGAGCTGACGGCGCTCGTCTCGCCGACCATCAATAGCTACAAGCGTTACGTGCCCGGCGTATGGGCGCCGCTGAACGCGAGCTGGGGATTCGAGAACCGCACGTGCGCGATTCGCGCGATCGTAGGCGGTGGCCATGGAGGAGCGGCGACGCGCTTCGAGCACCGGCAACCCGCCGCCGACATCAATCCGTACCTGGCGATGGCGGCCACGGTGGCCGCAGGGCTCTGGGGCATCGAGCAACGGATCGAGCCGCCGCCGGCCGCGGAGGGCGACGCGTCGAACCGTGACCGCGAGGCGTCGGCGCCGCTTCCGCGGACGCTGCGCGAAGCGACGGAACGGCTCGCCGGCAGCCGGGCCGCCCGCGAGATGCTCGGTGACGAATTCGTGGACCACTACGTGCGAACGCGTGACTGGGAGTGCCGCCAATACGAGGCGGCGGTGACCGACTGGGAGGTGGCTCGGTATTTCGAAACCGCCTGAACGCTGCTAACCAATCGAGGCATGGGCCTTTCGCTCGTGACGTGGTCTTTTCCGACGACAATCGTTTTCGGCGTCGGCGCCGTCTCCGTGGCGGCCGACCACGTGCGGCGAACGGGGGCGCGGCGTGCGCTTCTCGTGTGTGACGCGGGCGTGGCCAAGGTCGGCATCGCGGAGCGCGTGCGGGGCCTGCTCGAAGCCGGAGGCGTCGCGACGGCGATCTTCGACGCGGTCGATCCGAACCCCGTCGAGAAGAACGTGTTCGACGGCGTGGCGGCGTACCGTGCGCACGACGCGGGGTGCATCGTGTCGGTCGGCGGCGGATCACCGCTCGACGCGGGCAAGCTCATTGCGCTGAAGGTCACGCACGAGCGGCCGCTCGCGGACTACGACGACGCAATCGACGGCGGCAACCATATCAGCGCGAACGTTCCGCCGATCGTGACGATCCCGACGACGGCGGGGACGGGCAGCGAAGTGGGGCGATCCGGCGTGGTCACGCTGGCGGCGACGGGCCGCAAGACGGTGATCTTCAGCCCGCAGCTCTTGGCCAAGGCAGCGATTCTGGACCCCGAGCTCACGCGCTCGATGCCGCCGGGCGTGACTGCCGCCACGGGCTTCGACGCGCTGACGCATTGCCTCGAGGCGTATTGCTCCATGGGCGATCATCCGATGGCCGACGCGATCGCGGTCGGCGGGCTCGAGCTATGCGCGGCCCATCTCGTGCGGGCGGTCACGCACGGCGAGGATCTGGGCGCGCGCGGCGGCATGATGAAGGCCGCGATGATGGGCGCGGTGTCGTTCCAGAAGGGCCTCGGCGCGTGCCATTCGTTGGCGCACCCCTTGTCGAGCGAGAAGGGCCTGCACCACGGGCTCGCCAACGCGTTGTGCTTGCCTGCCGTGGTCGAATTCAACGAGGCCGCCGTGCACGACCGCCTCGAGAGAATCCGTTCGATCCTCGGTCCGGGCGCGAAGACGTGCGCGGAGGCCGTCCGCGCCCTGCGAACGCGCGTGGGCCTGCCCGAGGGCCTGAGGACGCAAGGCGTGCGCGAAAGCGACCTCCCCAAGCTGAGCGAAAAGGCATTCGAAGACGCGTGCCATCGCAGCAACCCTCGGACGACGACGCAGGCCGATCTCGCGGCGCTCTACCGCGCCTCGTTGTAACGGCATCCTGCGATCATTCCCTCTTCGTCTCTTCGTCCCGCGCCGATGCCTTCAGAAGCTGTCGGTCTGGTCGGCGGGGCTCGTGGAGCCCGTCGGGTCGTAGAAGTAGCGGAGCGAAATCGAGAGGAGGGTCGACGCGTGGTCGTCCGTGATGTCGTGGTTCACCGCGAACTCGGCGCTCCACTTCGGGTCGATGTACCCGAGCCCGATGGAAGGGGTGTTCAGCTTCGTTCCGGTGTCGTAACGCCAGCCGGCGCGCAGCGCGTACCGCTCGGCCACGAAGACTTCGCCGCCGGCCATGACGCGCCCGCGCGTCGACGCGTACGTCGTGAAGTCGAGCATGCCGTCCGCTTCGAGGGAAAACTTGTCGTTCGAGTAGCCGAGACCCGCCGCGGCGGTCGTCGGCGCGAGGCCCGTGCCCGGGTTCGTCAGGTTGTGGCCGACGACGCCGAGGCGGAACCCCTCAAGGCTCGCAGTGGCGCCGAAGTCGAACGTGAAGTTCTGGAAGATGGGCGCTGTCGGCGTCCCTCCCGACGCGAGGCTCGCCCCGAAGGGGCCTGCGTCGACGGCCTGCTGGACGCTGAGCCAGCGTACGGTGGCGCCAATCGAGAGGAAGCTCGCGATCGGAAGCGAAATCCCGCCGCGGACGTCGGTCCACTGCCGGTTGATTCCATCGGGATCGAGGGTCGACCAGGTACCGCCGAGCCCGCCGGCCACGTGGCTCGAGTTGAGGACCGAATCGACAATCGCGAGCCCGTACGTCTGCCGGCTCGACTCGGGCTGGAACGCGGCGAGCCCTTCAATGTGGTAGACGCGCGCGAGCGACATGTTTGCGGGGTTCAGGAAGAGCGCCGTCGTGGAAACGCCGAGCGCGTTGAGGGCTCCGCCCATCGCCACGGCGCGAGCGGTCGGTACCTGTCCTTGGTCGTACGCCTGCTCGGGCGAGGTCGACATCGGCTCCGCGCAAGCGTTACGCCCTGCCAGAAGCGTGGCCGAACTGAAAGCCGTGCAGGCCAAGGCGGCGAACACGAAATCGGCGGTCGCCGGTTTGCGCACGCTCGAGACCCTGCCCACGTGGGTCGCTTCGGCGCTGGTGTTTCCCAAGGTGGATCGCTCCGTAGTTCGAACGGAACGCTCGAACGAGTTCCGCTCTAACAGAGCCGCCGGGGGGGGACGAGTTTTCGGGGTTCGTCACAAAAGCGATCACCCCGGTGAGCGCTCGAAGGCCACTGCAAGGCCAGTTCGTTACGGATCGTGGCGGGGATTGAGACCCGTTCACGAGCCCGTTTCGGAAAAGACGCCGCAACGTCGACTCTTGACACACGGGGACAGCCAAAAGACCCGCTCGCCGCTGACTGTTGCTTCGGCTGCAGAGCGGATTGTGAAGGCATGACGCCTACTTCGGTCGTCGTGCGCTCCATGGCCGTCGGCGCCCATTCATTTCACAGGCGCTCTACAAGAAATAAAGCCTAGTTATTTCATCAATTTAAGCAAAAAGAAACGAAGGCCGTGGACGGGCGCCAACGGGCGGTGATAGCTCCTTCCCAACAAGTCGGGCGGCCGCACGAGGGTTCCTCGTTCGGTGCGCACGGTGTTGCTTTCGTTGTCGCTCCGTGTGTCGTCTCAGTCGAATTTCCGGATGTCTCCGGAGCGGTTGCGGGGTTTCCGTCCGTGGCGCCGATTCCTCGCGATAGGCCCACTTCATAGAAAACAAGGGTGGACGGAAGGGCAATGTTTCCTTCCGGGGTGGGTGTATTTCCCCGCGGATTGAAAGTCCTTGGGAAGAAGGTGGATGGCGGCTCTGCGGTGGCGATCGAGTGCAATGTCGCACTCCTTCGTGACTGCACCGAAGGAGTGCATCCCTTTCTCTCCCCAGGCTGTGGATAACGTGTGGCTTTTGCGGCAGCGGACGAGGGCCAGGTGCAATCACGGATGCAGAGCGACGAGCAGGGCAACACGTCACCCTTCGCCCCCGGCCTTTTGGGGGCAAACCCGGACCTCGGCCCGGGACTCGGGGCAGACCGTTGCGCCGGGGAAGAAACCTGGAAGCGAGCGGTCGCGTACACACGCGAGAAGTCGCCGGCGAGCTTCGACCAATGGTTTTCGGGGGTGCAGTTCGATGGGCTGACGGACGGAGTGCTGAGCCTGCGCGCGCGCGATGAATTCGTGCGCCAATGGGTCGAAGACTATTTTTTGCCGACGCTGTCCGAACAGCTCCGGAATGAGACGGGCCTCTCGATCCAGGTCCGGTGGAGCATCGACGGGAGCCTCGAGCGACCCGTCGCGGACCGGCCTTCGACGTATCCGCCGGTGAAACCACGGCCGCTTTCAGTGCGTCCCGCTCCGGTCGACGCACCGGCCGCGCCCGCATCCGCTGCCTCGCCCCGTTCCGCTTCGGCGCCTGCGACGAGCACCCGGCTCGCGGTGGTGCCCCCGCACCTCGAAGGGCTGAACGCCAAGTACACGTTCGGTCACTTCGTGGTCGGTCCGTCGAACCAGCTCGCGCACGCGGCCTCGATGGCCGCGGCGGGAGACGGCGGCCGCCGCCACAACCCGCTCTTCATCTGCGGGGGCACGGGCCTCGGGAAGACGCACCTCGTGCACGCGATCGCGCATCGCGTGCGGGAAGAGCGGCCCGAGACGCGCATCGTCTACATCAGCGCGGAGAAGTTCGTGAACGAGTTCGTGCAATCGCTCGCCGACCAGCGGATGCACGACTTTCGCGCGCGCTTCCGCGATCGCTGCGATCTGCTCCTCGTCGACGACATCCACTTTCTCGCCGGAAAGACCCAGACGCAGGAGGAGTTCTTCCACGCGTTCAACGCGCTCCACCAGGCGTCCAAGCAAATCGTCGTCACGAGCGACAAATACCCCCAGCAGCTGGACAAGATGGAAGAGCGGCTCGTGTCGCGCTTCCAATGGGGCCTTGTCGCCGACGTGCAGGCGCCGGAGCTCGAGACGCGCGTCGCGATCATCCGCAAGAAGGCGCAGTTCGAGCACATCGACGTGCCGGACGACGTGTGTCTTTTCGTCGCGCAGAGCGTGCGGAGCAACGTCCGCGAGCTCGAAGGGACGCTGATTCGCCTGGCGGCGAAGGCGTCGCTCCTCAACGTGCCGATCGAGATCGGTTTCGCGCGCGCCGAGATCGCCGCGACCGGCATGACGAAGCCGAACGAAGCGAGCGTCGAGGACATCCAGCGGGTCGTCTGCCACCACTTCAAGCTGCGATCGACGGACCTTCTGTCCAAGGACCGCCACAAGAGCATCGCGTTTGCGCGGCACGTGGCGATGTACTTGTGCAAGCAGCGGCTAAAGTGCAGCTTCCCCGAGCTCGGGCGCGCGTTCGGCAATCGCGATCACACGACGGTCATCAGCGCGGTGCGCAAGGTCGAAGCGCTGCGGACGAGCGATCCCGAGGTGCGCGCGCATCTCGAAGCCCTCGAGCGCAAGCTCGGCACCGTCGACTGAAGCGACGATCGGGAGAGAGAGAGAGAATACAGGGAGCGTTCGCTCGCGTTCGCCGGTCAGAAACGCGCCGCCGGAGGCGAGAGCACGGTCTTCGGAATGCCGATTTGCTTCGTCGACGATCCTTGCGTCACGAAGCGATTGCCGTTCAGGTCCTGGACGTCCATCACGATTTGCACTGCGACGTCGGCCGGGGACGACGTGCGGATGCCGAGGTCGAATCCGGTGATCCCCGCGATGACCGGAGGAATCCACGGCGTGTAGAGCGGGTCGTCGTCGTTCGACCGATTCTGGGCATCGAAGATGTGATTGGCGAGCTCGGTCGCCGTGAGGCTGTTGTCCGTGCCGGCGTCGGCCGCCTGCGTTGCGAGCGGGCTCGCCAGGACGTTCTCGGTCGAGGCGAGCTTGATCGCGATTTCCTGCATGTCGTCGGTGGTGATCGTCCCCTGGACCTTCGAGTTCGCCTGAACGTAGAAACCGAGGTCGTATCCGAGATTGGGCGTGGTCTCGTCGTCGTCGACGACGGTGACGCCGGGGCGATAGCGCACGAACTCGTTCCACGGATCGATGAGCAACCACACGGTCTGCGCCTGCGAGTCGGCATTGGCAATCACGAATTGAATCTCGACGCTCTCGTCCGAGGCGAGGAGGAAGGGCGCGCGCGGATAGGGCGTCCCCGCGGGCGCCGCGCCCAGCGCTTTGATTTCCGCGCTGGTCGGCTGCCTCACGGGGAGCTCCACCGGCACCTGCGCTTCGTACAAGGTGAGATTGCCGTCGTCGTAATACGGCGCCGTGCTGCTCGTGAGCCCGACCGACATGGGCCCGACTTCCTGATCGGCCGAATCGCTCGCGCATGCGACGAGAACGATCGCGGCGCCGACCCCGGCGAGCAGAGCACGTCGCCAACGGGGGTGCCCGCCCCCGACCGGGGGGCAACCGCCGCCGGCAGAACGATCGTCGACGGGGGTCGCGACCGCCGCAACTGCGAGGGAGCTTCGCATCATGGTTCGAATGGCACCTCGTCAGGCACGGATTGCGACGCGTGTGCCAGGCGCGTCGAGTATAACCTCGAGGCGGTCCGTGGCTCTGCCTTCTCCTTTGCCTGAGAGCGTGCTTGTCGCGGCGAGCGAGCTCCGTGTCGACGTGAACGGCGCTGCGGTGCTCGACGGGATCACCCTTACTTCTACGGGCGAGTGGGTGCTCGCCCTGGGCGCGCCGCGCGCGCTCTTCGAAGCCGCAGCGGGCCTTCGCGCGATCGTGCGCGGGAGTCTTCGCGTGGCGGGCGTCGCCTCCGCAGACGCCGCGCGCACCGGCGTCGCCACGGGCGCACCGCTCGATCCGCCCCTCCCGCCCCGATGGACGGTGCGCGAGTACGTCCAATGGAGCGCGCGCCTCAGCGGCCATTCACGGAACGCCGCCGAAGCCCACGCCGCCGAGGCGCTGGGGCGGCTCGAACTCGGGCCGTACGCCTCCGTGCACCTCGGGACCGCCGCCATCCCGATTCGTCGCGGCGCGGTGCTCGCGGCGGCGCTATCGAGCGGCGCGCGGGTCCTCTTGATCGAGGACCCCACGGTGGGCCTCGGGGACGACGTCGCGCATGCCTTCGCGCGCCGCATCGTACTCGCGCTCGCGGACCGCCGCGTGATCTTCTTTGCCGCGCGCATTCCCCTCGAATCGCCGCTCGCCCTGGCAGCGGACGAGGCGTTCGTGCTGCGCGGCTCGCACCTGGCAGCCCAAGGCGCACCGGCGGAGATCGCCGCGGCCGAGCGCTCGTTCTCCCTCGCCGTGGCGGGCGACTTCCGCGCCTTCGCGTCCGCCCTCCTGGCAGAAGGCGCCTCGCTCCTCACGCCGATTCCCGATGGCCCGGCGAGCGAAGGCGCGGCGCGCATCGCCGTCCACCTCGGACCGCTCGGCACCTCCGACGTGCTGCGCCTCGCCGCCGCGCATCAGGCGACCGTCGTCGACCTTCGCCCCATCGCCGGTGCCTTCGCGTAGACTCCGCCGCACGATGGCCTCGGAATCCCCGCCTACGCCGGACGCTGCCGGCGTCCCCCTCGACCGCGCCGCCCCGGACGCTCGACGCGTCCCCCTCGACCGCGCCGCGCCCGACGCCGCCCGTGCGTTCCCGCGCGCGCGGGGCGACCAAGGCCGGCTCGGCATTTACGCGGCCATGGGCGCCGGCACGGGCACCGTGCCGCTCCCGTGGGTCCCCGAGGCGCTGGCCCGCCGCGTACGCGGATCCCTCGTGCACGACGTCGCGGTGCGCCACGGGATGGCGCTCGAGACGGCCGCACGCGAAGCGCTGGCCGCGCGCTCTGCGCCGGGCGAAAAGCGCGGGTTCGTTCGACAGGCCGTGCGCTTCGTCGGATCGACGCTGGCCAAACGCGCGCTGACCGGACTTGCGCCGATCGGCCTCGTCGGACCCGTGCGCGGGGCGCTCGATACGTACGTCCTCGGCCATCTGTTCGATCGCTATCTCACGCAACGAGACCGACGAGACCACTCGGACGAGCCGGCGGCGCCGCACGATCGCCGGATCGGCGAGGACGAAGCGCGCCGCGTGCGAAAGGCGATCGACAGCGCCCTTCTCCGCGCGCTCACGGTGGACGTGGACGCTGTCACGCCGCCACCGACGCCGCCAGGCGCACGCGATGCGCGCGACGGGACGACGACGTTCATCGACGGCGTGTTGAGCTTCGCCGCAGGTGTGCCTGAGCAACTGATCGTGCGGCTGGACGCGGCGTTCGACGATATCATGCAGCATGAGCTCGCCTGATCCGCACTCGGCCGCCGACGCGCGCGCACTCGTCGCACGGGCGCGGCGCATCGTCGTCAAGATCGGGTCGCGCACGCTGGCGACGCCGGGGGCGCCGATCTTCGAGCGGCTCGCGGCGGTCGTCGCCGCGCGGCGGGACGCGATGTTCGTGGTGGTGTCGAGCGGCGCGATCGCGCTCGGGATTCAAAAGCTCGGATACAAGACCCGGCCCAAAGAAATGGCGCGCCTCCAGGCCGCGGCCGCGGCGGGGCAGTCGCTCCTCATGCGCGCGTACGAAGAGGCCTTCGGCCCGCGCGGTCTCGCCGTGGCCCAGGTTCTCCTCACCCATGCGGACCTCGCCAATCGAACGCGCAGCAACAACGCGCGCGCCGCGCTCGGCGCGCTCCTCGACGCTGGCGCCGTGCCGATCTTGAACGAGAACGACTCGGTCGCGATCGACGAGATCAAGTTCGGCGACAACGACCAGCTGGCCGCCATGGTCGCTCCGATGGTCGACGCGGATCTGGTCGTCCTCTTGAGCGACGTCGAGGGGCTGCTCGACGCGGAAGGAAAGCGCGTCCCGATCGTCGTCGACGTGGCGCGCGACGCGATCCCGCACGTGCGCGCCTCGTCGAGCACGGTGGGGACCGGCGGCATGGGGAGCAAGGTCGAGGCGGCGCGGCGCGCGACGCTCGCGGGTGCCAGCGTCGTCGTCGCGGACGCGCGCGCCCCGGGCACGCTCGACGCGGTCCTCGCGGGTCACGACGTGGGCACGCTCTTCGTGCCGTCGCCCGAGCGGCTGGGCGCGAAGAAGTATTGGATTGCCTTCACGCTCCGTCCGCGCGGCGACATCGTGCTCGATCGCGGTGCCAGCCGCGCGGTGCTCGCGAAGGGCAAGAGCGTGCTGTCCGTCGGCGTGCTCGGCGTCCGGGGCGACTTTCGCGCCGGCGACGCGGTTCGCGTCCTGGATCCGGACGGCAACGAGATCGCGCGGGGCCTGGCGCGGGCGAACTCCGCCGTCGCAGCCAGCATCGCAGGCCGGGCGAGCGAAGACTTGCCCGACGAGCTGGCCCCCCTCGCCGTACTGATTCACGCCGACGAGCTGGTCGTCGGCGGACAGGGCCAGAGCCGAGGCTAGAGCGGCTCGGCTGGAGCTACCAGACCTCGCAGCGCTGCTCTTTCGCCCGGACCATCGGCGACCCCTCCTTGCACTGGAAGGCCCCCGCAAATTCGGAAAGATTCGACAGCGGGCCATTCACGCGGAACTTGGGCGGCGAATGCGGATTCGTCGCGACGAGCAGGCGCTGGGCCTCGGGCCGGTAGTTCGCGCACCACGCTTGCGCGAATCCCACGAAGAAGGCCTGATCCGCTGTGAATCCCGACGCAGACGCCGCGGCGGCGGGGTCTTCTCGCTCGTCTCTCTTGAACGCCGCGTACGAGAGCTTCACGCCCCCGAGGTCGGCGATGTTCTCGCCGAGCGTGAGCTTGCCCTTGATGTGCTGATCGTCGATCGCGACGTACCCGTCGTATTGGTCCGCGACGCACGCCGCGCGCTTGTCGAACTCGCTCGACACGGCGGGCGACCACCAGTCGCGCAGATTGCCCTCGGCGTCGAACTGCCGCCCCTGGTCGTCGAAGCCGTGGGTGAGCTCATGGCCCACCACCATTCCGATCGCGCCAAAGTTGAGCGGCGGCGCCTGCTCGCGGCCGTAGAACGGCGCCTGCAGAATCCCCGCTGGGAACACCATCTGGTTCATCGTCGGGTCGTAATAGGCATTCACCGTCGGCGGCGTCATGTCCCATTCTTCCTTGTCGACCGGCTGTCCCACCTTCGTCAGCCGGCGTTTGGCTTCGAATGCCGTCGATCGCTCCATGTTCTTCAGATACGAGCTTTTCGTGATCGAGAGCCCCTCGTAGCTCCGCCACTTCGACGGGAAGCCAATCTTGTTCGTCACGCGCGCGAGCTTGTCTTCGGCTTTCGCGCGCGTGGGCTCGTCCATCCACGCCACCGATTCGATGTCGCTCTTCATCGACGCTTCGATCCCGGAGACCATGCGTTGCGCCGCGCGCTTTCCGTCCTCGCCGAGCGTCTCCTGCACGAAGGGCTGCGCCAGCGCCTCGCCCATCGCCTGGTCCGCGGCGCGCACGCATCGCTTCCATCGCGGCTGCAGCACTTTGGTCCCCGTCAGGACCTGGCGGAAGTGGAAGCTCTCGTCGACGAACGGCTTCGACAGCCACGGCGAGACGGAGCTCGTCAGGTGGTACCGGAGGTACACCTGCCAATCGCGTATCGGGACGGTCTTCGTCATCGCGTCGATCTCTTTGACGAAATCCGGCTGCCCCACGTTGATCGCCGTGATGGCCGGGAATCCAATGCCCGCGAGATATTCGGCCCACGCGACGTCCGGTGCGAGCTTGCGCAGGCCGTCCAGATCGATCCGGTGGTAGACCTTCTGCGGGTCGCGCAGCTCGACGTTGGTCATCGAAGCGTGCGCGAGCTCCGTCTCGAGCTTCATAACGGTCTTCGCGTGCGCCGCCGCGGCGGTCTTCGTCTCGCCGCCGAGTTCGAGGACGCTCGCGACGTGCGTCAGATACTGCTCGCGGATGGCTTTCGTGCGCGCGTCGTCGCGAAAGTAGTAGTCGCGCTCGGGCAGGCCGAGGCCGGACTGCGAGAGGCCCGCGATCATGTGTGTTGCATCTTTGAAATCGACTTCGCTGTCGAAGTCGAACGCCGCGTTGACGCCGATGAGGTGCAAGCGCGCGATCTCGTGAATGAGGCCACGCGCGTCGTGCACGGCGTCCACCTCGGCGAGCTCCGCTTTGAGCTCGGTCGTGCCCACGGCTTCGATCGCCGCTTCGTCCATGCACGACGACCACAGGTCGCCGAGCTCCTTGCCGTAGGCATCGCCGCGCGTGTCGCCGCGGCTGTCACGCTCGAGAATCGCCCGGAGGGCCTTCTGGTCGTCTTCGTGGATGACGCTGAAGCTCCGAACCCAGCTGGCTTCGTCCTCGGGTATCGGAGTCGACTTCATCCACTTGCCGCAGGCGAACTCGTAGAAGTCGTCGCACGGAGCGACCGCGCGGTCGAGCAGCGCCGTGTCGGGCCCGACGAGAGGCGGTCCTGCGTCGACCGCGGACGCGGCGTCGGCGACGGGAACGGGCGGCGTAGACGGCGCCGAAGCGATCCCCTGGGCGGGAGGCGCCGCGGGGGCCGCGCATGCCGCAACAACGGCCGCTGCTGCGGTCGCGCCGAGGCCGGCGAACGCGAAGGGGCGCATGAAACGCGTCGAGATCATGGGCCGGAGAGCGAACCACAGCTCCTCGGACGCGTCGAGCCGGGCGAAGCGCGGCTCGCGGTCTGGCCGGCGATC
>DATHQY010000429.1:0-3466 GCA_035482215.1 Polyangiaceae bacterium | reverse complement strand
GCCGTGACGACGAGCAAGATCTGCGCGCCAAAAAGAAAGAATCCCGCGAGTCCGAGGCAGATGACCGTGGGGATGGTGCCCCAGCCGACCGCGCTGCGGTACACGAACGTGAGAAGGCCCATCGCCGCGAGAAAGGCGGCGCATACGGGGGCGCGGCGCGACTGGAAGAAGCGATCCGAGAGCGGGCCCGAGGAAAGCGCACCGAGAGCACCGGCGAGAGGAAAGACGGCCGTCTTGAGCGCCGTGATGGCGGGCCCCGCGCCGTGCACCTCGGCGAGGTGCTTGGGGCCCCAATCGAGAAAGCCGTAGCGAACGGCGTCGAGGCCGAAGAGACCGAACGCGAGCACCCAGATGCGAGGATTGCCGAGCGTCGCCGCGAGGGCTTCGCTGAGGGGTATGCGCTCCGGCCGCGCGACCGCTGCCCCCGCGTCGGCCAGTGGTTCGGGAGGGTGCTCGGGCAGCCGCAAGGCCATGTGGGCGCACGAGGCGAGGAGCACGAACGCGGTCACCACGAACGCAGCGCGCCAGGATCCCGTCAGGCTGAGCAGACCGCCGACCGCGAAGAGCGCAAGGGCCGACCCGATCGTCAGGCTCGTGCCGAGAATGCCCATGGTCACGCCGCGCGACGCAACTGTGAACCAGCGGCCGGCGATCTTGACGACCGGTGGCCACCCGGCCGACTGAAACCAGCCGTTGACGAACGCCAGAAGGAGCATGAGAGCGAGGGGCCCCGTGTCCGCAATGTGGAGGCCGATGCCCCCGGCGATCGCGCGAACGCCCACGCCCAACGCGGCCCCGGCCCCGGCGCGGCTCAGGGACGGCGCCGCGGCGAGAAGCAGCGTTGCAGCGGCCGAGCCGATCATCCCAAGGGTGAGGATGCGGCGCGCCCCGTACCGCTCGGTGAGCTGCCCGTTGACGAGCTGCCCCAACGCGTAACCGACCTTCACGGCCCCGAGCAGAAAGCCCACTTCAATTGCCGTGAAGCCGAGCTCTTTCTGGATTGCCGGGACGGCCGGCCCGAAGTTGACGCGGCAGAAGTAAAACGAGGCGTAGGTCGTCCACAGGACGAACAGCGTCGTTCCCGGGGTCGACGCCAGGAGCGAAGGAGAGCGTGCGGTGGTGGTCGCCGTCATGGGTGTGCGCTCCGGGCGCGACAATATCCGAGGCGACGCTTCGGCGGACATGATGTCTTGTGACGATTGTGCAAAGCCCGCTGCGTCGGGACGGGAGCGGGTGGTACACGGAAGGGGCTATGCGCATCCGCGTCCTCGGCTCGGCCGCCGGCGGCGGCTTTCCACAGTGGAATTGCGGCTGCCTGAATTGCACATCCGTAAGGGCGGGCGATGCGCGGCTTTTGCGCCGCACCCAGGACAGCCTCGCCATGACCCGCGACGGCGAGCGGTGGCACCTCGTCAACGCATCGCCCGACATTCTGCGACAGATCGACGCGTCGCCGCCGCTCTGGCCGCGAAGCCCGCGGCATTCGCCGATCGCCTCGATCCTGTTGACCAACGGCGACCTCGATCACGTCCTCGGCCTCTTCTCCCTGCGCGAATCCTGGCCTCTCACTCTCTACGCGACGACCTCCGTCAGGCGCGGGCTCGAAGAGCGCAACGCGATCTTTCGCACGCTCCGCCGCTTCGAAGGCCAGGTCACCTGGCGCGCGCTGGAGCTGGATCGCGAAGTCGAGATCGAGCCGGGCCTCTTCGTCACGGCCCGCGCCGCACGCGGCAAGCTCCCCGTGCATCTCGAAGGGATCGCGTCCCCATCGCCGGAGGACAACGTCTCGCTCTGGATGCGCGACGGCACATCGGGCACGCGCGCGGCGTATCTCGGGGCGACGTCGTCCGCCGACGGGGTCGAAGCGGCGGTCGCGGGACTCGACTGCGTATTCTTCGACGGCACCTTCTGGTCGAGCGACGAGCTCATCGCGCTCGGGCTCTCGAAGGCGCGCGCGGAGGACATGGCGCACTTGCCGGTGGGCGGCCCGGCCGGCAGCCTCGCTGCCCTCGCGCGGATCCCCGTGCGCCACAAGATCTACACGCATATCAACAATTCGAATCCAATCCTCGTGCAGGGCTCGCCCGAGGAGCAGGCCGTGCACGCCGCCGGATGGCAAATTGCATACGACGGAATGGAGATCGCTCTATGAGCCACCCCGAAGCCGCGGTACCGCAAGCCAGCGCGCAATCGCTCGATCGCGACGCGTTCGTCGGGCGCCTGCGCGCGATCGCCAAGGAGCGCTACCACGACGTGCACCCGTTCCACGTCCGCATGCACGCCGGCAGCCTCTCGAAGGCGCAAATTCAGGCGTGGGTCGTCAATCGCTACTATTACCAGACACGAATTCCGATCAAGGACGCGATCATTCTCTCGAAGTCGGAAGACCCGGTCTTTCGCCGCAAGTGGATTCACCGCATCACCGACCACGACGGGCAGCTAGAAGGCGAAGGCGGCCTCTTTCTCTGGCTCAAGCTCGCCGAGGGCGTGGGCCTCGATCGCGCCGAGGTGCAGAGCCTCTCGCGCGTGCTCCCCGCGGTCCGCTTCGCGTGCGACGCCTACGTGCAGCTCGTGAAAGAGCGCACGCTCCTCGAGGCGGTCGCCTCTTCGCTGACCGAGTTCTTCGCGCCCGACATCATGTCGGTACGCCTCGCGGCATGGGAGAAGCATTACCCGTGGGTCGATCCCGGGGTGCAGGACTACTTTCGTTCCCGGGTGACCCGCGCGCGCAACGACTCGACGGAAGCCATCGACTTCGTGTCGGAGCACGCGACGACGGCGGCCCTTCAAGACAAGTGCGTGCAAGCCTTCACGACGAAATGCGAGATTCTCTGGGCGCTCCTCGACGCGGTCGCGGCGGCGTA
Source organism: Polyangiaceae bacterium (assembly GCA_035482215.1). Taxonomy (GTDB): domain Bacteria; phylum Myxococcota_A; class Polyangia; order Polyangiales; family Polyangiaceae; genus Palsa-1150. The sequence goes on along the minus strand of DATHQY010000429.1, from coordinate 602 downwards.
CGGCTGAGGAGCGTCCCATGAACGGGCCACGGATCGCCCCGCGGGCACGCCTGAAGTGGGACGCGCGCGAGAAGCGCTACTTCCTTCTCTACCCCGAGCGGGGGCTCGCTCTGAGCGACACGGCGGGCGCCATCCTGAAGCTGTGCGACGGCGTACACTCGGTCGACGCGATCGTCACGGAGCTCGCCCAGAGCCGGCCGAACAGCGACGTCCCGACCATCCGCGACGACGTGCTCTCGTTCCTCGACGAAATGAAGCGCCGCGGCCTCGTCCTCGAGTAATTCCTCCTAGCGCGGGGACTTGCCGCGATAGAGATACCGCCGCGGCGCATCGGCTTCGGCAGCGCGGCGCGCGCTCTCGACGAGGCCGTGGTGCGGCGACAGGCCGCACGCGGGGTCGGCCGCCGTGGCATCGCCGGCCAGCAAATAGGCCTGGCAGCGGCATCCCCCGAAGTCGATCGCCTTGCGGCTGCAGCTGCGACACGGCTCGCTCATCCAGGCGTCCCCGCGGAAAGCCAGCATCGCGGGCGAGTGCTCCCAGATGTCGGCGAGGCTCTTCTCGCGAACGCTGTCGAACACGAGGCCAGGGATGGACTGCGCCGC
>DATHQY010000428.1:0-3184 GCA_035482215.1 Polyangiaceae bacterium | reverse complement strand
ACGCGGAATTCCGGAGACGCGCGGAGCTCGAGCAGATTCTGCGGCGGGACGAGATCCGCGCCTGCCGCCTGCCCGCTTCGCAAGACCGCGACGCGCGTCGATTCCTCGGGCACGTTGCGGAACGTGAGCCGTTCGAGCCATGCAGGGCCGTCGTGGGCTGCCCCCTCGGGCGCCCACCGGTAATCGGGGTTACGTTCGAGCGCGACTTCGGTCCCCGGGGTGGTCGAGCGGAGGCGGAAGGGGCCCGTTCCCGTCGGGTGATCTTCCACGCGGTCGCCGAACTCACGGAGAGCCTTGGGCGAATGGATCCCGAGGCTCGTCTTCGAAAGATTGATGAGGAAGGGCGCGAAGCCCGCGGAGAAGCGGACGCGGACCGTGAGCGGATCGACGACGTCGGCAGCCTCGTACGGCCCGAGATCCGACAGCGCGAAGAGCGCATTCTTCGGATTCGCGATCCGGTCCAGATTCTCTTTGACGGCTGCCGCGTCGAACCGCGTCCCGTCGTGGAAGGTCACGTCGTCCCTCAAGTGGAACGTATAGCTGCGCGCGTCCGGAGACATCTCCCACGACCGCGCGAGCCATGGCCCGAATCGATGACCCGGCCGCGCGACGACCAGGCTGTCGAAGATCGAACGCATGATTCGATGATGCGGAGCGAATGCCGACTTGTGCGGGTCGAGCGCAAACTGGGTGACCGCCGCGCCGTCGAATGCGAAGAGCAGATTACCGCCGGGACGCGGCGTGTCCTGGGCCCCCGGTGCATGGCCGGGATCACCGCCGCGCCGGCAGGCGCCCACGAAAGCCACCCCGGCAGAGGTCATTGCGGCCAGAGCAGCGCGACGAGACAACGTTCGGGTCATGGTTGAATCCACGGGTCACCTCGTGCAAGTGACGAACCATTCGATTGGCGCGGGATTGCGCGACGGCTCTTCTCGCGGGCACTTGGAAGTGCCCTTTCCCGCGCACGCGCTGCTGGGAGAGCAACACTTGCGCGCCGGGCTGCTGCGGGAGCGTCAGGACGGCGGATCCGCCGCAGCCCGTCCTCGTTTCGCCGGCTGCCGGCGCTCAGAAGTTTTGTTCGGCGCGCGCGTAGTAGAAGCCGCCGGTCAGGCCGAACGGGGCATACATTCCGTACGCGTTCGACCCATCCGCCGCCACGAGCCCGTTCTTGTCGGGATAGACGTTGAAGACGTTGTCGGCGCCGACAGCGACGTTGAAGTGATCCGACACGTCGTAGCCGACCTCGAAGTCGGTGATCCACTTGGCGCTGAAGTACCGGTCTCCGATCGGGCTCGTCCCCGGTTCGGTGTAGTCGCCGTAGCGCGTGAGGCGCCCGTGGGTGTGCACTTTGCCGATCCGCCAGTCGGCGTTGAATATGAGCTTGGAGCGCGGCGTCGAGACGACGAGGAGGCGCTGGCATTGGTAGCCGCAAAGCGTGATGTTCAGGCCGGAGAGAGCCGCTGTCTTCGCGAGGACGTGGTCGACCGCCGTCGTCGCGTAGCTGAAGGCCACGCTCGGCCGGAAGGCTCCCCACTCCTGTGAGCGAAGCGTGTACTCGGCGACGGCGTCGACGCCGGTCGTCGTCGTGTCGACCGCGTTCGTGAAGAACTGCGCGCTGTCGACGCCCTGGATGCCCTGGGCCTGCAGGAGATTGACGATCGCCGCGCCGCCGTTGGCCGCCGTCCCGAGGAAATCGGTCTTCACAATCCGGTCGTAGACGTAAATCTGGTACGCATCGACCGTCGCACGGAACGCCGAAAAGGGCTCGTACGAGAGGCCCGCCGTGTAGTTCAGCGAACGTTCGGGCTTCAGCGGGGTCGCCCCCAGCGCCTTCGCCGCGGGGCTATCGACGGGGAGAAACTTCGACACCGTGAGGACTTCCTGGTTCCCGACGACCGTGCCCGTAAACTGGGTCGTCGAGAACCCCGTCTGCGCGAGCGCCGGAGCACGGAAGCCGTTGTTGATCCCTCCGCGGATGGCGAGGCCCGGCAAGATCTCGTAACGCGTCGTGAGTTTGCCCGCGAGCGTGTCACCGGCACTGTCTGTGTAGTGCTCGGCGCGTACGGCCCCTCCGATTCCCCAGGTTCTCACGATCTTCGTCCAGAGATCGGCGTACCCCGCGATGTTGTGGCGGCTGCGCGAGCCGGCGTCCGCGGGGGAGGTCCCGGTGAACGACACGAGACCTGGCGACTCCGCTTGGCCGCCGTACGCCTGCTGGAACGGCGTCGTGCCGGTGGGCACGATGTACCCGCCGTTCCGGTAGCTATTGGGCTCTCCGGCGATTTCCTGGAATTGCTCCCACCGGTGCTCGACGCCGAAGGACACTTGAAGAGCATCGGCCAGGAAGGAGACCGGGATTGGCTTGCTCGTGTCGACGTTGTTGATCCACAGATTCTGGATCTGTTTGCCCATGTAGAAAGACGTCGGGCTCGTGGGTCCCAGCGACGGATTCAGCGTGTTCTCGGCCCCGAGGCGAACGTCGTCGTGACCGAGCCCCGAGCTCAAGTCCCAGTCCCAGCCGGCGACCTTCGTTCGAATGCCGACCGTCGGCTGCCAGTCCCACTCGTAGATGCGCCGGTACGCCTGGAAGCCGTTCGGGTAAATCTGCGGCAGCGAGGCGATGTTGTTCGCGGTGAACGCGCCGCGCGCGTCTTTCACGTTGCGGTAGCTCAGGGTCGAAAAGCTGTAGAGCGTGTTCGTATCGTCGATCGGGATCTCGGCGTTGTACGAGCCGTTGACGGTGAAGTCCGTCGTCGATCGACCGTAGCCGCCGGCAAATACGTAGTTCTTCACCGAAGCTTCGCGGGGATCCGGCACCCCCGGCGCGAGCGGCGGATAGTAATAGACCGGCTTGCCCGTCGCGGAAACGGTCGGCTCGGGCCCGGCGGAAGACGACGAGGCGCCGTGGTAGCGGACTTCCCCCGCGACACGGACGAAGCCGTCCTTGCCGATCGGAATTCCGTCCGTCACCGTCTGCTGAATCAGCGGAGCGCCCTGTGTGTAGGTCGATCCGGCCGTCTCCGTGAGCGTCAAGCCTTCGCGCTCCTTGTCGAGGATGATGTTCAGGACGCCCGAGATGGCGTCGGAGCCGTACTGCGCGGCCGCGCCGTCGCGCAGGAGCTCGATGCGACCGATCGACGGCGCCGGGAGGAGGTCGAGGTCGACGGGCGTGCTCCCCCCCGAG
>DATHQY010000427.1:0-3514 GCA_035482215.1 Polyangiaceae bacterium | reverse complement strand
ATCGCCCCGACGATGAGGACGAAGAGCACGACGCTCAGCCAGTAGATGAAGTAGTAGAGCCAGTCGACGTCGCCCGCGACGGTCGACATCTGCTCCGGGAGTTGGAAGGTTGCGGGTGCGTTGGGCTCGTTCATGGGTGCGTCGCGCCTTTGGTCAGATGATCGGTGTGTCCGGGCCCGAAGCTGGACTCGAGGGCGGGCTCGCGGGTGCGCGGCGAGGGCTCCGCTTGGGAAGACTTGCGCCGCCGCCGTTCGCGAGCCCACATGATTGTGAGCAGAGTGCCCATCCCGAAGAGGGTGACGACTCCCCCCAGGCGCATCACGTTCATCGCGACGATGGCGTAGTGCTTCCCCTGCGGATCGTAGTGGTAACAGAAGAGGAGGATCCTCTCGGTCGTCGTGATCGAGCGCCCTTCGCTGGCTTCGAGGAGCCCGAGGCGAATGTCCGCGGGTTCGTACTGGATGCCGTAGAGGTACCGCGCGATCCGTCCCTCGGGCGTGAGCAAGTAGATCGCCGCGGGGTGCGCGTACTGCTTCTGCCGCGCGTCGTAGTTGTACTCGAAGCCGACGGCGTTCGTGACGCGCCGGATCTGGTCCTCGTCGCCGACGAGGAAATGGAAACCGGCGACCTCGCCGTGCCCGCGCGTGTACGCCGCGGCGACTTGCGCGCGCTTCTTCGTGGCCGTCTCCGGCGTGTCCTTCGGATCGATGCTGATCGACACGAGGTCGAAGTCGCGGCCCACGGTCCACGCGACGTCGTTCAACGAACGAACCGTGGCGTCGAGCACGAGGCTGCAGAGCATCGGGCACGTGTGGTACGCGAATACGAAGAGCGTCGGCCTCTTGCCGTCGAAGTAGTCGCCGAGGTGGACCGGCTTGCCGCTCTCGTCACGAAAGCTCGCGTCCTTCGGAAGCGCGCCGCCGAGGTGCTCGATGATGTCCACACCGCGGAGCTCGACCGCCGGCGTGTTCTCCATCGTCTGGTTTCCCGGCGTCCATGTCTGTGCATACGCCAGCGTCGATCCTGCCAACACGCAGGAAACGATCGCGGCGCACGCGACGAGCCATGGAAGAAAACGGGAAGGATTCACGGCTTTTTCTTCGGAGCTCCAACGACAGCCGGCCGCGCGCCCGCGTCGGCGTGCTGGGGTGCGCCCGCATCGGGGGCCACGGCGAGCGCTTCGGCCGGCGCACCGGCGTCGGCCAGGGATGCGGCCATCATCGCGGGCGGCACTTCGAGCGGCAGCTTGCTCCAGCCGCTGAGAGGGGCGACGTCCTTCGACTGCGCCGGAGCGATCGCCGCCTCGGCATTCTTTCGCCCCTCGCGGGACACCTGATCCATCGCTTTGTCGATGGGCATCGAGCCGCCGTTGAGACGGTCCTTCTCCGCGGCGCGCAGATTGATCAGCGCCAACGGCTTGATGTCGCCGAACTTGCGCTGCTCTTCGCCTTGCAGCGCGAAGTTGAAGTACGAGGTCAGCGAAGCGTGCACGGCCATCAGAAGCACGATGCAGAAAAGGCCGACTTTGAAAATTAGCCCTACGCGAGGTTCCGTCTTGTCGGTAGCCATCTTCGTTTCTCATCCTACGAGGCGGGAGGCGGGGGCTCGCCGGCAGCCGGCATCGCGTTCGACGCAGCCCCTCAGGCGTTTTCGAAGTCCAGCGCACGCGACAGTCGCGGATCGCCGACGGGCACGAGGGGATACTCCGTGATGCCGTAGAGGACGGCGGCGAGGTAGAGCCCCAGTACACAGAAGAGGCATCCGAAGTCCAAGAGGTTGGGCGCGAACGGACCGGCGTTCGGCATGATGATCCAATAGAGGTCGAGCACGTGCATCAGGACCATGAAGCCCGCGCCGATCGCGAGGAGCCCCAGTTTCCGCTTGATGCTGCGAGACATCAGAAACCAGAACGGAACGAAGAAGTGGAGAGCCGCGAGGCCGAGGCTGAGGCCCATCCATGCCCCCCCGTTCTCGTCCCAGCGCTTGTGGTACCAGGCCACTTCGTCGGGGATGTTCGAATACCACTGCAAGAAAAACTGCGCGAAAGCGATGTACGACCAGAACACGATCCAGCCGAAGAGCAGCTTACCCATGTCGTGGAAGTGCTCGACGTTGACGGCGTTTCCGATCGCGCCGCTCTGGCGGAGCCACAGCGCGGCCAGAATGAGGACGGCCATCTGGAAGAGGGCGGAGCCCGCGAAGATGTAGACGCCGAAGATGGTGGAGTACCAGGTGGCGTCGAGCGATAGGAGCCAGTCGAACGCAAAGAACGTGAGCGTGAAGCCGAACAGAACGAGCGCGAGCGGCGCGAAGTTCTGGGCTGCAGCGGTATTCTTGAGCGCCTTGGTCTCGTCCTGTTCGGTCGACCACGCGAAGTAGCGGTAGGCCAGCCAGCTCCACACGAGCAGGTAGAGGATCGCGCGCCCGAGAACGAAATACGTGTTCAACCAGACGCGCTTGTGATCGACGATCGAAGCTTCGGATCGCTCGACGGCCTTGTCCATCGCTCCGGCGTTCGCGACGGGGATGTCGCGCAGGGCGGCCGGCTCACGCGCCGCGATCCCTCGCTCGTCGGCGAGCGGCGACTCGCTCGATTCGCCGGCGCTCTCGGCGGAGGTGCTCGTCGTCGTCTCGTTCTTCGCGCCGGCCCACGCAAACAGGTGGTTCAAGTTGAAGAACAACGGGATGAGCAGGACGGCGAAGAGCGGCATCGGGCGGATGAAGAGCTCCGCGATGCGCCGCACGCTGATGCCCCAGCCGGCCTTCGTGACGTAGAGCACGAGGATGAAGAAGAGGCTCCCGAGAGCGAGGCTCAGCGCGACCAGATAACCGAACAGGTAGGCGAACGCGAAGCGATCGCGGTCGGCGGCAAAACCGTAGGCAGAAATGCCGAGGCCGAGCAGGCCTACCCCGAGCGCATAGCGCCACGCCGTAGCGAAGGGCGATCGAGGCGCGAGCCGGTAGCTGTTGACGGTCAAGGCGGCAGCGCCCGCGTGGTGGGGGGTGGCGGTGGCGCTCACTTCTTTGGCTCCGGTGCGGTCGGCGCGGCCGCCGCCATCTGGCTCAGCTGGAGTGCACGAACGTAGGTCACGATGGCCCAGCGGTCGGTCGTCGGGATCTGCGGCCCGTAGGCAGGCATCGAACGAACGCCGTGCGAGATCGTCGCGAAGAGCTGGCCGTCGGGCATCTGGCGGATGCGCGGGTCTTCGTACGAAGGCAGCGGAGGAAATCCGCGGGACTCGCACGGCGCGTCCAGCGTCTCGCGCTTGCACACGACCATGCCCTTGCCGTCGCCGGTCTGGCTGTGACAGGGCGCGCAGTAGATGTTGAATCGCTCACGGCCGCGAGCGACGAGCTTGTTCATCCCGCCGAACTTGCGCGCGACCTTGTCGGGGACGCTCATCACGTACGCCGACTTGTCCGCGAGCAAGCCCGTGGCCACTTCCGGATCTTCTTCGAAGAAGTCCGACGAAATCGTTCCCGGAACAGGCGTTCGCATCGTCCGGTGATCCGG
>DATHQY010000426.1:0-6419 GCA_035482215.1 Polyangiaceae bacterium | reverse complement strand
GACACGGAGCTCAGGAGAGCGTTTCGCAACTGCTCGGTCTCGACGCGGAGGGTCGCGCGCTGCGCCTCGTCGGCAAGCGCTGTCCGCTCGAGCGCCGAGCCGACCAACGCGGCGAAGGCTTCGAAGAGCTCACGGGCCTGTCGATCGAGGGGCGATCGGTCCTCGCGAAGCAGCGCGAGCTTCGCCATCGGCCCGCGCGACCCTTTCAGCGGCACGAGGATCGCGCCGAGAGGGAGCGGCTCTTCGCGCTCGTTGCCGTCCCGAAGAACCACGGCGATATCGGCCCCGAACATCTCCCGAGCATGCCGCCCGCTCGACACGAGGAGATCCTCTCGCGAATACGCGAGGCCGATCTCGCGGCTCGCGTCGTACAGCCTCGCCGCATTTCGCTCTCTCGCGCGCGCGGCATCGGCTTGGTCCCGGATTCGCTTGGTCAAATGGCTGATGACGAAGGCGACCAAGAACATCACCGCGAAGGTGACGAAGTGACGCAAGTCGGAGACGGCAAAACTGAAGAGCGGCGGAATGAAGAAAAACTCGAAGGCCAGAACGCTCAATACGGCGGTGAAGATCGACGGGCCGTATCCAAATCGCATGGATACGACGACCACGCCGAGCAAGAAAACCATGACGACGTCCGTCAGGTGCATCTCGCCGAAGAGAAACCACCCGAGCAGAGTGGCCGCGGTCACGGTGACGATCGCCGCGACGTAACCCCAAGCCTGGCGCATCCGGATGCGGTCCCCCAGTTTGCGGCGCGCTCCGCCAAGCGCTCCACCAGGCCTTTCAGCAAGGGGAAGTTGCCGCGCCGTCGTCACGGAACGCAATAAGTAGCACGCCGCCCTCCACATCCTCCGGTAAGGTTCGGACAATCCCATGGACGGTGCGGCTACTTTGGACAAAACGCTGGCCGAGCCCCACCATGCTCATGGCCACGCCTCGGCGTGGAAACTGGCGCTTCCCGCGCTCGGCGTCGTCTACGGGGACATCGGCACGAGCCCGCTCTACACGCTGACCGAATGCTTCCACGGCGACCACGCCGTCGCGCCCACCCCGTCGAACGTCCTCGGCGTCATCTCGCTCGTCTTCTGGGCGCTCACGTTCACGGTCACGATCAAGTACCTCGTGTTCATTCTGCGCGCGGACAACGAGGGTGAAGGCGGGATCCTCGCGCTCCTCGCGCTCGCGCTCCCCAAAAAGGTCCCGCCCGCCGACGCGAACGGCACGCCGCCCGGCTCCTCGACGGGCGTGCAAAGCAAGCGCGCGATGGGCTTTCTCGTCCTGCTCGTGCTCTTCGGTGCGGCGCTCCTCTACGGCGACGGCGTGATCACGCCGGCCATCTCGGTGCTGTCGGCCATCGAAGGGCTGGAAGTCGCGACCACCGCCCTGAAGCCCGCCGTGCTTCCTCTGACCGTGTTCACGCTGCTCGCACTCTTTCTCGTGCAACGCCGCGGGACCGCCGGCATCGGCCGCGTCTTCGGGCCCGTCATGCTCCTCTGGTTCGGGACGATCGGCGCCCTCGGCGCCGCCCAGATCGCGCGCGAACCGCGCATTCTCGTCGCGGTGTCGCCCGCCCACGCGATCCATTTTTTCGCCCAGAACCACCTGCACGGGTTCTTCGTGCTGGGCGGCGTCGTGCTCGCGATCACGGGCGCCGAGGCGCTCTATGCCGACATGGGCCACTTCGGCCCGGGACCGATCCGCCGATCGTGGTTTCTCGTGGTCTTCCCGGCGCTTTTCTTGAGCTACTTCGGCCAGGGGTCGCTGCTCCTCCAGCGCCCCGCACTCGCGGACAACCCGTTCTACGCGCTCGTGCCCTCGTGGGCTCTTTATCCGATGGTCGTGCTCGCGACTGCCGCGACGGTCGTCGCGTCGCAGGCGCTCATCTCGGGCGCCTACTCGCTCACGCAGCAAGCGGTCCAGCTCGGCTATTTCCCGCGCATCACGATCGTCCACACGTCGAAGGAAACCGAGGGGCAGATCTACGTCCCCGAGATCAACACGCTCCTTCTTTGCGCGTGCATCGGTCTCGTCCTGTCGTTCAAGAGCTCGAGCGCGCTCGCCGCCGCGTACGGCATCGCCGTGACGGGCACGATGGCGATCACGACGATCACGTATTTCGTCGTCGTGACGAAGACGTGGAAGTGGCCTCTCTGGCGCGCCCTCCCGCTCTGCACGGCTTTCCTCATCGTCGACGTCGCCTTCTTCGCCGCGACATCGACGAAGCTCCTCGAAGGCGGCTGGTTTCCGCTTCTCCTCGCTTCCGCCGTATTCGTCGTAATGACCACCTGGCACACGGGCCGCCGGTATCTGGCGCAGAGCATGGCCGACGCCGCGTTTCCGATGGACCTCTTCCTGAAAGACCTCGCGAGCCACAAGCCCGTGCGCGTCAAGGGAACGGCCGTATTCATGGCGTCGAACGCGAACGGCGTTCCGCCGGTTTTGCTGCACTACTTGAAGCACAGCCAGACGCTGCACGAGCAAGTCGTTCTTCTGACGGTGATCGGGTTGCATGTTCCGGAGGCGCACGCCGACGAAGGCGTGCGCGCCGACCCGCTCGGCGAAAATTTCTTCCGCGTGACCGTCAAATACGGCTTCATGCAAACGCCGGATATCCCGCGCGCCCTCGCCGACTGCAGCCTCAAAGGCGTGCCAATCTCGGTGGATCGCGTGAGCTATTTTCTCGGGCGCGAGACGCTGCTGCCGTCGGGGGAGGCGCGCATGCATCCCTGGCGAAAGCGCCTCTTCTCGTTCATCGCGCGAAACGCCGTGCCCGCGACGGCCTACTTCGGGCTTCCCCCTGGACGCGTCGTGGAGCTCGGGATGCAGATCCGGCTGTGATGGAGGGCCTGATCGGCATGGCGGAGATGCGCTCCTGGCCGGCGCGCATCGGGGTCGCCGTGGGCCTCGTCGGAGCCGTGACGATCATCAAGCTGGCCCTCTATCGATGGCTCGGGCAGGACGTGCCCGCGCTCGCGTACTTGAGCGCCGTCATGCTCACCGCCCTCCTCGCCGGAGCGCGCGCGGGCCTTCTCGCCACGGTCTTCTTCGGCCTCGCCGGGACGTACTTCTTCGCATCGCCGTACGGTTCGTTCGCGATCGCGCGCCACGAGACCGCCGTGCAGATCGCCGTGTCGGTCGCCGAAGGCGCGCTCATCGCGGTCCTCACGGGGACGCTCCACCACGCGCGCGAGCGCGCTCTCTCGCGCGCGCGGCGCGAATCGCAGGTGCGCGTCGAAGCGGCCATGCGGGCGCAGCTCGAGACGCTCGACGAGCTTCGCCACGCCGACCGCCTCGCCACGATTGGCCGGCTCGCCGCGGGCATGGCGCACGAGCTCGGGACGCCCCTCGGCGTGGTCTCGGCGCGCGCGAAGGCCATCGCGGACGGGCACGTCGCGGGCGAAGCCGCGCAGGAGAGCGCGCGCGTCGTCGTCGATCAGGTGGACCGCATGTCGCGCCTGATGCGGCAGCTCCTCGATTTCGCGCGCAAACGGGCCCTGCAGAAGCGCCGCGAAGACCTGCGGAGCGTCGTCCGGCGATCGGTCGCGTTCCTGTCGCCGCTCGCGAAGAAAGGCGAAGTCGACGTCGCGATCGACGGAGGCGACGCGCCCGTCGACGCCGACATCGACGGCCCGCAGATCGAGCAGGTCGTGACGAACCTCGCGATCAACGCCATCCACGCGAGCCGGCGCGGCTCGCGCGTCTCGGTCAGCGTGCGCCGGCAGACCGCGACGCCGCCTCCCGGCGAAGGCCGCGGCCCTCTCGAGTGCGTGAGCATCGAGGTCGCCGACGCCGGCACGGGCATTCTCCCCGAGCATCTGCCGCGCATTTTCGATCCGTTCTTCACGACGAAAGCGCCGAGCGAAGGTACCGGGCTCGGGCTCTCGGTGGCGTACGGGATCGTCCGGGATCACGCCGGCTGGATCGCCGTGGACAGCGAGCAAGGGCGCGGGAGCCGCTTCGTGGTTTATCTTCCCGCGTCATGACGGCCGTGATGCAGAAGGGATCGCAGGCATCGCAAAAGCGTGTCCTCGTCGTCGACGACGAACGGATCATGTGCGACGTCCTCGTCGAAGAGCTCGGGCGGCGGGGCCTCGCCGCCTTCGCGGAGACTTCGCCCGTCGAGGCGCTCGGCCGGATCGCGAACGAGTCGTTCGACGCGGTCATCACCGATCTGAACATGCGCGGCATGAACGGGGTCGACCTCTGCGATCGCATCGTGAAGAACCGCCCGGAAGTGCCGGTCGTCGTCATCACGGCATTCGGGACGATGGAAAGCGCCGTGGCCACCTTGCGAGCGGGCGCGGTGGACTTCTTGACGAAGCCGTTCGACATGGACCAGCTCGCGCGCACGGTGGAGCGCGCGATCCAGACACGCGAGCTGCGCGAAGAGGTCAAACGCCTGCGCAAGGCGGTCGACGCGTCGCGGCGGTTCGAAGACCTGCTCGGCGCGAGCCAACCGATGCAGCGATTGTACGACCTGCTCGATCGCGTCGCGACCGTAGACACGCACGTCCTGCTCACGGGCGAGATCGGCACGGGCAAGGAGCTCACCGCGCGGGCGATCCACAAGCGGAGCCGCAGAGCCGACGGACCGCTCGTCGTGATGCGGTGCGCCGCCATCGCCGAGCCGCTCATGGAGAGCGCGCTCCTCGGCATCGCGGGTGAGCCGCTGATCGGACGTCGCGCCGGCCCGGGTCTGCTCGCTGCGGCCCACATGGGGACTCTGTTCATCGACGAGCTCGACGCGCTCCCTCTCGCGATCCAGGCGAAGCTGCTCGACGCGCTCGAAGCGCGCGCCGTTCGGCCGATCGGCGGCGCCGACGAGCAGCCGGCGGACGTGCGCGTCATCGCATCGACGAACCGCGATCTGCAAGCCGCTGTGGAAGAAGGGCGCTTTCGCGAGGATCTGTACTACCGCGTCAACGTCGTCTCGATCGAGCTGCCGCCGCTTCGCGTGCGCGGCAACGACATCCTCCTCTTGGCGCAGGCCTTCGCGACGCGCTTTGCCGATCAACACGAGAAAGGTGTGTCGCGAATTTCGCCCGCCGTCGCCGAGCGGCTTCTCTCGTACACGTGGCCCGGCAACATCCGCGAGCTCCGCAACTGCGTCGAGCGCGCGGTCGCGCTCGCGCGGTTCGAAGAAATACGGGTCGACGACTTGCCCGCCCACATCAGCGACTTCCGCGCGTCGCAGGTGCTCGTCGCGTCGAACGACCCGAGCGAGCTCGTGCCCCTCGCCGAGATCGAGAAGCGCTACATCGAGCGCGTCCTCGAAGCCGTGAGCGGCAACAAGCGACGCGCCGCGCGCATCCTCGGGCTCGATCGTGCCACCCTGTACCGCAAGCTCGAACGGCTGGCGGGAGGCGGGAGCAGCGCGAGCGGCAAAGGCGAATCGACGTCGAGCGGGTGAAATGAGTCGTCACTCGCCGAGGGAGAGCTCGGATGTAGAGTCGGGCGAATGGGCCTTCGTATCGTCTTCGCTTGGACGGGGCTTGCGGCATGCGCGTCGCTCGGATGCGGCAGCCACGGCAACTCCACGACCATCACCCTCCCGTCGTTCAGCGACGTCTCGGCGGCGCCGGTGCCGATCCGGACCGCGGCGCAAGCCGTCGTGCGCATCAGAACGGCCGACGAATACGCGACGGGATCCTTCGTCTCCGCGAACGGGCTCTTGCTCACGAACAACCACGTCCTCGGCGTCGCCATCTGCCCCATCGAAGGTTGCTTCGCGCAGATCACGGAGAGCTACCAACGCGGCGTCACGCCGGTCTCCGAGCCGCAGACCGTGTTCGTCGTGCCCGTCGCCGTCGACGTGGGCCTCGATATGGCGCTCGTGCAGGCGTACACGGGGCCGGATCGCACGCAGATGTTCTCGTCGCCGAACTACCTGACGATCAGCTCACGCGATCCAACGGCGCTCCAGGGCCTGCACATCAACGTGATCGGCCACCCGGAAGGCCACTTGAAGAAGTGGTCGCCCGGAGAAATCGTCGACGCGACGGGCGAATGGGTCGACAGCTCGGCGTACATTCTGCCGGGCAACAGCGGCTCGCCGTTTCTCGACGACGAGGGCCAGATGGTCGGCCTCGTCCACCGCGGCCCATCGGAGCAGGACCTGATCACGGACGAGGGGCTCGACGAGTTCTCGATCGGCACCGCGTCGTCGGCCATTGCGGCCGCGATGGCCGTCACGACTCTGCCCGCGGCCATGATCTCGACGGCGGCGTCCACGACCGACGATGTCGTCACGGAGTTCGACCTCGTTTACTTGAATGCACACACGCCGATGGCGAACGTCGGCGGCACGCCGAAGCCCGTTCTCGACAGCCTCGGGGCGGCGTGTGACGCGGGGCTCGCGCGCACCGACTATCAATCGCCCGAAGACCTCACGGCCGCGCTCACGCCGTGCACGGACG
>DATHQY010000425.1:0-2550 GCA_035482215.1 Polyangiaceae bacterium | reverse complement strand
CACGCGCGCGCGCAAGCACCTGTCGATGACGCACACCCAGATGCGCCAGATCTTCGGCAAGACGCGATGGAACCAGCCGAGCCGCTTTCTGGGTGAAGTGCCGGCGGCCGCGGTCGAGAGAATCGCGACGGCGGCGTGTGCGGGCGAACAACGGCCGCGGTTCATCGATCAGGGTTACGACCGGGGCGACGGGCAGGGCTACGTCCGGGGCGGCGACCGGCAGGACGACGCGCGCGATGACCATCGTCCCGTCGAGATGCGCCCGTGGCGGCATCCGCAGGCCGCGCCTCCGCCGACGCCGGACGCGCCGCGCGACGACGGGCGCTTCGTGGACCACGACTTCTTCGACGATCGTCCGCACGACGTGACCGACGTTCCGATCCGGCGCGGTGCGCGAGTGCAGCACGAGCGCTTCGGGCGCGGCGAGGTGCTGCGCGTCGTGAGCGTCGGCGAGCCGGCGGTGGTCGCGTTCTTTCCGGGATGGGGCGAGAAGAAGATCCTCGCGCGGTTCCTCAAGCCCGCGGGTTGAATGGCGCGTCCCAGAATGCGTCGAGCAACGCATACGCACGCATCTTTTCGCTAGCGGAGTCGCCTCGCGGCATCTTCATGCGATCCAACAGATCGGCAAACGCACGGTCGTCGACGTTTCGCCGCAGGCTCTTCTCGAGCGACGCAAGGTCGCGGAGCCGATCGCCGCACCCGCTGCGGCCCAAGTCGATCAATCCCCAGGAGCCGTCGCGGTCCACCATGATGTTCGGCAAACAAAAGTCGCCGTGGACGAAATCACATGTGTCGTGCGTCGCGACGAGGGCCGCGACCTCCGCGTAGGCACCCTCGATCGTCCGTCCGCCGTTCGTGGCTTGGAACGCTCGTGGATCCAAGAGTCCTTTCCGGATAAAGCCGGCGATGTCCGCGAGCTCCTCGTCGACACTGAGTTTCATCTCCATGGCCGCTCGAGGAATCGTCCACATCGTATTCAACACGGCCGCCAATAGCGCGAGCGTGTCTGCGCGGCCTAGCTCCTGGTAGGCAAGATGAAGCGGCTGGCCGGGTAACCGAGTCTCGACCACCATGACGATGTCACCGTCGTCGTGATAGCCGATGACGGTCGGAACCGGCAGGACGCCGCGCAACGCGACGGTATTGCGGTGTTCGCGCAAGAGCTCGATCCGCCCGGCGCCATGGCCGGTCTTCACGATCGCATCGCGCCCATCGGGCAGCCGAACCTGGGCGATGTCTCCGCCCAGGCGTCTCTTCGCCTTGGCGACGACCAGGGCGTCTTCAAGGCCGGGCGGTAGACTCTCTCGCCCCTCCAGAATCGTCACGGCTCGCCCCTATTTCGTCGTCAGAGAGAAGTCGTCGAGCGTGAAGGTGGCGTTCATTGCGCCCGTCGAGACGAGCTCTACGCCGTAATCGATGGCGCCGAGCGTGGACGTGGAAGGGATCCAGCCTTTCGTGATGATGTGGTTGAAGAACGAGAGCAAATTGAGCGTGCCGGAAGTGACGTTCTCGGTCTCGACGAACGCGATGTAGCTACCGTCCTGAAAGACGTCGTAACTCTGGCCGTCGAGCGTCACGGTCTCCACCTTCGAACCGGAAGGCACCTGGTTGTAGTTGTCCGTCCAGATCATGACTTCGGTCGATCCGTTCGTGGCGACTCCGTTGAGCCAGATATCGTAGGCGAATTCGTAAATGCCGACATGCGGCGCGGTATGGGCGAACGTGCTCGCGATCGTCGCGAACGAACTGATGGCCGGCGCGCTGTCGAAGTCTTCGTGCACGTCGGGATACGTTTTCACCGCCCCGTCGCCGCTGTCGTTGTTCATGTCGGCGACGACGTACCAGTTGTTGTAATCACAGATGTACAAGGTCTGCGATACTTGGTAATTCGCGACGTTCCAGGTATCGGCGTCGACATAGAATCCGCTCAGCGTGATGCCGTTCTGGGCGTTGGACGGGTCGAGCATCAAGGTATGTGTCGGATTGGTGCAGCGCACGGACGCCGCGGCATCGACGGATGAGGGCGACCCGCCGCCGTCGGGTGATCCAGTCGCCGATGATCCGGAGGCGCCACTTCCGGATGCCGAGATGCCGGAGGATGCGCTGCTGCCGGTCGTGGCGCTCCCCGCGGTTGCGCCGCTGCCGCTGCCGCTGCCGCTGCCTGAAGCCGCGGTCCCCGCGGTCGATCCGCTGCTCCCGGACGTGGCACTCCCGGCGGGAGATCCGGCGCCGCTCCCGCTGCAGCCGCTCACGGAGAGGAGGAACACGCCGAGAGTCGAGATCGCGTACCGTAACCTCATGGCGGTCATCCTCCCGTGCAGGATCCTAGGAGTGTCCGGCAGTCTGCAATGCGGCTCGGGAAATCGTACCTTGCTCGAAACGGCGCGCCAGCTCGCGCCGGACCTCGGCGCCGATGTCGTCCTTTTCGAGGGCTTGAAGGAGATCCCTCCCTTCGAGCCCGGCGACCCCGAGGATGCACCCGCCCCCGTGATCGAATGGCGCCGCGCGCTGGCCGCGAGCGATGCGGTGCTCGTGGCGTCGCCGGAATAC
>DATHQY010000424.1:0-3465 GCA_035482215.1 Polyangiaceae bacterium | reverse complement strand
CACGGACAGCGGCACGGAGGCCGGGGGTTCGGGCGCGAGCGGAGCAGGCGCCTCCGGCGCGGCTTCAGGGGCCACAGGGAGCGCCGCGGGCGGAACATCGGGCACGACTTCGGGGACCCTCACGGGCGGCGCGTCCGGCGCGATATCTGGTGCCGCCGGTTCGAGCGCCAACGACGCGAGCGCCGGGAGCTACGTGTTGACGATTCTTCTCGTCGGCCCCGGCATGGGGGAGTTCGTCTCTTCGGAAGACGGGACGGCGAGCTGCGGACCGGGGCCCATCACGCCGCCCTGTTTGGTGACGTACGCCGCCGGAACGGTCGTGACTCTCCAGGCCATGGTGGGCGAGAGCGACTTCGCTTTCGGGGGATGGACCGGAGCCGGGTGTTCGGGAACGGGCGATTGTGTCGTCACGATGACTTCCGCGCAGACGGTGACCGCGTCGTTTCACGCGACCCTCGTCTATACGGACAACGAGACCTTCATCGTGCCGACCGGCCTCTCCGCGGTGAACGTCGCGCTATGGGGAGGCGGCGGCCAGGGCGGATACGTAGGAACCTTCAACAGCTCTCTCGGTTGCTACACGGGTACCGGCGGCGGTGGAGGAGGGGCCTACAACACCCAGAGTCTGCCCGTGGCAGCGGGAGACATGGTCCCCATCACCGTGGGCTGCGGCGGCTGCGTCATCAGCTCCGACATGAACCAGCTCGACATCGGAGGCGACACGAGCTTCGGCGCATTGCTGACCGCCGGCGGTGGAGGTGGAGGCTACGATTCGCCGCCGACCGGAGGCGCGGGCGGGTCCTGCGTGGGACCGGGATGCATTGCGGGAAGCGCCGGCACGATGGGCTCCACCTCGAGTTGCAACGGCGGCGCCGGCGGTGGAGCAGGAGGCCCCGATGCCGGTGCCGGCGGAGTGTACGGGACCGACTACGGCAACGGCGGTACGCCGGGCGGCGGCGGTGCGGGCAGCGAAGGCATCGCCGGCGGGCTTGGAGGGCCCGGGCAAGCGGTCGTTTCGTGGTGACCGCGCGCTGCGCTCCCCGCGAAGCGCGGGTGCGCTCCGAGGGCTCTTTCACTCAGTGCCCCTCAAGCCTGCGCGCGTGACGACGGCCGGGGAGGCGGCACGGACGCGCTCGCGTCGCGCGCGCTCTCCAACGCCGTATGCGGCAAGTCGAACACGAGCTCGAACGCACGCCGCCCGTTGTCCGCGGGGCCGGTGAGCACGACGCGCGCCTCGCCGCCGAGGCGTCGCACGAACGAGCGCACGGCGTCCATCCCCACCCCGCGTCCCGAGGTCGCGGACACGTGTGCGGCGGTGGTCGTGCCCGATAGAAACACCTTCTCGGCCAGTGCGCCGTCGTCGCTCGCGAAGTCGCCGAGCTTGGCGCGGAGCGCCGTCAGGTCGAGACCGCGACCGTCGTCGCTCACCGCGATTTCCGCGCCGCGTTCGTGTCGCGCGGCGCGGACGCGGATCCGGCCCGCCTTCGGCTTGCCTTTGCCTTCGCGCTCGAGCGGGGCCTCGATCCCGTGGTCGAGCGAATTGCGCAGCACGTGCACAAGCGCGCTGCGGAGGGCCTGCGCCCAGTCGGTGTGGAGGCGCAAGCCAGGCTCTACGCACTCTACGACCGGCGCGGCCTTTTCGAGCTCACCGGCGAGCGAGGGCAGCATGCGCGCGGTATCGCGCACGATGTCCTGGAGCGACGTCGTGTGCATGCGGGCCAGCACGCGGCCGACGCTGCGGACCGCCTCCGCCGCGCTGAGCGATCCGGTGTTGGCGGCGGCCACTGCGGTGGCGATCGCGTCCATCTCGCTCGACTGCCGCGCGTCGTTCTGGCTCCGGAGCTGCGCGAGCTTTCGCGCGTGCACGGCCTTGTACGCATCGAGCGCGGCCACCACGTCGTGGATCGCCGCGAGGACCACCGAGCGTCGCGCGATCGCGTCGGCAGACGGCTCGAGGCACGTCTGCTCGGCGCGGTGCGCTGCCTCCACGACGTACGAGAGGCCGAGCATCCGCGCGTTGCCCTTCACGGTGTGAAGGTTGCGCATCAGGAGCTCCGATTCGGCGCGTCCGGCCGAGCTGGACCCGCGGAGCGAGGAGCGGCTCTCGTCGAGCATGGCCTCGGCTCCGGTGACGAATCGGTCGAAGGCATCGAGACCGGCATCGAGGATCTGGCCCACGACGTCGAGCTCGCGCGCCTTCTCGGCGACCGACTCGGCGAGCTTCTTCAAAACCGTGACGTCTCGCACCGCCACCAGGATTTTCGCGACGAGGCCTTGGTCGTCGGCGATGTACGTCCAGTCGGCTTCGTAGTGCCGGCGCTCCCCCGCCGCGCCGGCGCGGTGGAACTGCCGGACCAGATGGCCCGCATTGACCTCGGCCACGAAGCGCGGCACGTGGAAGCTGAACTGGATCGCCGCGCTCATGGCCTGCACGGCATCGGCCCCGACGTTCGAATCGTGGAAGAGCAGCGCGGTGAAGTCGCGGCCGGCGATGTCGCGCGTCCCCACGATCGCTTCGAGGTGGGGCGAATACTGCGGCTGGATCGTGAGCGCTTCGTCGATGGTGAAGACGCCTTGTTGCATGCTGTCGAGCATGGCGGCGACCTCGCGGTTCTTCTCGGCGAGCTCGCGGGTGCGCTCGGCGACCCGGTCCTCCAGGCTGTCGTAGGCGCGGGCGTTGGTGATCGAGATCGCGGCCTGGCTGGCGATGACTTGCAGGAGACGCAAGCGCTGCGGAGTGAACGCGTGGGTGGCGGCGTTGTTCTCGGCGTACAGGATCGCGACGAGCTTGTTCTGTTGCAAGACCGGGAGGCACAGCACGGATTTGACCGAGTCGCGCATGACGTGCGGGTCTTCGCGGTAGGAGTCGTGGCGCAATGCATCGTCGACGACGACGGTCTTCCCCGTCCGCGCGACGTACCGCACGATCTCGGCGGTGAGCTCGGCGCACTGATCGATGGCGATCCGTTGCTGCGGCGCGGGCGTACGGTCCTGCACGGAGGACGAAGCCTCGACGACGAGCTCTCCGGTCGCTTCTTCGGGAAGGACCAGGCATCCGCGCTGGGCTCCGGCGTTCTCGAGGATGGTCGCCATGAGCCGTGCGAAGAGCCGTTCGGGCTTCACCTCGCTCGAGATCGCCTGGCTGGCCTTGATCATCGACTCGAGGTCGAGCGTGCCCGCGTCGAGCGCACCGGTCCCGTGGGTCGTGGTGGTCTTGCCCGTGCCGTGGGCCGATCCCGCGAGGGCGAGAGCGTCGAACGCGTCCGGATGTTGCTCGCGCATCTGGCGCACCTTGGCGGCGGCGCCCCAGCGCTCGTAGAGGCGGTAGGCCTGCGTGAGAAAGACGCGCGCGATGCGCGGCTGTCCGCGTGCGGCCCAGTGCTCGCCCTGGAGCTCGCTCGTGAGCGCGCGCCAGGGCAGGAAGTCTTCTCCGGCCAGCGACGAGGCTTCGTCGTAGAGCGCGAG
>DATHQY010000423.1:0-2279 GCA_035482215.1 Polyangiaceae bacterium | reverse complement strand
CTCGCTCCTGCTCGGGCTCTTCGACGACGAGGGGGCGCTCCAGCACGTGGGCGTGTCGGCGAGCTTCACGGCGAGCAAGCGCCACGAGCTCGCGGCGTTCCTCGCGCCCTATCGAAACGACGCGCTGGCGGACCACCCGTGGAAGGCATGGGCGCAAGACGGGACCGGCGCGAGCTTCGAGGGCGAGGCGATGCAACGCGTCCCGGGGGGAAAGAGCCTCTGGAGCCAGGGCAAGGATCTGTCGTGGGAGCCGCTCCGGCCCGAACTCGTCGTGCAGGTCGCCTACGATCACATGCAGGGCTCACGCTTCCGTCACACCGCCCAGTTTCGGCGGTGGCGGCCGGACAAGGCGCCCGCCGAGTGCACGTACGAACAGCTCGAAGTGGTTCCGCCGCAGGAGCTAGCGGCGATTTTCTCGAACGGGCCGTCCGTCTAGCGGTCTCGTGACTGTGCGTTACCCATCGGATTTTCGGGTCCAAGGTGCTCGACGAGGGGACGTTTTTGCTCTCGCGGAGTCTGCCGCTCGGCGGCGAGGAGATCGTCGTCGTCGGTGGTGTCGAAAAGCCCGTCACGGACCGGGCAGAGGAGTTCGCGCGCATCCTCGAAGATGCCCAAAAAAAGCAGATCGTCTCGACAGGGGGAACGATTTTCGCGAGGAAAGCCGAGGGAGCGTCGTGCGTGGGGATCCACCCGGGCGTCGCCGTCCACATGCGGTACGAGATACCGATCGGGGGCGCGTTCGCGGCCTACTCCTGCGCGTTCATGATGGCGAAACGCGGGTATCTCGTGAGGACATCCGTCACCGAGAGCCGCGTCGAGGACGAGCAGCCGCTGCTCGATCGCATCTTGAGTGCGGCGGACTTCGGACCGGAACGGTGAGCCCGCGACGCGCGTCGGACAGGCCTACGCGGATCCGCCGCGCCGCTTCCGCATCGCGTCGCGCCATCCGCGCGTCGGATCGTCGTCGGGATCCGGCGTCTCCTGCGGCGGCCGGATCGCTTCGGGCACGTGGCGCAGGTTGACGCGGACGCGCGTCCACGTCGACGAACGGCCTCGCATCGAGTCGACGAGCACGTCATCGACCGCGAGGACCGCCGCGGCTCCGACGTGTCGCGCCTTCCAGCGCTCCAGACCGTCGAGCGCGGCTTGCTTGTTCGGCGAGTTGGCGACCACGATGAGCGGTTGCTTCTCGCGTGGGGCTTTCTTTGCCCGGGGAGCCCGTGCGCTCTTTCGCTCTCCTGCCTCTCCTGCCTCGGCTCCTTCCGCTCGCTTTGCCCGTGACGGCGCGACGCGCGGGGCTTCGCCCTCCATCTTGCGGTAGTGCGGGGGCCACGGCGCGTCGGCGAGGCCCGCGGCTTCGTCGCGATCGGCGAGCGCGAGCAGGCCTTCGAGCGATCCGGAGGCGCCGTCGATGCCCTCGTGCGGATCGCCGATCGCCTTGAATCGGTCGGGCATCGTGAACACGGTGAACGCTGCCGGATCGACGGACGGGACTTCGTCCCAGTGGAGCGGCGCAGACACGCGCGCGTCGGGCAAGGGCCGCACGGAGTATGCGGAGCACGTCGTCCGATCCTTGGCATTCTGGTTGTAATCGAGAAAGACGCCGCGCCGCTCTTCCTTCCACCACTTCGACGTCGCGATGCCCGGAGCGCGCCGCTCGATTTCGCGCGACAGCGCGAGGGCTGCCCGGCGCACTTCGGAGAACGTCCACCGCGGCTCGATCCGGACGTTGACGTGCATGCCGCGCGACCCGCTCGTCTTCGGCCACCCGACGAGCCCCAGCTCCCGAAGCAGCGTGCGCACTTCGAGCGCGACGTTCCGCACGTCTTCGAACGGCGTGCCCGGGCCCGGATCCAGGTCGACGCGTAGCTCGTCGGGATGGTCGAGATCCGACGCACGCACGGGATGCGGATGCAGTTCGATGCAGCCGAGATTGACGACCCACGCGAGCCCGGCCGCGTCGTTCACGACGATCTCTTCCGCGGTGCGGCCCGAGGGGAAGGAGAGCGTCACCGTGTCGAGCCAGTCGGGCCGGGCCGTCGGCGCGCGCTTCTGGTAGAACGCCTCGCCGTCGGCGCCGTTCACGAACCGTTTCAGGACGATCGGCCGGCGCGCGATGCCCCGGAGCGCACCCGGCGCGATCGCCAGGTAATACCGCACGATGTCGAGCTTCGTGAGCTTCGCTTCTTTGGTGAAGTACGGCTTGTCGGGGTGGGTGACGCGCACTTCGCGGGGGCCCTTCAACGAAGGCACCGAGAGCCGCTCGCCGTCCTCTTTCG
>DATHQY010000422.1:0-9625 GCA_035482215.1 Polyangiaceae bacterium | reverse complement strand
GCGCTTGGGCGACGGACGATGCGTACGGTGTGCCGCGCGAGCGCGAGCTCCTGCGAAGCGCCGATGGCCGCCAATCCCGCGGCGAGCGCCACGAATCGAACGAGCAGCGCGCGCTCCGGCGTGGCCGCGCGAAGGCCCACGAGCTGGATGGACAAGGCGAGCGCGATCCCGAAACCCGCGTAGAGCCCATCGCCGCGCGCAAGACGCCGGTGCGAAGGGAGCGGCACCCCGGACGCCTGTCCGGAGGCCTCGCCAGACGACTCGCTGGACGACTCGCCGGAGACGACCGCGCTCCGGCGCAAAGGAGGCGCTGCCGCGGCGAAAGCGAAGAGGCCCCACCCGAGCATCCCGGCGACTTCACGGACGGCGTCGAAGCGCGCGGGAGAGAGCGAGGCCGGCGAGGCCCCCCAGGCCACCGCACACGCGACGAGGAACGCCCATAGGCACGCGAAGCGCATCCGCGGTCCGAGGCGCGGCTCGAAGGCCGCACCGGCGAGTAGAAACGCGAGAGACGCCCCCGCGGCCATGCGAGCGATGAACGCCCCCTGTCCACGGGCCCCCAGAAGCGGGGCGACGGTGACGGCCCACGCGTACACACCGGGAATGCTCGCATGCCGTAGCGCCCCCACAGCCTGCGGGCGATCGGCCTCGCGCGCCGTCTCGCGCACAAGCACCGAGGGGGCCCGTTGCATGCGTGTCGTCACGACGCGGTCGCTCCGCGCTCAGCCGCGGGAGTCGCGAACGAGCCGCTCGGGTGCAATGCCGGCCTCTCGTCCTCCCCACGCGTGCGCGCCGGTCTCGTCGCGATCGCCCTCGGCGATCGCCGCCGGCAACCCCAGGGCCCGCCAGAGGCCCTGATCGAGCAGCTGCGTGGGGCGGACGTTCTGCATGGCCGCGAGCATCACTTGCTTGATCCCCGGGTGCTCCGCCTCGAGTCCGTCGATGAGCCGGCCCACGGCCTTCCGCTGCAGCTGATCCTGCGAGCCGCACAGGTCGCACGGCAGGATCGGGAACGCCTGCAGCGCCGCGAATTCGCGAATGTCGTCCTCCGCGCAGTAAACGAGCGGGCGGATGACGAGGAGGCGCCCTTCGTCGGCCACGAGGCGCGGAGGCATGGCGCCGAGTTGCCCGGCGAAGAACAGATTCATGAGGAGCGTCTGCAGCACGTCTTCGCGGTGGTGGCCGAGCGCGATCTTGTTGCAGCCGAGCTCCTTCGCGACGCGATAGAGAATGCCCCGGCGAAGGCGCGAGCAGAGCGAGCAATACGTTTTGCCGGCCGGAATCTTCTCGGTCACGATCGAATACGTATCTTCGTGGATCATCCGAAAATCGTATTTTTGCTCGGCCATGTACGCGTGGAGGACCTCCGCCGGATACCCGGGGTGCCCCTGGTCGACGTTCACGGCGAGCAGCTCGAACCGAACCGGCGCTTTGCGCTGGAGCGACCGAAGCAAGTGGAGCAGCGTGTAGCTGTCCTTCCCGCCGCTTACCGCGACCAGAATGCGATCTCCGTCTTCGATCATGTCGAAGTGCGCGATCGCGCGCGACACCGCCTTCCCCAGTTTCTTCTCGACCGTGTCCGAACGGGCCTCGTCGCGCATTCTGGCGCAGCGAGCTAGCACGGCCGCCCGCGATTCACCGGGCGGCACGCTCGATCATCGCGAGGAACGTGAGCAGGCCGTGCCCGGTCGCCCCTTTGACCTGCGACCAGCCGCTCGGCCGATCGATCGACGCCGGCCCCGCGATGTCGCAGTGGATCCACCGCGACTCGCCGACGAATTCGCGAAGGAACAGCGCCGCCGTGATGGACCCGCCGTGCCGGTCGCCCGTTTGCTTCACGTCCGCGACGTCGCTCTTGATCTGCTCGCGCAGGTCCTCGAGGAGCGGCATTCGCCACATCGTCTCGCCGGACTCTTTCAGCGCGGCCGCGAACTCGCTGGCCGCCGTGTCGCTGTTCGAATACCAGCCCGCGCACGTGCTTCCGAGCGCGACGACGCACGCCCCCGTGAGGGTCGCGTTGTCGACCACCACATCGGCCGAAAGCGTCTGCGCGTAGGCCAGCGCGTCCGCCAGAACGAGGCGACCTTCTGCGTCCGTGTTGATGATCTCGACCGTCTTGCCCTCGAGCGATCCCCAGATGTCGCCCGGTCGGTAGGCGTCTCCGTCGGGCATGTTCTCGGCGCAGGCCGCAATCGCGTGCACTTCGACCTTCGGCTTCACCGCCGCTACCGCCGCCATGAGGGCGATGACGTTCGCCGCGCCACTCATGTCGTGCTTCATCTCGCCCATGCCCGCGGCGGGCTTGATGCTGATGCCGCCGGTGTCGAACGTGATGCCTTTGCCGACGAAGACGAGCTTCTTCTTCGCGCCCTTCGGGCTCCACGACATGTGCACGAATCGCGGCTCGCGCTCGCTGCCCCGCCCCACGGCGTCGATGAGCTTCATCCCCCGCCGGCGGATTTCTTTGAAGTCGAAGACCTGGATTTTCAGGCCGTTGTCCTTCGCGACTTTCTCGGCCGCTGCGGCGAGTGTCTCCGGATAAATGACGTTGCCCGGTTCGTTGCTCAGATCGCGCGACAGATTGACCGCCGCCGCCACGCTCTGCCCGAGCGCAATCGCCGCCTTGGCCTTGCCCTCGGACTTGCCGACGACGACGAACGCACGCGCGATCTCCGCCTTGGGTTTGCGCTCGGCGGTGAAGTACTTCGCAAAGCGGTACGCGCCGAGCTCCAGGCCTTCGGCCGCGGCGCGCAAGTGCCCTTCCGCGCCGGGCGGCAGCACGAGCGCCAGCGACCTCGCCTTCTCTCCGTTGGCCGCACGCGCCGCCTTCGCGGCGAAGGTGCGGATCTCGGGAGCGCCCGTGCTCTTCTTTTCGCCGAGCCCCATCACGACGAGCTTCTCGGCCGCGATGCGCCCCAACGTCGAGAGCGATATCGTTTGATCGCGCTTTCCGCTGAAGTCTTCGCGCGCGGCGATTTTCGCGAGCGCTCCCCCCAGCGCGCTATCGATCGCCTTCAGCGACGGCGGGAGCCCGCCTCCCTTGGCGCTGTTGGCGCCGCCGCTGTGCCATACGCCGAGCACGAGAAGGTCGGCCGCAATCTCGCCCGGAGCATCGGTTCGGACTTGGATATCGATAGGCATGAAGACGGGCGACTATGCCAGAGCACGGGCCGCGCGGACAAGCGCGCGAAAAATCGGCGCCGCCGCGCTCCCTAGCGGGGGCATCCCGCGGTTTCTCTCTCTTTCGACGCCGGTTTCCGCAATCCTTAGCCCGCGAGGCGCGCCGGCCGACTGTAGGCAAACCCGGTCAACGCCGGCTCGGAGGCCGCCACGAACTCGGACCGCGTCGGCACCCCGTCGACGACGACGGCCGCGATCACCGTGGTACCGGACGGGCTCGGTGCGTTCGATGTCCCGCCGTGAACCCACTCGACCGAGCACGGAAGCACGTATTCGACGCCGCTCACCGCATCGGCAGCCCGCAGGATCACGTGCTCGCCCGGTGTCGGCGCCCGGCACCCGGGCCGGCAACCAAGGAGCACGGCGGCCGCGCACACGTGACGGACCTCGACGGGCAGAACCCTGCCTTCCCCGATGAGTTGGCCCGCGATCGCGTTCGACGGCCGCGCGCAGCTGCCGGGAACCGGCATTCGCAGATCGGTCGTCACGAGCTGCATGAGCGACAGAAGCTCGAGCTGCTCGGCCGCGGTAAGTGGCTCCCCGCGGCTCGCATGGCGAGCGCGCAATTGCCAGAAACGAACGAGAAACCCCAGTTTTTCGATCACGGCAATCTCTGAATTCGTGGGCCGGGCCCGGCCTGCGCCATTGCGTCCGGACTCCAAACGACAACTCCGATTGGCGGAAACTGCAGCGGGCGTGCCACGAGGTCGCGTACTCTGGACGTAGCCGGCGCCGCGGCAATTCACGGGTCGCGCGCCGCATCAGCCAATCGCGGACCCCGCGCGGCGGAGCGAGTTGCCGGGGCACACCGCGACGGGCGCGCCATAGCGCTCTGTCTTCGGCTACCCTCGCCGCACACGATGCGGTGGTCGCAGATCGCCTACACTTTACTTCATTGGCTTCCTTTCGCCGCGTTGGGCGCGACGGCGTGCGCCGATCCGAGAGTCTCGCTCGGGCAAGGTCCGCGCGAATACGTGCCGAGCGACTACTCGCAGGTCCTGAAGATGTGGACCCGCGAGCAAAGCCTCATCGATCTGTCGGAGCTCGATCAGAAGCTCAACGTCACGGCGACGTACGAGTCGTGGGATTTTCGCTGGGCCTACGTTGTGCGCTACGCGTCCGACTACCGGCTCACGATCGGGCAGCGGAGCGAGCTCCTCGAACGGACGCTCGCCGAGCTGAAAGACGACCACGAGTTTTACGTGGCGCTCTACGCCTCCAACGCGAACTGGCGCGCGGCGGACCTGAGCCGGACGACGAGCGCGTGGATCGTGCGGCTCATCGATGACCAGGGAACCGAGACCGCGCCGGCGAAGATCGAGTCGATCATCAAGCCCGGACCGCTCGAGCAGCGGTACTTCCCGTACACGACGGTGTGGCGCCATGCGTTTCGCATCCGGTTTCCGCGGGTGTCGACCGATGGGCGCCCGACGATTTCGCCGAGTGCGCGATGGTTCGGCCTTCGGTTCGCCGGTGCGGAGGGCAACGAGGAGCTGATCTGGCGGATCGACCCGTCCTCGCAGGGCTCGTAGCCCCGTTTGTGGCCGCCCCGGGGCCGTTCGGGGGCGGTGGCGCGCCCGATCGACGCGATCGGCGACTCTTTGGAGCCTCCAACGTCCTCGATCGGCTCGCCAAGCTTCCCGATCGACTCGCTCGGCGACTCTTTGGAACCTCCAAGGTCGTTTCTTGGCTCGATCGAGTCGATCATCGAGCAAGGGAACGCGTTCCCTGGGCCGAGAAAGTCTCTTCTTGGGCCTCGGACGATGGGATCCGCTGCGGATCCCCCTGGATCTCGCCGAGGTGCGGACCCGTCGAGCGATGGTTCTCGTCCGGTGCGGCCGAGTGCTAAGCACACGGCGCTTTGGACAAAAACCTGCGCTCCTTTGCGTTCCTCGCGGGCGCGTTCTGCGCCGCGCTCTCGACAGCCGGGTGCAGCACGCACCAGTGCGACCCGGCGAACATCACTCTCGGGGGCGATGCCGGCGGAACGGGCGACTGGATCTCGTACTGCGCCCCGAATCAAACGGGCAACTGCTCCATCGCCTGGAGTTCAACCGACACGATGAACAGCGCGTGGACCGATTTCCCGGGGAACGCGCACGTCACATTCACCTTTCCGCCGCTCCCGCCTCTGCCCGCGGGCTTCACACCCGACTTCGCGCGCCTTTCGTATGAAGCGTCAGTCGCGGCCATGGCGCCTGCGCCCCCACCCGCGCCCGCACCCGCAGCGGATGCCGATACCGATGCCGATACCGATGCCGACGCCAACACCAACACCAACACCAACACCAACACCAACACCAACACCAACACCAACACCAACTTCAACGTGACGCCGGCCGCAGGGCAGCTTGCCGAGTTCACGTCTTGGTCCTCCTCTTCGATCACCGTGTTGAACGCAACGTGCCAGGAGTACCGGCTTCTTCTGCAGGTGACGGTGCCGGTCCTCGCACCAGCCGACGGCTTGCCGGACGGCGGCTTGGCGGACGGCGGCGCCGTCGAACTCGATGCCAGCGCCGAGGACGCGCAAGTCGATTCGACGATCAGCGAATGACGCGATCACTCCGCGTCGCGCGCGGATAGACGAAGCGTCGCGAGCGCGACGCCGGCCGGCGCAACGAGGAGCGCAGCGATCGCCGCGGCGCTGCCCATGCGCGAAGCGATGACGGCGAGGACGACCGGTGCGGCCATGTCGAAGGGCAAGAGCGCCGAGGCGACGGCGTTGACGAGCGCCGGTCGATTCGGGAGCGACGCGTAAGCGCGCGCCTTCGACAGAGGATGGAGCGTGCTCGCCGCGAAGCCGAGCACCAGGAACGCGCCGGCTGCGAGCCGCGGCGAATGCGTGATCGCCAGGGCGCCAATCGCCGCGGCGGTGAGCGCCGACGCGCCGAAGAGCAGCGTGCGAACGCGGACCGCGGGCGCGCGCTGCGAGACGCGCTCGAGGGCCGTGAGCCCGAGAAACCCGCCGACGACCCACGCGGCGAGCGCCGCGGATCGCTCGGTGACGCTCGCACCGATCGCCTGCATGTGGACCGCGCCGAACGCGACGAACACCTCGTCGAGCAAGCCGGTGAGCGCGCAGGCGAACGACCAGCCGAGGAGCGCACGCGTGGACAGCGCCGTCCGGAGTGCGCCGGCGATCGTCGGCGACTCGTGCACCGGCTCTTGGCCATGGTCTTCGCCATGGTCGTCGCCGTCGTCCTGGTCGTCGCTGCCGTCGTCCTCCGCCGCAAGCGTGGGGACGACGTCCAGGGCCCGGTCGCAGGCGTGCGCGAAAGCCAAGATCGTTGCCATGGCACCGGATGCCGCAAACGCGGCGCGCCACCCGAGGCCGAACCACGCGAGCACGACGAGAAGCGCGGGGACCGCCAGATCGCCCGCGTTCGCGGCGAGCGACAAGCGCGCCATCGTGCGCACGCGCTCGGCCGGACGCGCCTCGACGAGCAGGCCCTCGGCAACGGCGAGCGAGCACCCGCTCGCCGGCCCGTAGACCGCGAGCGCGAGAAAGAAGACCCACCCCCGAGGGACGGCCGCCGCCATCCATGCCGACGCGGCCAGAACCGCGAGCGAACCAGCCGAGAACCAGCGTGCGCGTACGCGCTCACTCCAGGCGAGAAGAGGCGCCTCGACGAAGAACGCGAGCGAATGAAACGCGACGATCATCGCCGCCGCGACGGCGCCGCCCGAAACACCGAGCGCAGACGCAATCTCCGGCGTACTCGCGGGAGCGAGGCCCGACGCAAGCTCGTCGAGCCACGGGACCGCGAGGAGCAGAAAGACCGTACGCGGCGGTGCGGTTCAAATGCGTTCGGTGAAGTTCACGTCTTCAGGATGCCACGCGGATGGGCCGACGCAAAGGCGCGGTCGGAGCGTCAGCGCGGGGACGGCGACACCGGCGCGTGCGGGCTCTCGGGCACCCGCTCGCGGCACGGAAGCTGGATTTCGATCGTCGTGCCGAAGCCTTTGCCCCGGCTCGTCGCGCGAACGCTGCCTCCATGACCGCGTACGATCTGGTCGACGATCGCGAGCCCCAATCCGAGCCCGTCGTTGCGCCGCCCCACGGCCGTATCGCCCTGGCGGAACGGCTCGAACAGGTGCGGCAAGAACGACGGCTCGATCCCGTCTCCGGTATCGGTCACGCCGATGACGACGCCGGCGTCGGCGCGCGACACGACGACGTTGACCTTGCCCTTCGCATCGGTGAATTTCAGCGCGTTCGACACGACGTTGGCCACGGCCTGCTCGAGCCGCGCCGCGTCCGCGTCGATCGGCTGCACTTCGTCGATGCTGAGGTCGAGCGTGATCCCCTTGGCGTCCGCGACCGGGCGCAGCGCTTCGACGGCGTCCTCCACGGTCGCTCCGAGATCGATGGGCGCCACTTCGAGGCGGAGCGGGTGCCCGAGCGAGCGCGCGTGATCGAGGATGTCGTCGATGAGCCGCACCTGTGCGCGAGCGCTGCGCTCGATGATCGCCAGGGCGCGCTCGATCTCCGGCGTCGGCGCGCGCTGCTTCGCGTTGAGCGTCCAGCCGAGGATCGAGTTCAGCGGATTGCGGAGCTCGTGCGAGACCGACGCCAGCACCACGTCCTTCGCGCGGTTCGCCTGCTCGGCGTGCACGCGCGACTGCTCCAGATCGCGCCGCGAGCGGACGTGATCCGTGGTCTCGACCGCGAAGCAGATGACGGCATCGACGCGCCCCTGCGCGTCGCGGAGCGGCTGGAGCACGATGTCGAACACGCGGTAGGGGGCGCTGCGGTCGGAACCGTCGCCCTCGATGACGTACTCGGGGATCCGCTCGACGTCGCCCGTCGCGGCCACGCGCTCGAGGCTCGCCACGAAGCGCGCCGATCGCCCGAATCCGCCGGCAAGCCCGCCGCTCTCGCCGAAGAGGCGCCGGTATTCCTGGTTTGCGTATTCGCACGCGTAGTCCGGCACGCGCAGGATCGTGACGACCGCGGGCGCGGAGTCGACCGCGGCTTCGAGCCGCTCGTGCTTCTGGCGTTCGCGCTGCCGGAACAGATCGACGAACGCCTTCACGCGCGCGCGGACGACGTTCGCGTCGTAGGGCTTGGTGATGTAGTCAGCGGCGCCCGATTCGTAGCCGCGAACGACATACACGTCGTCGCGGCAAATCGCGGTGACAAAGATGATCGGAACTTCGCGGCCGCGCTCGGTGCGGCGAATGCGCGCCGCCGTTTCGAAGCCGTCCATGTGCGGCATCTGCACGTCGAGCAGGATCACCGCAAACCAGTTGTCCTTGACGAGCTCGATCGCAGCCTCGCCGCTCGACGCCTGCACGAGCTCCGCGCCGACCGGACGGAGCACCGCCGCGAGCGCCACGAGGTTCGCCGGCGTGTCGTCGACCAAGAGGACGCGAGGCGCGCCAAGCTCGGGGGCGCTCATCGCTCGCGACTCGCAATCGTCATCACATCTCAAGTGTCGCAACGCTTGTGCCGGCAACCTTGCAGCGCATTGCCGGATAACCCGTGGAAGGGACACGCGCTCGACGCGGCTCGCGTGTGGCAAAGCGCGCCGCCATCGCCAAGTTGCCACGCCTTTCGGCAGCGGCCGCGAATCCCTGCTGAACCGCGGTGCAAGCTCTACGATCGCGGCGAACACGAGCGATGACCTTGGTGCGCAACTTGCCCACGGAGCAGGAGTGACCCCTGTCCCAGGCGCGCGGTTTCACGGTCCCCTCGCGGCTCCTCCATCCCCGCAATCGTCGCCGCAAGCGGTGCCGATCCCCGTAGGGGCGCCGCGACGGCGCGAGGCGGTGCACGAGCTTCGAACGTTGGGAGCCATGGCGATCGTCTTCGCGATCGCCGCGATCTGGGTGATCGTTCCGGTGGGCGTCGGCGTCTTGCTCGGCGCCGTCTTCGCGTTCACGGCGTACCCGCTCTGCTACCGGCTGACGCGTCGAACGCGGCGGCCAGTCTTGGTCGCGCTCGGGTTCACCACGGTGACGACGGTGGCGGTCGCCGGCACGATCACCGGCGTGGTCGCGCTCGTCATCCAGAAGGGCATGCGCGCCCTCGCCATGATCCCGCCGTCGCTCGCCAAGGGCGGTGCCGCCGAGCAGCTGATGAACCGCCTCGAGCATCCGTTCACGTCGATGGGCATGCATGCCGGCTCGCTCGCGGAGAAGCTCCGGAACGGCGCCGATGGCGCGCTCTCTTCCCTCTCGGCCGGCGCGGCAGAATTCGCGGCGGCGCTCTTCGACGGAGTTCTCACGATCTTCTTCATGGCGCTGACGATGTACTTCGTCCTGCGGAACTGGCGGTCGCTGGAGAAGCGCACGATCGAGCTCCTCCCGCTCAATCCGCACCACACGCGCCGCCTTCTCCGCGAGACCCAGCGGCTCGGACGCATCGTCGTCATCGGCAACTTCGGCACGGCCATCCTTCAGGGCGTCGTCGCCGCGATCGGGTTCGCCGTGGCGCAGGCTC
>DATHQY010000421.1:0-4369 GCA_035482215.1 Polyangiaceae bacterium | reverse complement strand
TTCTAATTGCGATAAGTGCGCGCAGCGTACGACGGGGGCTCAAAGAAGCAAACCGGGCGCAAGCGGGCCCCGGGTGCCGCGCGCGGTGCGTATCCGGCGTGGCATCCGCCGCCTCGAACGGCTCTTCCTTAAAGATCGACGGAAGGCGCTCGCACGGGCAATATTCCCTCATGCGTACCTTGCGCTTGATTGTAGTCACGACTGCGGCGGCAAGCGCGTTCGCGGCGGGTTGCGGTGGTCGCTCGGAACTCTTCATGGGGGACGGCGGTGCGCTCGGAAGCGCCGGCAACAGCGGTACGGCCGGCAGCACCACCGCCGCCACGGGCGGCACAGGCTCCGCCGGCGGCACCGGCAGCACGAGCTTCAGCGGTATCTCCGGCAGCAGCGGTTTCGGGGGAAGCACGAGCTCCGGCGGCATCTCCGGTAGCAGCGGTTTCGCCGGGAGCGCGGGGTTCGCGGGAAGCACTGGCTTTACGGGCTCCGTCTCGGGGGCGTACTCGGGCGGGGCCGGCACGACCGGCACTTCGGGTGGTGAGACTTACGGGTGCCCCGCCGAGCCCCCGCGAGGATCGACGTGCGCGGACGGCGGCACCCCCGCGCAGATAAGCTGGGTCGACACCGGCTCGCAGTGCTTCACCGCGTTCGCTTGCGACACGAACAACCCGTGCACGCAACAGCTCCCGGCGGAGTGCAGCGACTGCGACGGCGGCATCTCATCGTGCTCCTATTTCCTCGAAGGCAACGGCGTCTGCTCGCTTCAACTATGTCCTCCGGACCCGGCCAAGACGTGCCAGCCCGGCGAAGCCTGCACAACCGGCTCGTCGTGCACGAACACCACCAACGGCGACGACTGCGCGCTGGCGTGCCTCTGCGACCTCGGAGAGTTCTCGTGCACCATGCAGTGCGGCACCCCCTCGGGGCTCTGCGAGCAGGGCGCGTTCTGCAATCCGGCGGGAAGCGCTTGCGTCGAAGACGACGAGCCGTGCGCGGTCTGCGTGTGCAGCAACGGCTCCTATGTATGCCACTCGGAGTGCGACGCCGGGGTCTTCCTGGACGCCGGGGTCTTCTTCGACGCCGGCGCCCTCCACGACGCCGGCGCCCTCCACGACGCCTCGCTCCCGCCCGACGCGGGTTTCCCGGCGGACGCCGCTGCGCTGCCGGACGCCAACGAGATCCTGAACGACCTCTAGCGTTCCGCGCAGAAGCCGCGCCGGCGTTTGCTAACCGGCGCGCGCCATCTCCGCAGGAAGCGCGAAGCGCGATGCGATCGCGCTCGCCTTCATGGCCCCGCTCACCCGCTCGATCTCACGGCCGCCGCGAAACAGAATCATCGTCGGGATGCTCCGAATCGCGAATCGGGAGGCAACCTGCGGCAGCGCTTCCGTATCGACCTTAGCGACGATCAGCGAGCCGGGCCGGCTGCTGGCGACCTTTTCGAGCTCCGGCGCGACCATTCGGCACGGCGCGCACCAGGCTGCCCAGAAGTCGACCAGCACCGGAATCTTCGCGTTGCCTATCAGCTCGTCGAAGTCCTGCGAGCTGAGCACCGGAACCGGCCGAGACAGCGGCAGAAGCTGCTCCTTGCAATTCGCGCACTTGGCTCTTTCGCCCATGCGCGCCGCCGGAAGCCGGTTGGATGTTGAACAGACTGAGCATTCAACAATCACGGTAAAACCTCGGTCGCAACATGCAAATCAGGTCGGGCTCCGTCAAGGCGTATTCGCATGACGCCCCTCGCGATTCGCGCGATGCCTTCGTGAAGCCGGCCGCAACGCCGAGCCCCCGTGGCCGTGCGTCGCGCGTGTCGTGCCTTACCCGAAGACTCTGCCGGAAATCGGCGCAGAGGTCGATTGCAGGCGATGTCAGGAATTTCTCCTTGCTCGCCTTCCGCCTCGGGCGTACGTCGAGCGCGCTCATGCAGCGGCCTTTTTTTCACGCTCGCCTCCTCCTTGGCCCTGGAGCCTACCCGCGCCGGCCGCGAGCGAGCGGTACCGCGTTCGTGCTTCTTGCGGCGAACGCGTGGCTCGCTTGCACTGCCTGCAACCCGACCACGGACTCGGCCATGAGCGGCGGTGCCACCGCGGACGCCGCCCGCGGCGCAAACGCCACGAGCGACGGCGGCTCGGCGCGCACGGTCGCCGCCGGCCCGCCGAAGACCGGCTTGCTCCATGTCCGCAATCTGCGCAATCGCATCGCGTACGTTCCGCCGCAGTGCTTTACGAACACGCGGGCCAAAGACGGCGCCGCGAAGAATCCGTGTTACGCGTGCCACACGAAGTCCGAAGCGCCGAATTTCGTCAACGACGACGAGCTTCAGCTGACGTTGAAGCTGCCCCTCCCCGCTGCGACGAACCCGTGGACGAATCTGCTCGCGCCGCCGATCGCGCGCGCCGCGCCGATGAGCGACGACGCCGTGCTCGCCTACGTGCGCCAATCGAATTACTTCGACGGCGAAGGACAAATCCCGCTCGCGAAGAAGCTCGCAAATCCGTCGGCCGACTGGGACGGAAACGGCAACGGCCGGTGGGACGGGTTCGTCCCCGACGTGCAGTTTTCGTTCGACGACGAGGGATTCGATCATCGCAAGGACGGCACGACGACGGGCTGGCGCGCGTTTGCGTATTACCCCTTCGTCGGGACGTTCTTTCCGACGAATGGATCGGCCGACGACGTGCTCATTCGCCTCGATCCCGCCCTTCGCCAGGACGCCGCGGGTCATGACGACACGGGAATCTACGAGGTCAATCTCGCCGTCGTCGAAGCCCTCGTCACGCGGGCGGACGTCGCGATCGATCCGGTGGACGAAACGGTCTTCGGCGTCGACCTGGACCTCGACGGGCATCTGGGCCGCGCAAGCCGCGTCGCCTTCGACGGCGGCCACGGCCGCCAGCCGGAAGACACGCGCATGCGCTACGTGGGGCGCGCGAAGGATCTGCAGGCGGCCGGGCGATTTCCGATCGCGCCCGGGCTCTTCCCGCAAGGCACGGAGTTCTTTCACACCGTGCGGTATCTCGACGTCGGGCCCGACGGCGCCGTCACGATGGCCGCGCGCATGAAAGAAGTGCGCTACGCGAAGAAAGTCTCCTTCGTCGGGTATGCCGCGCTGAAAGCGCACGTGGACCTGGAGACGAAGGTCACCGAGACGCGTCCGGACCGCGCGCATGACGTCCAGTGGCTGCGCGAGCTCGGCGTCTCGAACGCGCAAGGGTGGCTTTTCCAGGGATTCATCGAGGACGCGGACGGCGCCTTGCGCCCGCAGTCGATCGAAGAGTCGACCTTCTGCGAGGGCTGCCATGGCGGCATCGGCGCCACGACCGACGGGATCTTCTCCTTTCCTCGCAAGATCGGCGGCGACGCGCCGGCGCGCGGCTGGTTTCACTGGTCGCAGCACGATTTGCACGGCGTCCCCGAACCGAAACGCAAGGACGGGCAGTACGAGTACACGCTGTACCTCCAAGAGACGGGCGCCGGAGACGAGCTCCGTTCGAACGACGAAGTGACAGCGCGCTTCTTCGACGACAAGGGCGCCCTTCGCGCGGACGAAGTCGCCGCGCTCCACAAGGACGTCACGCGCCTGCTCCTCCCCACCGCCGGGCGCGCTCTTGCGCTCGACCGCGCCTACCACGCGGTGGTCGTCGAACAGAGCTTCGACAAAGGGCGGGACGCCGTGCTCTCGCCGAGCGAGAACGTGCTGGCGAGCCCCGTCGTGGGGGGAAAAACCGGCGTTTCCCACGCCGTTGTCGCGATGCGGCTGGCCCACTGACGCGTGGCGAAGCGGGCGTGCGCGGCACCGGGACGCGAGGAGTGAGGGCCAGCGTCACGGAAAGGCGCGTGAAATCGGCCGCCCGCGAGGGCTCTCGTTGCGGAGACGTCACAGAAACGCTCCGAACGAGTCACCGCCCCTGCACTATGCGTCGCGTGTCGAATCCACAGGAGGAACTATGCGCGCGCGCTCTGCACTGAGTCTCTTTTCCGCTTCGTTGATGGTGGCGTCCGGTCTTCTCACGGCCTGCGGTAACGGCGACGACAATACGTCGGCCGTCCCCCCGGCTCCCGACGCTTCGGTAAGCCACGCGGACGCTGGGGACGCGGGCGCCACGACCCCGGGCGACAGCGGCGGCGGCTCGGACGGCTCGGCGACCGCAGCGTCGCTGAAGCACGTCTACATCATCATGATGGAGAACCACGCGTACTCGCAGATCATCGGCGACACGAACGCGCCGAACCTGAACGCGTACGCCGCCGCGAACGGCACGGCGACGCAGTATTACGGCGTGACGCACCCAAGCTTGCCGAACTACCTCGCAGCGATCTCCGGCGACTTCCAGGGGATCTGGGACGACTGTAACGCGGGCCCGGGCGTCACCTG
>DATHQY010000420.1:0-17761 GCA_035482215.1 Polyangiaceae bacterium | reverse complement strand
CCATCTTCGACTGGAACAGCCTCGACGCCTTGAGGGATGGAGCGAATAGCGCAGGGGGCGCGACCGGTTGGCTGGACACCACGGAGAACGACTGGGTCAACGGCAGCGCGGTCACCGGTGCGCCCGTGGAAGTCGAGCAGGCGCCGGACGGGGGTGTCTACGTCTGCAAGTACAGCTGGACCGCCGACTTCGGTGACACCGATGCCTGGGGATGGAGCTCCAGTGCGAAGAACATCGGTATGTTCATCGCCCTCGGAAGCAAGGAGTACTACAACGGCGGTCCGAAGAAGCGTGAGCTCATGGGCAGCATGCTGAACGGCCCGGATCTGTTGAACATGCTTGGGGGTAGCCACTACACGCAGAATGAGGTCGCCGAGACCATCGATGCGGGCACGGAGCTCAGCAAGGTCTACGGGCCCTTCTTCTATTACAACAACAGCGTCCCGGCGGGGACGGCCAATGCCAACGACGTGCTCTTTGCCGACGCCATCGCGCAAGCGAAGGCCGAGCAGGCCGCATGGCCGTATTCATGGTTCGTCAACTCTTCTGTTGACGGGGGCGGTGGCGACGGCAGCTATCTCCAGGAGAGTGGCCGCGGCACGGTGACGGGCACTCTCACCGTCGCCGATCCGGGCGCGCCCAACGCGTCGCCCGCGGACATGTGGATCGGCCTGGCGCCGGACGATGGGCTCGATCCGCAAGCCCAATTCTTTACGTACCAGTATTGGGTCCGAACCGGATGCGACGGATCGTTTACCATCCCCCACGTCGTCCCTGGCACCTATGCCCTTTGGGCCTTCGGACGGGGCGCTGCGGGGACCTTCACGACGGCGACCGGTACGATCCCCAACTCGAGCTTGTTGACCAAGTTCACGATGCCCACCTCGAGCATCACCGTGACCGCGGGCCAGACGCAGAGTCTCGGCGCCGTGACCATCACGCCGCCACGCACGGCGGCGACCGTCTGGGAGATCGGCGTGCCGGATCGCGACTCGCACGAATTTCTCAACGGCGCGATCAACTACACCAATTGGGCGACATCGTACGAGACCTATGCGGCCAACTTCGGGAGTGGCGTCACCTTTGCCGTCGGTACCGATGACTACTCCAAAGTGTGGAATTACTCGGATATGGATACCGCGCCCTGGACCGTGAACTTCACCCTGGCCACCGCTCCGACCGGCCAGGCGCGCTTGTACGTGGCCCTGGCTGCCAACGAGGGTGGAAGCCTGATCGTGACGGTCAACGGCACGCAGGTCGGGACTCTCGCGCCGCAGAACCAGAGCGACGCGGTCGTCCGCCTCGGCAGCCACGGGTACTTCTGGGACGGGCAAGTCGTCTTCAACGCGAACGCCCTCAAGGCCGGAGCGAACACGCTTGCGATCAAGGGCTCCGGCGATGCGCTCGAATGGGATTACTTGCGCCTCGAGGCGAATTGAGGCGAGTCCTGGCGCGGAGCCGAAGCGCATAGGTTTCGCGGCGCATCGTCCACCGTGCGCCCGAAGAACGGGTAGACGGCATGACGGCCGCTCTCGGCATCGTCCGAGGCCGAGCACGACGAAGGACCGGGGCGGCGGCTCCGAGCCGTTCGCCGTGGACTCCGCGCAACCCGCGCACTCGGCGAAAACTGCCAACCCCAGAATCAACGAGGCTGCGGGGCCGCCAGGCACTTCAAGCACGCGCAGACAGGGCTTCGACGTCCCGCCTCCAGGCCTATCGTCCCTCGTTTTTGCCATTTGCCTCCATGAGGGGAGCAAACGGCGGACCTCGCGTGGGGCGTGCGGGATCCGCGTCGCGATGACCACGGACTTCGTGCGCGGCATCGAGCTTGGCCGCGACGCGATGCGCGCGTTTTTCGGTGCCGTTGCGGCGTCCGTCGCCCGCACCGAGCGGCGGTCCTTGCTCGAGAGCATCATCCGGAATGCCCGGTCGATAGTCCAGATTGAAGGTCCTGGCGACGCCCCCAGCGCACCCACCGATGATTCAGATCCGGGCGACGGCCAGCGGACAGTCCGATCAGAATCAGAATCAGCCGCTCCCACCTCCTCAGGCTGGCGGCCCGACTTACACTGACGAACAGCTCGCCAATTGCGATGACCTAAGCCCCGCTTGCAATCGGCTCGTGCAGCGCACGCGGCTGAAGAGGCCGCGCAGTCGCAGCTCGCTGCACAGATGCGCGCAGAGGGGGCGGCCGCCCAACAGGAGGCGCTTCAAGAGATCATACTCAATGCGCGATCCGCGGCCTTGGATTTTGGAACGGGCTTCCTGCAGGGATTTGTTCCGTTCGGGGCGGTGGTTCCCACGCACGGAAACCTTCTCTGGAACGGCCTCGGCACTTAGCGGCGCGGCGGCCATTGGTGAAGGCGTGGCGCAGCTCATGGCGGCGGCCAAGGGGGGCGGGGGTGCATCGTCTCCAGGCGTCGCGTGGCAGCGGCGGGGCCGCCCCGCGGCAGGTGTACAACGGCGTGAAGAACGCGCCAGCATACCCGAAGAACTTCACTACGACGCGCAGCGGCGTGCAAGCGACGACCACGCGAAATCCCGTCTCCAACCAAGCCCTGCTCGAGCAACTCAGACAGATTGAGCCGGGCGATTGGGCCAAGGTCTACAAAGACAGGTGGGTCGGTGGCGAGCGCGTATCATTGCACTATTTCCAGAGCGCATCGGGACAGGTGTTCGACTTTGCCGTGAAGCCGGGATGGAACAATTGAGATGACCGCCAATGGGCATGACGAGCGTGACGGATCGACCGCGCAATTCGTAGCACGCGGAGAGGGCGAGGTTTTGCGGCTCTGTGCCGTTCTTTCGCTGGGTATGTGCGAGGCGATCTCGCAGGGGCTCGTTGGGCCGGAGTACGCTTGTCATCGGCTGTTCGGGCCCGCCCTCCTCGCGAGGGCGCGCGCGGCCGGCGCGGACGACGCATTCGCGGAGGCGCTGAATTTGGCGACCGAGCTCGACGCAGTGGCGCGCCTTGCCCCGGACGCGCTGGCGTCGTCGGTCGACGACCTGAAGAGGCGCTTACTCCAAAACCTTGGGAAGATCGTTCCCGGCGCCATCGAAGGGGAGAAGTGGCTCGTTACGCGCTGAGCCCCAGAAAAGCCACCGCGCCGAAGCGCGGTGGCCTTTCCCCGGAGCGCATTACGAGGCGAACATCCACGAGATCGCACGTCCCCTTTCGGGAACGAGGGGGCTTCTGCGTTCGACGAGGCTCAAGAAGAAGTCTTGCACTACGTCTTCGGCGTCTTGCGAGAATGGACCCATCACGCCGCGCGCTTGCGCTTGCAGCGTGTCTCCGAAGAGAGTCGCCACATGCGCGATCGCCGTCCCGTCGCCGCGCGCGGCTCCGATGACTACGCGGTCGTCGTTCCGCCGCCCGAACGCGAGGGGATCGGCGACGGCGCGCTGGGTGAAGGCGAAGGAGTCGGCGCCACAGGCGTCGTGATCGGAGTCACGCTGACTCCCGTGACGTTGCCCTTGATCCCCGCTTTCTGATTTTTGCCCAGAGTGTGCCGCGCGGCGCGCGTCGCCTTGGCCTTCTGGGCCGAGGCGAGGCGCTGTTGCGTAAGCCGTCCACGACGGGCGTCCGCCAGGGGCTTGTGGACTGGGCGGCGTCGTGATTGCCGCGCGCCCGACTGTTCCTGCGGGGCGTAGAGTAGACATGGCATGAACATCTCGGACATCGAGGCGTCGCTGCCATGGGGACTGCACGACGCCTATTTCGAAGCGGTCGAGATCGATTGGCCTAACGCGCGCTTGACACTGACTGTGCGGGTCATGATGAGCGAGAACCAGGACATGGATCAGCGCGCAAAGATCGTGTTGTCGGGGCTCGTCTTCTGCACGTACGATCCGCCGGCGCTTGATGCGACCCATGGGTACGAACCCACGCCTGCCGGCGGACTGTGGGTCGACACCGGGGACGGCGCGGCGAACGCCGATGCGAAGCGCCGGCTACCGGCTGTCCCAAAGGGTAGCTTTCTCAACTGGTTCTTCGTCCACCAGTGGAACAGCTTCATTCACGTCTGCGCTCGCGATGCAGAGTTGGTCTGGAGGCAGCCCCCGTGCCGGCGCGTGCAGAAACGCGCGCCATGTTTCCCGGTGAGGAGATCCCTGAGTCCTAGGAGGCGATCTTCCTGCCCGACCCTGAGGAACACTCGCTCGGCGGGGTGCCCCCCTCAGCGCGTAGGCGCGCGTGCCGGTGACACCATCGGTAAGGCGTCGGGGTCGCCGACGGTGGCTCCACGACCATGTGGCCAGTGAAAGAATTTCGATAACTGGCGCTCCAGAGCGGCTCGAGGAGTTCCGCGTCGAGCCTATCAAACTGCGCCCGCGTGGCGCTCTGGATGAGTCCACCCCAGCTCCGTCCTCATAGGTGGAATGGCACCACGGACCGAGCGTCATGGCTCGCGCACCTTGCCTTTGCACCTGCGCGAGCCATGCCCCGAAGAGCTCGTAGCCCTAACGGCAAATCCCGCCTCTGCAGGCCGCCGCCCATTGACCAAGCCCGAGCAACGGCCTAGCGTCCGGGGTTTGATGCAGCATCGAGAGTCGGAGGACATGTGAAGATTCGCGTTGGTTACGAGCTGACGTATCAATGTCCGAAGCCGACGCCGATGATTCTGATGCTCAACGTTCATTTCAGCCGTGTTTCCGATTTGACCGCTCCGGACCATTTGCGCACGGATCCGTCGGTTCCGATTCGCGGGTATCGCGATTCGTACGGCAACTGGTGCAATCGAATCGTCGCGCCTGCTGGCAGTATCCGCATCTTCAGCGATGCGGTAGTCCACGAAACGGGACTGCCCGACGCCGTCGTCCCCGGCGCGAGGCAGGTGGCACCGCAGGACTTGCCGGAAGAGAGCCTCCTGTTTCTGCTCGGCAGCCGGTACTGCGAGACGGACCGGCTGACGGAAATCGCGTGGCAGCTCTTTGCGAATGCGCCTCTCGGCTGGGGGCGTGTGCAGGCGATTTGCGACTTCGTCCACCGCCACGTCACCTTCGGTTACGGCTTCGCGCGGGCGACGAAAACGGCGTGGGACGTCTACCAAGAGCGGGCGGGGGTGTGCCGTGACTTTGCGCACCTTGCCATCACGTTCTGTCGCTGCATGAACATCCCGGCGCGCTATTGCACCGGCTACCTCGGTGACGTGGGCATTCCGCCGGTGAATGCGCCGATGGACTTCTCCGGGTGGTTCGAGGCGTATCTGGACGGGCAGTGGTACACGTTCGACGCGAGGCACAACGTGCCGCGCATCGGGCGCGTCTTGATTGCGCGGGGCAGGGACGCGGCTGATGTCGCGATCAGCACGGCGTTCGGCGAGAATGTCTTGAGCGGCTTCAGGGTGTGGACGGACGAGGTGTCGTGAGGACCGCGAGCGAAAGGTCGCCAGGGTGAAGGCCGCGCATGGACACTGAGCATCTGCAAGCGAGCTTGCGGTTATCGCGCGGCGAGCTGGATCAAGCCGAAGCGGCTCTCGAGTCCCTCTTGCGCGGCCTCGCGCGCACCTCGCGGGCCGAGAAGACGACAATCGGCGGAGCGCTCCAGAGGGCGCTCGAGAAAGTGCGCGCGGCGCGCCGGCAGCTGGACCTTCTCGAGCACTCGGCCCGCGCCAAAGACGAACCAACCTGACTGCTCCACGCAGTGCTGAAGGCGCGGGATTGCGTGACTGCTCCACGCAGTGCTGAAGGCGCGGGGTTGCGTTACTGCTCCACGCAGCGAAGGTAAGCGACCGAATTCGCGGGGCGAGCTCCCTCGGAGAACTCCACGGCTTGGGGACATGTTCCGGCAGCGGCGCCGGTCACGTAACACCAGCCGCCTCCCCCTCCAGCGGCGGTCGTGTTGGGTGCCGTGTAGGCCGAACAACCGCCGCCCGGGAACTCCGCCGCGCCGTTCGGATCGCTCGGCGTGAGTTGATACAGCAAGCACACCGATTGGTTCGCCGGATCGCCCGCGGCTCCGGGCGTACCGCCGCCGTTTGCGTACTGCGCCTCGAGGTCGTCGCAGAACGCATTCAGGGCGGACGGATCGAGCGGTGGATTCGTCGTCGAATTCGTCGCGGCGCCCGGTCCATAAAGACCGATCGTCGGATCGCAACTCGGGTTCTTGCACGTACCCCCCGTGGACGGCGGCAGCGCGACGAGCACCTGGCACGGGGCGGCCCCGCTGCTCGTCGTCACGAGTTTCTCCGGCAGGCACGTGACGTTGAGCGCCGGCTTCAATCGGTCGATGATGACCTCGACCGCCGGGTTGTATCCGTAGTTCGGGTCGTACGCCCCGCCGTCCGGCGTCTGCGTATCGATCGGGCAGAGCGACGAAACGATGCCCTGTGCTCCCATGAGCTTCGCCAGCGTGAGCTCGCGAATCGTCGGGTAGGCCTTCGCGTAGAGCTGCGACGTCGGATTGTTCGGATCGCAGAGCGGCGGGATCTCCGCCGGCGTGAGGCCCGTCGCATCCGCGGGGCAGTCGCACGAGTTGGCGTTCGCGAACTGCGTGCAATCGCGAGGCTCTTGGAGCTTGAACGTGCATGCGTACTGGCGATCGACCGGAAGAACGTGCCCGACGGAGAGCCCTTGCGCATCGACCGTGGGCGCGGGCGCGGGCTGATCGGTGATCCATTCGCGGCCGCTCACGGGATCCGGCGCATTCGGTGCCCCGCTGGACGGCGCGATGTCGGTCACGGTCTTGTCGACCACCCCGTTCGCGTAGGTCGGATTCAGCGTACGGTCCTGGTACGACTCGATCATGTGCGGGTCGATGCCCGTGTAGTCATGCGGCGGGGACGTAGCGCCTCCCACTGTGTAATTGGCGGCTCCCTGACCAAGAATGCGCACCCAATCGGCCTGCGAAAGCTGGCTCTTGCTCAAATCGGTGGGATCGAAGTGGAGCAGTTGATGGGGAACGCCCCCGATGTGCGCGAAAAAGACGTTCGACTTCTGGTTCGAGCGCGGGCCGACCGGCAGGTTGCAGAGGTGCGTTTCATCCATCGGGCTGTTCTTGTCCGGGAGCGATGCCGCAAAAAGCGGGTTCGCGCAGTTGGGCACGCACACATTCGGGTCGCTCGCGCTCGGAAGGCAGCCGACGTAACTCTCGGCCGGCTCCCCGTTCGCTACGGGATACTCCCCGTTCCGGTCGGGCACGACGGTCGACGTCAGGCCGAGGTAGTAGCGGCGAATCGGGTATTGTGGATCGACGCCGTATTTCTGGACCATGTGCACGTGGCGGAGGTTCGGATCGAAGCCCCAGTCGTTCGGTGCCGTATAGACGCCACCGTTCGCGGTGCAATTCGGGTCGGAGCCCCCCGAACCGCAGTTGAAGCACTCCGCGCTGTCCGGGTTGGTCGCGCAGGCCGACGTGCCGTGTGGCGGGGACCAGTCCGCGTGCATGAAAAGGTAGCCGGTCCCGCCCAGCGACCGGACGTCGATCTCCGAATCATTCTCATCGGACAGAACCACGACGACGACGACCGAATCGGGCCGCAAGAAGTCGTGCCGTTCCTGGAGGATCGTCGTGTCGACGCCCGACCAACCCGCCGTGAAGGCACCGCCGCCCTGCGCGGTGGGATTCAGCACCAGGGTCTCGTACGGGTCCGGCTGAACCAGAAAGCGATACCAGCTCTCGAGCTGTGATTCGATGCCGCATCCGTAGATCCCGGCGCCTTGCACGAGCGCGCCGAAGTCGGCTTCCAGGGTGGCCGCCGAGGTGATCGCCGGGGCCGGATCGGTGCCACCGGAGGGCGACCAGTAAAGGTACCCGGCGGGCGTCGCGTCGCCGACGGTGCCGTCCGCGTTGTTCACCAAAGAGCGCGTGATGAGCTCTCCGCGGTCGTCGTTGTGCGCGCTGAGCGTAGGGTACTCGGGGCTGACCGCGTTCGGATCGCAGAGGACGTAGCCGGCCGGCGTAGGCGTGATCGCCCCGTTCGTGACGCCGGTGTCGCTGAGACGCGTTCCGAGCGACGACGTGACGACGCCGAGATGCAGATCGGTCACGGGGGCGAACTCCGGCTGGAAGCCCATGGG
Source organism: Polyangiaceae bacterium (assembly GCA_035482215.1). Taxonomy (GTDB): domain Bacteria; phylum Myxococcota_A; class Polyangia; order Polyangiales; family Polyangiaceae; genus Palsa-1150. The sequence continues at coordinate 9,745 of DATHQY010000420.1, read as the reverse complement.
GCAAGTCCCGTTCACGACGGTGCCGTTGACGTTCGGCGGCTGCGAGCCGTCGATGCAATTGGGCGCGACGAGCCGGCCGATCAGCGCGGGAATCGCTTGCGTGAGGTAGGCTTGCTTGTCACCCATCGACGCCGAGTTGTCGATGTCGAAGAGCACGTCGACCTTGTTCACCGGGGGAGGAGGCAACTGGACCGTGAGGTCCGTCGTCGTCTTGGGGTCGGACCCATCTTCCGTCAGGATCGGCCCGCTCGGAGCATCGGAGAGGCTGGATGCGTCCGCTCCGTTGGATTCCGCCATCGAGCTTCCTGGGTTGGGGCTCGTTTTTCCCGAACACGCCACGACGGCCGGAGCCAGTACCGAGACAAAAGAGACCACGAACCAAAAGCGATGGCCAAGTGCCCCCATGAAACGATCCTTTCGATTGGAGAAAAGCCGACGCGATGGTCGGTCGAATGGCCCCTAGGGCCTCGATCCGTTGCAGGATTCACACGATAACGGCTTCCCCCGGGTCGGGACTCGCCGAAAAGCCTACGCACTCGGGAGTGTACGCCGCGAGCCGGCGAGCGGCGACCGCCACCGCTTCAGAGCTCTTGTCGACGAGCACGAACCCGCGATCATGGCGCGCTGCGGCTTCGCCGGTGGTCCCGCTTCCGCCGAAGAAATCGAGCACTACGTCGCCCGGGCGCGAGTGCACCTTGACGATGCGATTCAGGATCCCCAGCGGCTTTTGCGTGGGGTACCCTGTCTTCTCGTGTCCGTTCGTCGGCACGATGGTGTGCCACCAGACGTCGGTCGGGGTCTTTCCGCGCTCCGCCTTCTCCGACGAGACGAGGCCCGGCGCCATGTACGGGATGCGGTCCATTTCATCGAAGTTGAATACGTAGTTTTCCGGATTCGCGGCATACCAGAGAATCGTATCGTGCTTGTTCGGCCAGCGGTTCTTGGGGCGGCCGCCGTAGTCGTACGCCCAGATGATCTCGTTCATGAACGACTCGCGCCCGAGAAGCCTGTCGAGGGCCACTTTCACGTAGTGCACCTCGCGCGCGTCGAGATGCACGAAGAGCGAACCGTCGTCCGTCAAGCAGCGCAGCGCGGCGTGCACCCTGGGAAGGAGAAAGCCTTCGAAGTCTTCGAAGACGTCGTCGAAGGTGTCGCTCTCGATCTTTTCGACGTCGTACCGCCGGCCGCCGAAGCCGCTTCGCTCGCCTTCGCCGTCCGTCGCCGTCACCCGCATCCGGTCGCGCTTCTGGGTCTTGCCCGTATTGAAGGGCGGGTCCACGTAGACGAGCCGCGCGAACTTCTCGGGCAGCGTCGGCAGGACCGCGGCGTTGTCACCCAGAATGATCTTCCGCATCCGATCGGACGAGCTTACCGCACCGGCGTTCTCACGTGAGCGCCTTCGCTAGGAATGCGTCGATGCGCGCTTCGGCGGGCGGGCCGAGGGGCGCCGGCATCGCGGTGAACCCGTGCGGGGCGCCGGGGTAGATCGCAAGCTCCGCGCGGTTGCCCGAGGCGACCCACCGCGCGTGGAGAAATAGCGTGTCGTCGATGAGCGGATCGAGCGTTCCGACCGTGAAGAGCGCCGGCGGCATGCGCTGAAGGCGCGCGTAGAGCGGAGAGACGTCCGGGTCGCGCGGGTCCATCCCCGGCGGAAGGAACGTCTCGACGTATTTCCGTAAGCTCTCCGGCGCCACATGGTTCACCGGGCTCTGCTCTCCGAGGTCCGGCCCCAGGCGCTGGCTCGGCGTCATCCCCGCGTCGTAGTTGCCATACGAAAGATTGGCCGCGCGAAACCCGGAATACCCGTGGCGATCGCGCATACGCACGAGCGTCGCCACCGCCAGCCCCGCGCCCGCGGATTCGCCGCCGATCGTCAGCGCTTCGGCCGCCTTGCTCCCGAATTCCGACGCACCCTTCGTCAGGAGCCAGAGCGCCACAGTCTCGCAATCATCCCACGCGGCGGGATAGCGATGCTCGGGGGCGAGGCGGTACTCGATGCTCGCGGTCACCATCCCGGTCGCCTTGACCACCCGCTCGAGCATGGGGTCCTGCACGTCGGCCCCGCCGAAGACGAATCCGCCTCCGTGGATGAACAGATAAACGCCGCGTGGGCTCGGCGGCGCGATCACCCGAACCGGAATCGCGTGGCCGTCCTTGGCCGATACCAGGACGGTCCGCGCCGCGGCCGACTTGGGCGGGCGGGGAAACGGTCCTTTGCCCTCTGCGGCCGCCTCGCGGTATTCGGGCACGCCGACCTGCCACCAATCGGGGCTGTGCGCCGACGACGCGCGGAGCTTTTCGTTCCAGGCGCGCGTTTCGCGAGAGATGGCCTCGGAGCGGAAGAGGCTCGCATCGAGGTCGAAGCGATAGGAAGCGGGCTTGTCGCTCATGGCGTCCATGCGCCGAATGAATGCAACCGTCGCACCGACGGCGATGACGTCGGCGGGATCGCGGCCCATCCTTTTGGACATCGAACGAAACGGCGTTCGAGAAGGGGAGACGAATCGCCCCAATCCGCCCGGCTCGCTGTTTCGCGATCGTCGCGCGCCGGGTGGAGCTTCGCCTCGGATTGGTCGCCGAACTTTGGCAAAGGCAACGCTCGAGTTGCTCTATGTCTCTCCGCCGGAGCGTGGAGGGAATATGAAATTAACGACGCGTGGAGTCTTCGGCGGAATAGGCATGTTGTGCGCCCTGGCGTTGGCCGAGGCCGCCGGCTGCAGCGCGGAGTCGCCCGCGGGGTCGGCGTCGGCAGAGTCGGCGGAACCCGTGGGCCAGGCTGCCGAAGCGGTGAGCGCGGCGTGTGCGCACGAGCTCACCTGCTCGGGCGGGCCGCTCGCGAATGGCACGACCTCTTCAGGCGGCTGCATTCCCGCTTCCGGAAATGCGAATGGCTATTGCGTTCACGAGGTGTGCGCGGACTCCGCTCATGCGTATTGCTGCACCAGCACATGGGACAACGGCTGCGCCCAGTTCGCCGCGACATTCACGAAAGCGGCCGGATTCACGTACAACGATTGCCCGACCCCCACGCAGAATCCCGTTGCGGCCTGTACGAGCGGTTGTACGCCCAAGACGTGCTCCACGGCGCTCGCGACGTGCGGCTCCGTGTCGGATGGCTGCGGCGGCACGCTCAACTGCGGGGTGTGCCCGAGCGGACAGACCTGCACGAACAACATGTGCGGCGCGGGGACGACGAGCGGCCCCGTTACGTGCGCGCACGATTTGACGTGCACGGATGTCGCCCTCGTCAAAGGCTGCGACTCCGGATCGAACATGGCCGGCTGCGTGACCGCGATCTGCGGCTACTCGGGGACGACGCATTGCTGCACGTCGTTCGGCAGCGCCGCCACGTGGGACGCGGCGTGCGTCGCCGAGCTCCACTACCACACGCAATGCAAGATCCCGAATCCGCCGGCAAGCCCGCAAGCGTGCGGCACCGGCTCGTCGAGCGGCCCCGCGCTCTGCATGGCGGCCAACGCCAACTGCGGAACGATCCCGGACGGCAACGGCGGCACGGTCAACTGCGGCACATGCACCGCGCCGCAGACGTGCGGCGGCGGCGGCACGGCCAACCAGTGCGGCTGCACGACGCAGACCTGTCCGGCCGGCAACCCGGGCGATACGTGCGGCACGATCCCGAACGGCTGCGGCGGCGCGTTGAACTGTGGATGCGCCGCGGGCGACACCTGCAGCGCGACGAGCAGCGGGACCTGCCAGTCCGTGTGCGTGCCTCTCGCCTGCGGGTCGGGGGGCGTCGGAAGCGCGTGCGGGACCGTTTCGAACGGGTGCGGCGGGACCCTCACCTGTTCGTGCCCCGCCGGCGAGACGTGCACGAACGGTACATGCCAGGCGGGAAGCGGCTGCACGCCGACGACGTGCGCTGCCCAGGGCAAGAACTGCGGCGCGATCGCGGACGGCTGCGGCGGGACGCTGTCCTGCGGAAGCTGCGCCGTGAACGCCGCTTGCACGAACAACGTGTGCGTGACGCAGACGTGCACGCCGAACACATGCCCCACGAACTCGTGCGGCACGATCGCCGACGGCTGCGGCGGCACGCTCAACTGCGGCACGTGTCCTTCGGGCGAGACCTGCTCGCCGAGCAACGTGTGCCAGCCCGCGATGGGCACGATCACGCTGCCTTCGCCGACGCTGCCGCCGGTCAAGATGGCGACCCTGACGTTCGGCATGATCGGCGACACGCGCCCGTCGTCGTCCACGACCGGCGAGTACCCGCAGAGCGTGAAGAACATCATCGCGGCGGCGTTCGCCGGGATGCAGGCGCAGAAGCTGCCCTTCGCGGTCGGTACGGGCGACTACGCGTACTCGTCGACGTCGGCCGGCTCCGCGTTGCCGCAGTACATGGACTACATGGCGGCGCGGAAGACCTTCGCCGGCACATTTTTGCCGACGATGGGCAACCATGAGTGCAACGGCTTCACGGACAGCAATTGCCCGGTGGGATCGTTCACCGGAATGACGACCGACTACGTCAATACGATCGTGACGCCTTCGACGGGCCAATCGAACCCGTACTTGTCGGCGCTCTACGAGGCAACGGACGGATCGTGGAGCGCGAAGTTCATCTTCGTGGCCGCGAACGCGTGGAACAGCACGCAACAGACGTGGCTCCAGGCGACGCTCGCGGTGCCGACGACGTACACGTTCGTCATTCGCCACGAGCCGGCCAATGCGAACACCGCACCGGGCACGACGCCGTCCGAGACGCTGCTCGCCAGCGCCTTTAAGGGCGGGACGCTCACGCTCTCGATCACGGGGCACACGCACCTCGTGCAGCTGCCCGGCGGCACGCAACCATACGGCGACTCGTTCGGCTCGACGGAAGCCTACGAGATCATCGTCGGCGTCGGCGGTGCGCCGCTCGACGCGGGCTCGTATTACGGATTCGGCGTGGCGACGCGGCGTGCGAGCGACGGCGCCATCGTCACGCAGATGTACGAGTCGGCCAACTCGTCGGGCACGGCGATCGTGCCGAACGTCGCCGACACCAAGTTCCGCTTCGCCGTGAACGCGAACGGCACCTCCAACACGAGCACGACACTGCCATGAGCGTCTTCCATCGATTCCGGCGCTCGTGGATCTTCGGTGGCGTCGCGTTCGCGGGCGTCGCCGCCGTCGTCGCCGCGTCCGCGGGTGTGCACCACGCGCATCCGCCGATCGCTGCGCTGACTTCGCCTTCGGCGCGCGACGCGCGGCCCTTCGTGGAGCTCCACGCGCCGCACGTCTCCGCGCCGATCGTCGTCGATGCCGAGATCGAAGGCCAGAAAGCCTGGGAATCGGACATCGGCAGCACGAACGTCTTCAAGGACGAGAACGGCCAGGGGATGGTCCCTTATACGGAGGCCAAAGTGCGCTGGGGCGACGGCACCCTGTATCTCTGGCTCTATGCGGGGGATCTCGACCTCGAAGGGACCGTGAAGGCGCCCGACGGGCCGGTGCTCCAAGACGACGCGTTCGCGATCGAATTCGGTGCTGGCGGCGGCGTAGACAAAGTGCGCACGATCGACGTCTCGGTTCTCGGGACGGTCGCCGACGCCGAGTGCACGGGGACCGTCGGCGGCCCGATCGAGGGCCGTCGCTGCGATCCGTCGTGGAGCAGTCACGCCACGGTGTCGGTCGACTCCGACGGGACGCTCAACAAGACCGGCGACAACGACGAGGAATGGGTCGTCGAGCTGGCGGTGCCGTTCGCGTCGCTCGGGCTGCGGAGCGCGACAGCCGGCACGCGGATCCCGTTCGCCATCCGTCGCTGCGACATCGGGAAGACCGGCAAACACGCATGCGGAGCGTTCGGCGCCGGCAAGACGCGAGGAGAGCTCGTACTCGACGGGGCGCTCCTCGCGGAAGCGCGGGTCCCCGCGCGGCCGTAACGCGTACGTCCTGCGCCGATCGGGGGGACCCGCACACGATTGCGACGGAGTTGCGGCGAGCGAGCCGGCGGCATGCCGGCTCGTGCTTTATGGTTCAGGCGTGCGGGTTGGACTCGGGTGCGTCCTCGCGGCTTCGGCGTCGCTGCTCGGTTGTGGCGGCGCCGACCCGAGCTCCCCCGACCTCGTGGACGCCGGGCCCGGCGCCCGATCGGATGCCGGCTCGGGCGCCGATGCAGCACCCGCGGGCCGGACGCGAGATGCCGGCGCCGCCGACGGCGCGTCCGACGGCGCGTCCGACGGCGGCGGCGCATCCGGCGGCGGCGCATCCGGCGGCGGCGCATCCGGCGGCGGCGCATCCGGCGGCGGCGCATCCGGCGGCGGCGCATCCGGCGGCGGCGCATCCGGCGGCGGCACACGATGCAAACGCGGCATCGCGTCGAACGCGGCGCCCTCCGCGGCGTTCGCGCGGTCCGGCGCCGATTCGCCGGGTATCGCGTGGTGGTACAACTGGGCCGCGCAGGCGACCGGCGGCGACTCGTCGATCGAGTTCGTTCCGATGATCTGGGGCAGCGGATCGCTGACCGCGACGGTTCCTGCGGCCTCGGAGTTCGTGCTCGGATTCAACGAGCCGAACTTCAAAGCGCAGGCGGACCTCACGACGGCGCAAGCGGCCATGGACTGGCCCGCGGTCGAACGCATCGCGGGCACGACGATGCCTCGGGCCGCGGAGCTCGTGTCCCCCGCCGTGAATTTCTGCGGGAGCGCCTCGGATGCGTCCCAATGCAGCGATCCCGCGGTTACCGATCCGTACACGTATCTGACGGACTTCTTCGCCGCGTGCGCCGGATGCAACGTCGATTACGTTGCGGTGCACTGGTACAATTGCGATTTGCCGTCACTCCAAGCCTATATCGACGGCAGCAGTGGTTCGGGAGGTCTCGCTGGTTTCGTGCAATTCGGAAAGCCCATCTGGCTCACCGAGTTTTCCTGCGATTCGAGCCATTCCGTAGCTGACCAGCTCGCGTACATGCAGGTCGCCATTCCCTATCTGGAGAGCAATCCGCACATCTACCGGTACGCATGGTTCAGCGCGAGCGGCATTCCGAACGCCGAGCTCGCGAACGCGGACGGCTCGCTGACCGATCTCGGTGCGGCCTACGTGGCTCTTCCCGCGAGTTGCCCGTAAATGTCCGTGGCCGGCCGCTGCACGCGAAAGGGTTTCATGCGCGCTCGCCCTGGGAATCTATGGGTCGCATCTCTGCTCACCGCAACGGCATGCGGAGCGTCTTCGGGGAGCGGCGGGCCAGCCGACGCGGCGAGCGCCTCGCCCTCCGACGCGCCATCCGCCTCGGTGCCGTCGTCGCCCGCCGATGGCCGCGACGCGACGCCGTCCGGGGCTCCTGGCGCGAGCGACGCCTCGGGCCTCGGCAGCGGAACGGGCGTCCCCGACGCGGCGCTCCTCGGCGACGCGGGCGCTCCGCGCACGTTCACCGTCGTGAACTCGTGCGCCCGGACGGTGTGGGCGGCCGCGCTCCCGGACAGCACGTTTCCGGGCGGTCCGATCGAAGTGGCGCCGGGCGATTCGTTCCGCGTCGGCGTCGACAACGGCTGGTCGGGCCGCATTTGGGGCAAGGTGCAATGCACGACGACGAACGGGAAGCTCGCGTGCGCGGGAGACCCGTTCCCGTCTTCGCTCGCCGAGCTGACTTTGACGAGTTCGGCGACGGGCCTCGATTTCTACGACGTGAGCCTCGTCGACGGGTTCAATCTCCCCATCGCCATCCAGGCCGTCGGCCACACCGCGGACCCGGCGCACCCTTATGACTGTGGGAGCCCGACGTGCGCGGCGGACTTGAACGCCACGTGCCCGCAGCCGCTACAGGACAGCGTGGACGGCGGCGTCCTCGCGTGCGCCAACGACGAGTGCAAAGTGCTCGGCGACAACGACGCGAGCAGCACCGACTGCATCTACCCGAACTCGTATACCGAGTATTTCAAGAACGCCTGTCCCACGTCCTACAGCTATCCAAGCGACGACCCGACGAGCACGTTCACGTGCAAAGGGTATAACGACTACGCGGTCGTCTTTTGCCCATGATGCGCGCGAGGCCGTCGTTTGCGGCGGTTGCCGGGCCGTGGATCGCGGCGTCGCTGTGCGCCTGCTCCTCGGGATCGCCGTCCGCGCCGCATTCGGCCACGCCGCCTGCATCGCCGGCGGACGGGGGGACGGCTCCTTCGCACGACGCGAAGGATGGCGCACCGCCCGCAAGCGAATCGAGTGGAGCCGCCGTCGACGGCGCGAGCAACTCCCCCGTGGACTCATCGACCGGGTCGGCCGGCAATCTCGGGCCTGCCGCCTTCGCATCCGGCGACCTCGACCCGGCCTCGCATGGGGGGACCATCACGTTCGAGCAGATCGGAGCGGCCGGCTGGTACCCGAGCATCCGAGATCCGTCGCAGGGGCCGTGCGACGCCTACCAGAGCAGCACGTGTTGCCTTGCCACGGATACGATCGCGGGCGACGCACTGACCCCGTGGGACGAAGAGCTCGTGATGACGCTGCGCGGTCCCATGACGGTCAAGCAGATCGCGGTCTATCAGCCGGATACACAGGCCAGCGCTTGGGATCGCGTCGCCGCGTGGGACGATCGCGCGCCCTCGGCCGAGACGGGCCTCGCCTTTTCGGGCAACGCGACGCCCAATACGCCGTTTGCCGGAGGCGTGGGATCCGAGTGCCAGGTGAACCTCGCGACGGACAAGCCGTTCGGCTGCGGGCCCGGGAGCGTTCCCTATTGCGCCGCCAACGCCGAGACGAACACGTGGGGATGGGCCGGTTCGAAGCTCTTCGTCCTCCTCGCCAAGATGGAGCATGCGGGCGACGCGGAGGCGCCTGCCGCATGCTCCACGACGGACACCGGCAACTGGTACGACGCACCATGGGTCGGCCTCGCCGTGGGCGAACTCGCGCGCGCCGGCGCCTATGCGAGCTGCCAGTGCTTCGCCAAGGATCCGTCCGATTGGAGCCTCGCCGACGGTTGTGGACAGTTCAACGTGTTCGAAGTCGTCAACGACAACGACTCGTACAAGAACCTCGATATCTTCAGCACCGATTTGATCGACTATTCGGGCTACGTCGGACAGGGGCCATGCGGTTCTGCGTGCGACGCGGGCGGCCTCGGGGAGGCTGTCGATCTCGTGGACAAGGCGACGGACACCGAGGCGCGAACGGGCGCCGTCGCGGTGCCGGAGGGCGGACCCGGCGCGGCGCTGCGGCGACCCGAAAGCGGCTATCGGTATTTCTTGATTCTTCTCGACGTGCCGTCGCGCTCCGTGCAGCTCGGCCTCGTGCACCCCCAGAACATCCCGGCCGCGCTCGCGCCCGTGCTCCCGAATCTCCCCGCGTCCTTCGCCGCCAGTGCCGAGAGCGCGATTCTGGGACTGCGCTTGCCATAGCGGTTTTTCCCGAAGCGCCGCCGGGCAAACGTGCGCCGGCGTCGTAACCACGCTCCCTGTCGAGAGACAGCTCGGAGCCGTCCCGGACACCCGACCCGCGCCTCGGGGACAACCCCGCGGCCCGAGAATCTCGCTATGGGCACTTCATTGCCACGGCAATGGAAGGCCTATAGATCGGCCATTTTTTCGCGGGTTCGAGGGTGCCACCGGCGACGGCCGCCGGTTTCGAGCGGCATTTTCTCGCGTTGGCACGAGATGTGTTTTTCGGCTGGCATGCACCCGGTGTTCTTCGGTTTGAAGCGCGCGTATTACGCGACGCTTGGGCTCACGCGACGGACGCTCCGCAAGATGGGCCTCACCGCGGCTCGTATGGATATGCTCTACGTGATCCACAAGAGGGGGCG
>DATHQY010000419.1:0-2509 GCA_035482215.1 Polyangiaceae bacterium | reverse complement strand
GCCTCCCCTCGCGCCGCTTCCGTCCGCCACGGGCACCCCCGTGCAGCCGCCTGCTTCGCGGACCCCTGCGAATCCGCAGACCGCACGCCCGGTCCGCATGTATCGCGGTCGCCCCGTGACGGATTAGAAGCGTCCGTCACGTGATGAGCAGGTCGCGCCGGGGATCGGCTTCGTCGCGAGGAACCAGCTCGGGATACGCGGGACCGCCGTGCTCCGTGACATCCATCCCGAGGCGCTCCTTTTCGGGCGCGAGCCGCAAGACGCCGACGGCGCTCAGCGCGTACATCATGAGGAGCGACGTCAAGAACGTGCCGGACGTAATCGCCGTGCTCCCCACGGCCTGCGCCACGAGCTGGGTGACGCCGCCTCCGTAGAAGAGCCCCGTGACAAGGGCGCCCGGCGAGGTGTCGGCTCCATACGGCCCGGGCGCGCCGAACTGGCCCGTCGCGAAGAGACCGAGGCTCAGGGTGCCCCAGACGCCGCAAACTCCGTGCACCGAAACCGCGCCGACGGGATCGTCGATGCGCAGGTATTCGAAGAGGTCGATCGAAATCACGCAAATGACCCCGGCGATCGCTCCGAGGACAAATGCGCCCGTCGGCGATACCCAATAACAGGGGCAGGTGATCGCCACGAGACCCGCGAGAAATCCGTTCACGGTAATGCCGCAGTCCCAGTACCGCCCGCGCGCGTACACGAAAAAGAGTGCCGAAAGACCCCCGCCGCAAGCCGCGAGGGTCGTATTCGTGGCGACGCGGCCGATGCCGTGCATGTCCATCGCAGACAGGGTGCTCCCCGGGTTGAAGCCGTACCATCCGAACCACAGAATGATGCCGCCCACGGCGGCGAGCGTCATGTTGTGGCCGGCGATGATGCCGCCGCCGTCGCGTGCGAATTTGCGGCCGAGGCGCGGTCCGAGTGCCATCGCTCCGGTGAGCGCGACGACGCCGCCGATCGTGTGCACGACCGTGGAGCCCGCGAAGTCGTGAAATGCGGTCGGGTGAATGGCGGTGAGCCAGCCGTCCGGACCCCAGGCCCAATGACCGAAGATCGGATAAATGAATCCGCTGACTCCCACGCTGTACCAGAGATCGCCGGCGAACGCGGTGCGCCCGACCATCGCGCCCGACGTGATCGTGCTGCAGGTGTCTGCGAACGCAAATTGAAAGAGCCAGAAGGCGAGCATCGGCACGCCGGTCGACCCGTACGTTTCCGGGCCACCCTGCAAGAAGAAGTACTCGTGGCCGATGAAGCCGTTGCCGGCGCCGAACATGAAAGCGAATCCGAACGCCCAGAAGAGCGCCCCGCACAAGCAAGTATCGACGATTCCTTCGAGCAGGACGTTGACCGTCTCCCGGGTGCGCGAAAAGCCCGCTTCGAGGAACAAGAACCCGGCTTGCATGAAGAACACGAGAAACGCGGCGCTGAGCGTCCACACCGTGTTCAGCGGATTCACGCATTCCGAATGGCCGGCGTCTTCGGCTGCATGCGCGGCGTGACCCCAGAAGTCACGCGTGATCCAGACCGCGAGAACGAGAAGCGCGACGCCGATCGCCTTGCCGCCGAAGACGGCCGCGAAAAGCCGCCGCGACCGCGGATCGCGACACGAGCGCAAGGCCCATTCGAATGGATTCGCACGGCGCGTTTCGGCGATGGGCATCGGCCACCGCTACCATCGGTCTCTTTTCTCGCCGGTTTCGAATGCGCGCTGCGCGGTTCGCCTTTCTACTCGTCGCGAGGCGGGGCGTCGCGAGGTGGGGAGTCGCGAGGCGGGACTGTCTTCTGCAAACGGTCCCAGGCTCGCTCGATGATGAGCTGGGACACGGCATTCGGATCGGGCGGGGTGCCGGGCCTCGCCGACGCGCACGAAAGAAGCAGCTCCGGGTTGTCGTCCCAGAGCCCGAACGCGTTCGCGACGCTCGTGCCCAGGCTGTCGTGCAACGCGCCGAGCCCCTCGTGCGGCGTCGCGAGTAGCTGCGCGCGCAGGTCGGGATCCAACACCCCGAGCAGGCGCGTCACGGCGACGTCGCACGTGCGCGGCAATTCCTGGTGCCCGGGATTCCAGTGCGGAGCGAGCGTGACGACGGGCTTGGGCGCAGCGCCGTCCGGCAACATGGCCGACGAGCCGGCAGAATCCTGCGCGCCGCTCTTGCATCCGACCGCGACCCACGCGGCGCCCGCAACGAACAAGACCTGGCAGGCGCGCCGCGCACCGTCGGCGGCGCGAGCGCTCGCCGCGTTCGAGCGCCAACCCCTCACGCCGCCCATGGCGCAAGCCTAAAGCAGGCGTCGTCCGAACGGAACGTTCAAACGAGAAAACCGAGCGACCGGCCCACGTGACACTGGGCAACAGTCGCTGTGGAGCAGCTCTAGAGCACCGATCACGCAACTCAGCGGATCGGAGTGGAGGCGGCTGAAAGCACAGCGGTTTCGATCGGTTGCGCAAGGGGATCGACGCGGGCGCGTGGCGATGATCTTTTCGGCGTCATGGCAAGCCCGACGAGGTGGG
>DATHQY010000418.1:0-3490 GCA_035482215.1 Polyangiaceae bacterium | reverse complement strand
CCTGGATCGCGTTCATGACGAGATTTGCGATGGCCTGCTGAATCTGTCCGGCGTCGACGTTTGCGCGAGTGTCATCGTCGGCCACGAGCTCGAGAGTGACCGAACGTTTTCGTGCGAGTGGCTGGAGCAGGTCGAGCGATTCCCTAACCAGTGCGCGCATGTCACAATTCGCCTTCTGCAGCCCCTCGCGCCGGGCGAACTGCAGGAGGCGACGGATCGTCCCGATCATCCGATCGGCCGCCCGGGCAATTACGCGTGCGTAATCCTTGGACTCCTCGGGGTTCGCTTCCCCGGTTGCAATCATGGTCGCCCGCGCCGAAACCACATTGAGGGGCGTTCCGAGCTCGTGAGCCACCCCCGATGCAAGAGTCCCCACCGTGGCCAAGCGGTCCGCATGCCGCAACTGGTGCATCGTCGCCGCCAGGCGGTCGGCCATTGCGTTCATTTCTCGAGCCAGGTCACCGAGCTCGTCGCGCCGCAACAAGACGACCGTCCCCGAGAACTGTCCACGCCCAACTTGTCGTGCTTTCTCCGCGAGAACCCGCACCGGCCCTCCCACCAGCCACTGGCTCATCGCGAACGACAGGAGCGCGCTCACGAGAGCCAATGCAGTAGCAAGGACGGCCGTGTCCTCTATCGCGCGCCGGACGAAGCGTCGTTCCGCCGTGACAGGCTCCGACAGCTCGATGACACCGCGGAATACGCCATCGACCTCCAGAGGCACGTCGGTCTTCCAGACGAGACCGCTGTACCCTCGCTCCGTGCGCGTCAGCGCTCGGATCACGCCTATTGGAAAGACCGTCCCGGCGTCATGTTTGAGGGCCAGCGCATCCGACGCCAGCCATTGGACGTGAATCGCCGCAAAGGGGGTGTTGACCGCTTCGATGGTACGAGCGGCTGCGTCTTGCCCGTCGGATTCCCAAATCGCAGCCGCCGTGGCAGACAGAGAGCGTCCGAGCAGCTCTCGATCGCGAAGCCGATCTGCTTCGAAGTACGTTCGCTCGCGTTGAACGCGCAAGTAGCCGTTGACGGCCAGCACGGCGCAGGTCCCTCCAACCAGCGCCAGGGTGAGCTTGGGTATGACCTTCAAGGCGAAACTCTTTGCGAGTCACACGTCCGCGGGTACTCCAGCGTCTGGCGAGACGGCCGTGCGCGTGTATGCGTCGATGATGCGTCGCGCCTTGTCGCCCTTGGCCACAACCGCGACCTCCATCCGGCGATTCTGACGATGGGCCCTATCGGTTTTGGCCGAATGGATCGGATAAGGGTCGTGTCGAAATTCAACTCGTTTCCGAGTCGTTGAGGAGACTCGCGAGCGCCTTGGCCAGGGCGTCCGGCATCGGAGGGGCCTCGCCCTCGATGCCGAGCTGCCCAGGCGCCGCATCGAGTTGGCGGCCCTCCCATTCGATGACGGCTTCGCGACGGAGTTGACTGGCGAAAGTCCGTCGAGAATTGCTTTGGGCATCGGAAGAACGCGCTACAGCGCGCGGTTGCACGGCAAGCGCCTCGCGCGACCCTTTTATTCCGCAGGCGGGGTCGCCCCCGCAGAGAAGGACGAACAGACATTGAGCGGTCGCGGTTCCTCAGGTCCTTCATCCTCTCCGATCGCGCAACTTGCCCATTGGGCGCGAGCTCCAATCGTTCGCGCTTTTCGCGTGACACCGCAGAGTCGCGCCGAGCTCGTTCGCAGAATGCTCGCTATGCACGCGGATGGAGCGGCGATGTACTGGCTTCAGCTCGTGCTCGCGATGGCGATCGCGACCTTGGGGTTGGCGCTCGGCAGCTCCGCCGTCGTCCTGGGCGCGATGCTGATCTCCCCGCTCATGAACCCGCTCGTGGTCCTCGGAATGGGGCTGGCCGTGGGTTCTCCGTTGCTCGTCATCCGGTCGTTTGGTCGCGTCGCGTCGAGCGTCTTCGTGGTCCTCGCAGGTGCTGCCCTCATCGCCATGGCCCTGCCCTTTCATGAGGTGACGGCGCCGATCGCCGCTAGGACGTCGCCGAATGCGCTCGACTTGCTCGTTGCCATCTGCTGCGCATTGATGGCCTCGTTCACGGTGGCCGCCTCGCGGTCGACGGCGGCGACGACGGCGGCAGGCACGGCGGTGGCCATCGCGCTGGTGCCCCCTTTATGCGTCGTGGGCTTTGGGCTTGGTACCTTTCAACTCGCACTCGCACGTGGGGCGGGCTTGCTCTTCGTGGCGAACTTCTCAGCGATCGTCTTCTTCGCCGTCCTCACTTTCACGGTGCTCGGGTTCGGGGAACTCGACGGCGCGGCTCTGGAGGCGGCGGTGCTCGGCGAAGCGGAAGCTCGATCGGCGCGAGTCACCCGCTTTCGCGCCTGGCTCGCGGGGCGTTCTGGTGGGCTCTTGCGGCTCGTGCTTCCTCTCTCACTGCTCGCTCTCGTCTGCGTGCCCCTGCGAAGCGCCCTAAGAGAAGTGGCATGGGAGGTGGGCGCGCGGCAGGCCGTCGCCCATTCGCTCGACGCCATCGCGCGTGAGGTGGTTCACTCTTCGGTCGAAGTCGGCCGTCACCGCATTCGCCTTGAGCTCGTTGTGGTCGGCAAGCCACAGCGCGCGATGGCGTTGGAACGCGCGATAAGGTTGTCGCTCTCCGCTGCGACTGGGGTGATTCCGGAGGTCCACGCGATGGCCGTGCCCGACGCCGCGGCGTTGCCGGAATCTGTGCCGGTCGCGCCGGCGCCGAGGCTGGATCCCGCGCCCCCCACCCTCCGGCAATCGGCCTCACGGCTGTCCGACGTGTTCGCGCGCGCCTGGCCTTCGGAGGCTGCAGGGGCACTCCTTGATTGGCAAGTGCACGTCGACTCGAACGGCGGTGCGTACTTGGAGGTCGCACATCAAGGGCCAGGACTAGGGCCTGCGGCGGAGCAAATGCTTGCGGAGGACCTATCGGCCGCCGCGGGTGAGACAGTCAAAGTTGGCGATATCGCGTTGCCGACGGACACGATTTCGGGCGCCCCTTCGGAGGGCGACGCATGGCTCGCGCGGGCGGCGCCGGCTCTCGAGGCGGTCGCGCGGTTCGGCAGCCTCTACGCATGCTTGGCCGCGCCGTCCGGCAATGCGATCGACTCAGGAGCCGACGGCGGTTACGCCGGCGCCGCGGCGCTTCGTTCGGTGCGAAGCCACCTCTTCGAGTCTCTCCAACGGATCCCCGCCGGACGCTTTCGGATCGACGATGGCGTGTCCTGGACCCTGCGTATCCGGACCGACCCGTGTCCTGCAAACGACGAACGCTCCCGGGCGGCCCCATCGACGATGCTGGACGGCGGCGCGGAGGATGAACCGGACGGTTCCCGCCAACCGTAGACGGGCGCGTTAAATTTGCCGCGGAATCTAGAGCACCGATCACGCAACTCAGCGGATCGGAGTGGAGGCGGCTGAAAGCACAGCGGTTTCGATCGGTTGCGCAAGGGGATCGACGCGGGCGCGTGGCGATGATCTTTTCGGCGTCATGGCAAGCCCGACGAGGTGGG
>DATHQY010000417.1:0-3498 GCA_035482215.1 Polyangiaceae bacterium | reverse complement strand
CCTCCTCGAGCATCGCCTGCCGAAGCGAAAGGCGCCGCCCTCGCTGCACGCGTCGCTCCGCGCGCGATGGGCCGCGCCGCCGCCCGTTCGAAAGACACGCTTCGCGATGGCGACGGGGGCCTTCGGCGCGATGGCGGCCGGCGCCGCTGTCGTCCTCGTCTCCGTTTTCGCGATGCAGACGCGGGACGGCGGCCACGCGATGGTGGCCGAAGCCGTGAACGATCATTTGCGTGTGCTCTACAGCCAGCACCCTCTCGAGGTGGAGTCGGGCGGCATCCACCAGGTGAAGCCCTGGTTCGAAGGCAAATTGGATTTCGCGCCGGTCACCGGATTCGCTGGCGACGACGAGTTCCCGCTGCAAGGCGGGCTCGTCGCCTACTTCGTCGATCGCAAGGCGGCCGCGTACGTCTTCAAGCGGCGGCTGCACGTGATTTCGCTGTTCGTCTTTCCGAGCGAAGGTTTCGGCTGGCCGCCCGTCGAGCTCACGCCGATCGGCTCTCTCCGCGGGTCGCTCGAAACGACGCGCGGCTTCCACGTGCTGTTGTGGCGCCAAAAGGATCTCGGGTACGCGCTCGTCTCCGACGTCGACGAGCACGACCTGCTGGCCCTCGCGGCCAAAGTCGTTTCCCCGTGACGCGGGCGCCCTCAGTTATTGGGCGCGCCGCATGCGATCCAGCCGAGGACCGTCGTGCGATCACTGGTCGGGTACGCTCCCGCGTCGACGGGCGGCATCGCGCAATCGGTGAGATCGAGCTGGATGAGCGACGCCCAGTCGGACACGTCGCCGTAGTCCGCGAGCTCCCACTGGCTCGCGTTCGGACCGTGGCACGTGGAGTTGCAGTCCCGGTTCAGGATCGGAAGCACGTCGTTCATGAAGCTCGGTGGCGTCGCAGGGCACGACGCGCCGCCGTCGAGCGGGCTGCAAACGAGGGCCGTCGCACCGGTCTCGTCGCTCGACGACGTGGTGGCCGACCCGCCCGACCCACTGCACGCCAGCGCACCCAGCCAGGGCAGCGACTGGAGGAGCGAGGCCCACCGCTTCATGGTCGTCAACGTAGCACGCGCTGGGCGCGCGGCATCGCGTGGCGCCGCATGGACGGGGCGCAGACGTGCCAAGCCGTCACAACGTATTTCCTGGCGGGGGCAAGAGCGCCCCGCCCGGTGGCCGCCGGTGGAATTGTTGCACGAAGGTCGAGAGGACCGAGCGCAGGTGCATCACCTCGGGAGCGCGCGCGCGATCTTCGAAGAGGTCGTTCGTCTCGAAATAATCCGACCTCCAGTCGAACAGCTCGTAGCGTCCCCGAACGCGGTCGAGGATGAGATTGTACGAGCCGTCACGGACGGAGACCATCTGCAGAGGGTCCTGCCCGCGGAAGTCGAGCTCCGGCAAATAGAACTCGTGAAAGACGAGGCGCGAATCGTCGCTTTGCCCAGCGAGCAGCTCGGGCCACAAGCTCCATCCTTGCATCGTCCCGTTCTCCGGAAGCTGCAAGAGATCCGTGATCGTGGGGACGATGTCGATCGTCGAGGCGAGCGAGTCGACCCGGCCCGGAGAAATGCCCGGGCCGTGGACGATGAGCGGTACGTGGACCGTGGCCGTGTAGAGATCGAATCCGTAGTGCGCGCGCCGTATGGCCGGATTCGGATGGAAGACCGTCGCGTGATCCGCGGTCACGAAGATGTACGACGGCTCGGGGCGGGCTTCGACGGCCGCGAACAACCGGCCGAGCTCGTGATCGATGTGCGCGATCTGCGCTTCGTAGTACGTCTGCTCGGTGCGCTCCGTGTATTTCACGCCAGGGATCGGCGCGTACGGCGCATGGGCATCGTAGTAGTGCACCCACAGAAAGAACGGCTTCGTGTGCTCGGCGGACAGCGCGCGCAGCGCCGCGTCGGTCACTTGTGGCGCGTTGACGTGGCCCGACGGGATGGCCGATGCGTCCACCCGCTGAAAGCCGCGCGTCATCGTCGCCCAGTGCTTCTGATCGAAGTACGAACTCGGAATGACCGCCTGCGTCTCGTAGCCGGCTTCGTCGAGCCAATCCTGGATTTGCTTTTCCGAGGTCGCGAGCGGGTAGGGGTAGTGCTGGCCGAAATCGAGGACGAGCTGCGAGTCGTAGCGCGATGTGAACATCGAGGGCATCGACAGGCGCGTCGACGGTCCCTGGGAGAAGCAGTGCGAAAAGACCTTCGAGTTCTCCGCCAGGGCGTCGAGATTCGGCATGAACGGCACGCGGCTTCCGAGGGCCGTGAGCCGTGGCGCGGCGAGCGCGTCGATCGTCACGAGCACGATCGTCGGCCGGTGCGCGAGCGCGGCTTGCCCGGCGTGCTCCCGCGCGCGCGCGTGGAGGAACATGCGCGGTTGGTCGATCCCGTCGCAGTCTTCGTCGATGCCGTTCCCAGGCGTGTCGATCGCGCCGGCGTGGCGCTTCGGGTCGAACGGCGCGCAGTCGCCGCCGCCGAGCACGTTGATCTGGCCGTCGCGATCGAAGTCGAGCGCAGCCGTCCACGCCGCATAGCCCGCCCACCCGCTGAACAAGCGCTCGAAGGCCACCCGGCGCGAAACGGTCGACTCCGGACGTAGCCTTGCGCCCACGACGCCGCCGACGACGAGGCCTGCGCCGACGAACGCCCAGGCGGCGGCCCGCGCGGCACGGACGCGCGCCGTACGGGGCCGCCCGAGAAAGAAAGCGAATGCGATTCCCGGCACGATGCCGAGGAGCGGAATGGCCTCGATCCAGGGAATGACGGCGAGCTCCTCGCGATGCGCGTACAGAAACGACGCCACGACGGAGAGCCCCCACAGCGCGAGGAGGAGTCCCACGCGCCAGGGGCTCTCGAGGAAAATTGCCGCGACGGGCCAGTGCGCGACGGCACGCACGAACGCCCGCGCGGCGCGCATGCCGGCGACCCAGACGACCCACAGACTCGCGGCAAACACGAAATGCGAGACGGTCAACGCCGCGGCGACCGACGTCGGCCGGGCGAATTCGAGCACCGCCGCGAGCGACGTCGAGTACACGCAAAACCCGAGGACGGACGACGACACGATGACCGTGAGTCCGATTGCTGCGAGCGCACGGGACGCGCCGTCGGCGAGAACGAGCTCGCGCCAGCGGCGGCGGAGGGTCTCCGAGGCCGCTCCGAAGGTCGGGACGAGGACCATGCCGCCCGGCCCTCCCAGCACGAGCGCCGTCGTCAGCGCGACGAAGAGCGCCGCGGCCGCGCCGCGGAACACCAATCTTGGGTTCGCGGCCTCGGGGGCCACGAAGAGCGCGATCATGTCTCCGAGCCAGACCCCGCTCGCCGCGCCGAGTGCCAGGCGCATGCCGAGCCGCGCGGGAGCCCATGCGGAGACGGAGAACGCGGAGACCGAGGAAGGAGGGGAGGTGGCTTCGTTCATCGACGGGACGCCGAGGCCGAGGCGGGACTTAGGCAGGAAACGGGAAAAGAAGAGGGAGAAGGAAGCGCCGGCCGTGTTCGTTTACGTAGGCCCAA
>DATHQY010000416.1:0-7012 GCA_035482215.1 Polyangiaceae bacterium | reverse complement strand
ACGTAACCGTTCGACGAAACGCGTCCGCGAAAAGCGCGACGCGCGCAGCCCTCAGCCGCCCGTGTCGAGGGTGAGTTTTCGGAACTGGTTCTGCTGGAGAAGCTGCTGCACGTCGCCGAGTGCGCGCGTCCTGTTCCACATGAAGGGGGCGAGTTCGAGGAGTCGGTGCTCGGGCCATCGCGGCAGCAGACAAAAGACGTCGCGCAGATACGACCACGGCTCGACGTCGCAGAGTCGGCAGCTCGCGAGTAGCGACGTGAAGATCGCGTTCACGGTGCCGCCGTCATCGCTACCGACGAATAACCAGTTCTTACGACCGACGGCTTCGCGGCGGAGCGCGAGCTCGCTCATGTTGTTGTGAATCGGCAAACGCCCGTCATCGAGAAATCGCGCGAGACCGACTCGCTGATTGCGAGCGTAGCGGATGCCATCCGAAATCGGTGTGTCGTCGAGCACGTTCGTCGCCTCGGCGTCACACCACGAGAAGAATGCGTCGACGATCGGTCGTGAGCGCTTGTCGCGGATCTTCTCTTTCTTCTTGCGCGGCGAGTCGGCGAGCGTGCGCTCGATCCTGAAGAGCGCACCGATGAAGCCAAGTGCAACCTTCGCGCGGTCCGGATCGGAGTTGAGAGCTTTGAAGAAGTATCTCCGCGCATGCGCCCAACAGTTCACTTCGATGACGTCACCCGTCGCGTAGAGGTGATCGTAGACGACGTGCGCATCGGCCACGAGGTAGCCTTGATACCCGGCAAGAACGTCGTCGACGGCGTCACTCGAGTGGTCGCGCGTAAATTCAAACAGCACGTGCCGCGCGGGCGCGACCATCACCCAGAAGTGTCCCGTCCTGCATCGCTCCTTCTGCTGCACGAGGACGCCGGTCGCGTCGACGCACAGATAGGGCTGCGCGAACGCGTCCTCGCGCATCGCCGCGATGAGTGGCTTGACGATGTCCGCGAGCGCCGCGTGCCATCCACACATCGTCGAGCGCGCGAGCTCAAGGCCGTCACGCCCGTACATGTCCTCGAGGCGGTTGAGCGGCATGTGATCTTGCCAACGCTTGACGATCGTATCGGCGAGCATCCCGGGGCCGGCGAGACCGCGAGGGATCGGCAGCTCCAGGGGCTCCGCGATCAAGACGTCGGTCTCTGCATCGCGCTCTCGATCCTTGGCCACGAACTTGGGTCGGACGACGCGAGCGACAACGATGGACCCGGGACGGCGCTCGATCGTTTCGCACACGTCTTCGCCGATGCGCTCGAATGCATCGAGACCCTTCTTCTCGACCTCGGGTGGCAGCACGAGGATCTCGACGCGCGGGAGATGCTCCGGGAGCGGCTTGCGTCCCGTCGGTTTTCGGCGGGTGTGGCCCTTGATCTCTTGCTCGGCGTTGGCCGCATCGAGGGCGGCTTCGAGCTCCGCTTGTTGGCGCTCGCTCAGGACCATCGTGAGCACGTCGAGCGAGAGCTGCGCGCCGCCTTCCGGCAAATGCTCCGACTTCGGCGCGAGCAGGCCGATCTCCAACTTGCGACATCGCTCCATCGTCTCGAGGTACAGCGTCCGGTACTCGTCGCGCTCGCGCTCGGCCGTCGCGATTCGCTTCTCGAGCTCGTCGAGTCGCGCGGCGATCTGCTCGATGCGGGTCACGCGCTCTTGATGATCGATGCGCGATCGCAGGTCAATTCGATTCGATTCTTGAGATCACTTTGCGACGCCGCGAAGGAGCGCCGCGAGCGCGCGTGCATCGATCGACACGACGGGATGGTCCGCGCCCGTCGCCTCCGGCAACTCGAAGAGCGAGCGATGAAGCCTCTTGTAGAGAAGGCAGTACCCGTTGTGATCGAACCAAAGAACCTTGAGCCGATTGCCTCGCTTGCTCGCGAATACGAACAGAGCGCCGCTTTCCGGGTCGAGCGAGAGGCGCTCGCGAACCGCGAGCGCCAGCCCGTCAAACGACCGGCGCATATCCTGGCGCTCGGTGCACACGAAGATGCGAACCTGCGACGGGATCACCGTCGTCGCTCGATCGCGTCGAAGAGGCGCTCCAGGACGGGCTGCTCGACGTCCACCGGTACGAGCACCCGTGTCCCGGTCGCGAGAACGATCTCGATCGGCTCGCGCCGAACGGCCGACGTCATCTCCACGAACGTCAGCGGCGACACCAGTGTGGCCTTCGCGCTTTTGCCTTGGCGCCGCGTCGACCCGAGCTTCCAGCTCCACCAGCGGAGCGCCGACACGCTCACGCCGAGCCTGCGCGCGAACTCCGTCGCCGTGGCTCCGCTCTCACGCCATCGCGCTATACGCCCGACCCAAATCTCCCGGCTCGCTCGTTCCACAGTCCCAGGTCGTACGCGATCCGGCGTCCGATCTCAGGAACGCGATTGGACGAACGGATACGTTGGGACCTCTGTTACGGCGGGGTCGAGCTGCAGTTCGACTGCGCCGATCCCGCCTACGGCGCGACCTGCGTCACAGCGGCAGGCGGTTGTGTGCCGAGCGCAAACGAATGCAACGGCTCGACCCCGGACAGCTGCCAGGGCACGAACTTCGTCACCTGCGGCACCGACGACAAGCTCGCCGCCATCGACTGCACGACCCTGGGCTTTCGCACGTGCGGAGACGTCGGCGGCCGCGCAGGGTGCGTCCCGTGACGATCATCCTTCGGATCCGTCGTCTCTCAAGACCCGCTGCACGATAGCGGCCAGGGCCTCCATCCCGTAGGGCTTGCTCAGCCAAGGGAGGCCCTTTTTGATCGTGCGCTCAGCGCGTTCGGTCGGCGCGTGACCGCTCACGACGACGACCTTCTGGGAGGGAAACAGGCGCTGGATCTGTTCGATGATCTGCAGGCCGTCGAGCGCCTCCCCCAGCATCATGTCCATGACGACGAGGTCAAAGGGGCTCTGCCCCGCGGCGGAAGCGCGGCTGAAAAGCTCGTAGGCGCGCAGACCGCTTTCCAGCGTCTCGACCTGATAGCCGAGCCGAACGAGGACGCGGCGCCCGGTGCGAAGCTGAATCGGTTCGTCGTCGACGAGGAGGATGCGGGCCGTTCCCCGCACGGCGGTCGGGAGCGCTTCGGTGCGCTCCACCCCCTCGACCAACGGGAAATAGAGAGAGATCGTCGTTCCGACGCCGGGCGTGCTGGTGACGTCGATGAACCCATCGTGTTCCTTGGCGACGCCGTGAACGATGGATAGCCCGAGGCCGGAGCCGGAGGTCTCCTTGGCGCGCTTCTTCGTGAAGAAGGGCTCGAAGACCCGACCGAGCTCGTGTGGCTCGATGCCGCAGCCATCATCGGAGACGGAGACCGTCGCGTACTGTCCGGCGGGAACGATCTCGTACCCGGCCTGCGCCTCGCGGACGTCGACCTTGCCACTCTTGACCACGACCTCTCCCTCATCGCCGATGGCCTCGACCGCGTTGCGAATGAGGTTGTCGACGGCCCGCGCCAGCTGGGGCTCCGCTCCGCGTATGACGAGCGCCGCCGGCGAGAGCGCGGTGATCATGGTGACGCGCGAGTTCCCCTCTTCGACGAACCGCAACCGGCTGTTGGCCCAGCACGACTTGATGACCCGGTTGACGTCGACGTTCTCCTTGGCCATGCGCCCCTGCCGGCCGAGCGCGAGCAGGTCCTTTATCGTCTGCGCAGCCCGGAGCGAAGCCACCTTGATCGATTCGAGGTCGGCGCGCAGGTCCCGCACCGGCTCGTCGGTCCCGTGCGACTCCTCGAGCTGGGCGAGCATGACGTCCGGCAGCGCGACCAGCGGTCCCAACGCGTTGTTGAGATCGTGCGCCACCCCGCCCGCCAGCACGCTCAGCGCCTCCATTCGCTTGGTGGCCGCGAGGCGCTCCTGCACGCTCCGCTCGTGCAGCATGCTCGTCTGCACCAGCTCCTCCCGCAGGCGGATGCTCTTGAGCGCGGCGGCAATCTCGTTGCGGAAGGCGGCGTAGGCGTTGATTCCGTCGGAGTAGCTGAAGGCGATGACCCCGAGCAGCTGGTTCTCGAGCGCCAGGGGGAGGACGAGGAAGCTCTCTCTCGTTCCATCGGTCAGCGCGCCGGGCGGCAGCAGCTGGCCCGCGGGGTACTCGATGCTCTCGCTCGCCTCCAGTTCTCCGTCGCGAAGGCACATGACCGATCGCAACCGATCCCGCTCCGCCCCCGCCACGCACGCGAGATACGCCGTGCGCACGCCCGCGTTGGGCAGACCCTTGACCAGCGCGTCCCGCAGCGAGGCCAGGTCGAAAGCGATCGACGCCTGTTCCCCCACCCCCAAAAGGCGCAGGTAGTTCTCGTCGAGCAGCAAGCGGTGCTGCATCTGGCTGGTCGTGTTGGCGAGCGCCACCCGGTTCAACCCGTCGAACAGGGCGCGCTCGACTCGCAAGTCGGACCACCCCGTGAGCTCGTCGCGGAGGTAGGCGATCGCGCTCAGGAGCATTCGTTGCCGTTCGCTGTCGCTGCCGGTGTCGTCGAGCAGGCCCACGATGGCCCGGTGGAACGCCTGGCGTTCGCCCCCGATTTCGGCGCGCAGACCCTCGGTCAGGCGGGTGGCGGCCTGGGCGCCGCTCGAAAAGCCGGTGCCGAGCATCCCTGCCAAGACGGGCCCCAGCGTCTTGAGCCGCTCGACCATCGACCCCGCATCGGTCGCATGGGCCCGCGACGGGGGCCGCGAATCCGGAAGGTACGCCTCGTACCCGCACCCGCAGGATTGACGGCGGACGAAGCGCGCGGCGACCTGGGTGCAGGCGAGCACCGCGCGCCCCGCCTTCTGGATCTCGATCGCGCGGACCGCCCACTCGGCGACCTCGTCGAACGGCTGCGCGACGGTCGTCAACGCCGGGGTCCCCAAGCGGGCCAGCATCAGATCGTCGAAGCCAGTCACGGGTACGTCCTCGGGTACCCGCAACCCGTGTTTACGGAGCACGTCGATCGCCCCGGTCGCCATCTCGTCGTTCGCCGCCACGACGCCGTCGATGTCGTTGCGGCGCGCAAGAAGCTCTTCCATCGCCATCTTCGCCGAGTTGGGGCGGAAATGGCCGGGGACGATCAAGGTCGGGTCGCAGGCGATGCCGTGGTTTTTCAACACCGTCTGGAATGCGTCCAGCCGAGCTCGAGCTTCGGGGTTCTCCGGCGTCCCCGCGAGAAAAGCGAGCTTGCGGCGGCCATGATCGCGGACAAGGTGTTCGACCACCGCCTCCATGCCGGGGCGATTGTCCAGCACCAGGCTGGGCACGCCCGGCAGCTCGATCCCGACGCTGCACAGCGTGGCGCTGCCGAACCGTTCGACGAGCCGCGCCACTCCGGCCTGGCCGCAGTGGGTCGAGAGCAGCGAGGAGACGACGATGATGCCGTCGATCGAATCGGGACGCAGCAGTTCGTAGATGGCGTTGTCGGCCGCGTCCGGCGGCCGCGGCGCCTCGGCCGGTCCCCCGTAGACGAACAACAAATGGTGGCCGGATTGGCGGCACTTCGCGTGAATGGCGTCGCGGAGCTGCGCTTCGTACCCGCCGCTGAAGGCGTTCAGGTGATCGAGCAGCACCGCAATTCGCAACCGGCGCGTCACACTGCCCGATTGGTCACTCACTGCTTGTTGACCTTTCAGGAGCCACTGGCTGTCGAGTCTTGACCATCGGAAGATCCGAAAGGATACCGCCGGCGCCCGCGCGCCTCAAACTCGCATGGCCCGCGCGCGTGCTTCGTTCGCTTCCATTCACGCCGGTTTGCTCCTATTCGCTCCTATTCGCTCTCGTTCGCTCACCCACGACCTCCCGGCAGCGATGGGGAGCTGCCCCTCAGCGCGTTCGCACCGGCGCTCACCCGATAGGAGCCATGGCCCTGTTGGTGAGCGCCTTGGCTCACCTCGAGCCACGGAGCGCGCTCGGCGAGAGCAGCGTCGCTGTCGCGGTACGCAGCTTCGCTCGGCTCCCGTCAGGGTCTCCACAGGGCGTTCGCGGTGCTGCTCTTCTCGTGAACGACGACGCTCAAGGCCGGCCCGAAGGTGCTCTGCGCGTTCCGACGACGGCTCACGCGTTGAGCGGCGGCGCATGAAAGGACAGCGCAAGGCGACTCGCCGAGAGCGGTCCTCCACTGGGCGTCCCCCAAGGCGCGCACGAGGAGGGCGGTGGGGCTCGCGTGCGACGCAGTCGCGCTCCGTAGTTGCCGCGCGCTGCTCCGGCTCAGCCATCTTGCGCTCCGTCGGTGCGCTTTGGTGCTTCGACGTTGCGGAGCGCGGCTCGCGTCGAGCAGGTGGCACCGCTCGCCGTTCTGGTCTCCGCGTTCCGCGTCCGAAGCTGCGGTCGCGGCGTGCAGAGCGGACCCCGACGCGTGAGGACTATCGCTCTCACCGTGCCATGCAGCGCTCGTGATGCGCGGGCGCCTGCCGGACGCATTCGCCGGCCGCCTTGGATTTGCGAAGGCACTTCTCGCGAGTGTTCTTTCTCTATGTGGAAGCATGGGCCTACTGGTGCTCCTCATCTTTACTCAAACGGTTGGGAATGATGTCCAGGACCTCGTAGCGCGTGAAATCTCCGGGTTGTTCGTCGCCGCCCTTTACGCGCTCTTCGGCGCCCCATTGGGCGCCATCGCGATCCTCGTAGTTGACCGGTCCGTGGCACGTCAGGCGCGCCATTCGCCGGAGACGGCCTTGGTCGCGGCGTTTCTGGCGCTGGCGGCGTACGGGCTGACCATCGTTACCGTTGAAACCGTGCGTCCGACCTTTCTACCTATGATACAGACCTTGATAGACGCTTATAAGGAGGCCAAAGCGGGCCCGATCCAAGTTTCGCCATCGCGGCGCGCCACGCACGAGCCGCACGCCGCAACCGGACCTTCGAGCGCGACCCCTCTTCGAACAACCGTGACGCCTCACCCGTAGACGTCTGATCGCTTTCGGGTCTAAAAACCGAGGACTTCTCCTGGATACGTCCTGTTCGTGGTGCGGTCGAAGTCACCGTTGGTGGTGCCGTTGCCAAGGATGCCATCGGCAGTTCTGTAGGCGCAGCATTCGACAGGGTCTGCGGC
>DATHQY010000415.1:0-2325 GCA_035482215.1 Polyangiaceae bacterium | reverse complement strand
TCGGCGAAGAACGGCTCGAAGCTCTTGGCAAACCGCTCGGCCGTCCAAGGGACGCCGTCGCTCGCGCCGGTCGCGCCGGCCGGGTCAGGATGCACCATCTGGGCGGCGACCGCGTACTCCTTGTGCGCGAGCGCCCGCAGGAGCTGGAACATGAAGGCGCGCACGAGCACCGTGAATCCCCGCTCGTCGCGCGTGACGTCGGGTTCCGCGAGGGTTGCCGGGGCGCCGAGCTCCGCCGCGAGGGCGGCGGGCGCGGCTTCCGCCGTCCGCAGGCGGTCCCACTCGTCGAGCAAGCTCGAGTCGGCCGACCGTACGATCGCGCGAAGGAACACTTCGATTTCCTCGATCGCCGGCGTCTTCAGCGGAGCGGGCACCGTCTGGACGAGCGCCTTGTAGGCGTCCGTCAGGTAGCGAAGAAGCGTCCCCTCCGCCCTCCCGAGCTCGTACTCGCGCACGTACTCGTTGAAGTCCATGAACCGCTCGACCATCTCGCGGGCGACCGATTTGGGCCGCACGTCGTCCCCGCGCACCCAGGGATGAACGACGGCGAATGCGTTGAACGACTCGTAGACGAACTCGGCGAGAGGCTTCGGGTAGTCGAGCTTCTCGAGCTCCTCCATGCGCTGCTCGTATTCGACGCCGGCCATCTTCAGCTCGGCGAGCTTCGTCCGCTTGACGACGTCGAGCTGCTGCCGGAGGACGTAATCCGGATTCTCCAGGATCGACTCGACGATCGACAGGACGTCGAGCGCGTGCGTCGGGCTCTCCGTATCGAGCCCCGCGACGGCTTCCACGAGCCAGAGCGAGAGGGCATGGTGCAGCGAGAAGTCGTCCTGCAAGTCGACGTGCAGGCGAATGCGCCGCGGCGTCGGAGCCTGCGGGGTCGAGGTGCCGTCGTGCCCGCCGGTCTCCACGATTCCGGCCGCGACGAGAGCGTCGAGCATGGACTTCGCTTCGCGCCCGAAGATGCGCTTCTGCGCGGGCCGTTCGTGCGAGCGGTAGATGATGCGCCCGATGTCGAGACAGCCCGCGCCCGGCCGCTCGAGGACGCTCAGGATCATCCCGTGCGAGACCCGGAAGCGCGAGACGAGCGCTTCGGGCTCGGAGGTCACGAGCTTTTCGAACGTCGATCGGTCCCAGTGGACGTACCCCTTGTCCGGTGGCTTCTTGCGGACGATGCGCCGCAGCTTGCCCGGATCGCCCGCGGCTTTCTGCTCCATGCGCAGATTTTCGACCACGTGTTCGGGCGCCTGGGCCAGCACCGTCCCCTGCATGTCGAAGCCTCGCCGGCCCGCGCGGCCCGCGATCTGATGAAAGTCGCGCACGCTGAGGATCGCCGTCTTCTGCCCGTCGAATTTGCAAAGCTGGGTGAAAAGAACGGTGCGAATGGGAATGTTGACGCCGACGCCGAGCGTGTCGGTCCCGCTGACGACGGCGAGGAGCCCTTTCTGCGCGAGCTTTTCGACGAGGAGCCGGTACTTCGGCAAGAGCCCCGCGTGGTGAACCCCGATGCCGTGCGCGACGAAGCGTTTGACCTCTTTGCCGTACGGGGTGTCGAACCTCACGCCCGCGAGCTCCGCCGCGATCGCTTTTTTGCGGTCTTTCGGCACGAGATCGATGCTCATGAGATCCTGCGCCGTCTCCGCGGCCGCACGCTGCGTGAAGTTGACGACGTAGGCGGGCAGCAGGCCCGTCCGACCGAGCTCGACGATCGTCTCGTGCAGGTGGGTCTCGCGGTATTCGAAGCGCAGAGGCACCGGGCGTTCGGACGACCGCACCGTGACCGCCGGCTTGCGCGTCAGCTGGGTGAGCGACTTCTCGAACGTCGCGGTGGGGCCGATCGTCGCGCTCATCAGGAGGAACTGCGTGTTCTCGAGCACGAGCAGCGGGATCTGCCAGGCGACGCCGCGCGCGGGATCGGCGTAGTAGTGGAATTCGTCGAGGACGGCGCAATCCACCGCGGCGCGCTTGCCCTCGCGCAGCGCCAGGTTCGACAGAATTTCGGCCGTGCAACAGATGATGGGCGCGTCGCGGTTCACCGACGCGTCGCCCGTGATCATGCCGACGTGATCCGGGCCGAAGTCGCGGCACAGCGCGAAGAACTTCTCGGATACGAGCGCCTTGATGGGAGCGGTGTAAAAACTGCGCCGCCCCTGGCTCCGCGCGAGAAAGTGGAGCGCGAGGGCCACGAGCGATTTGCCGCTCCCGGTCGGCGTCGCGAGGATGACGTTGTTGCCTCCGAAGAGCTCGAGGAGGGCTTGCTCCTGCGCGGCGTACAGGTCGAGGCCGAGCGCGCGCACATGGCCCAGGAAAAGATCGAGGAGC
>DATHQY010000414.1:0-4072 GCA_035482215.1 Polyangiaceae bacterium | reverse complement strand
GCCCAACGCCGTGCTCGCCCGCTCGACCAATGCCGCGGGCGCGTGGGCCGCCATCGCCACGGTCGCCGTCCAGAACCTGGTGGACCTCGGGTCGGAAGTGGCCGGGCTTGCGCTCGCGGCGGTCGTGTGTGGCGCGCTCGTCGTCGGAGGTTCGGCCGGACGAGCACCGCGCTGGACCGTGGAACGATGGGCACGGGCACCGCGCATCGTGGCGGCGATTGGCGCCGGGTGCACGGTGCTGGCGGTGGCCCTCGCGGCGACCGACATCGGGCACGAACTGGACGATGACCGGCGGACGCTGGAGCGGGCCGCCGAGGATTCGAACGTCGGCGCGGCGCAGATCCGATCGCTCGCCCGCACCGCGATGCTGCGCCATCCGGCGGAGCCGTATTTGCCGTTCGCCGTCGCCGTTCGCGCCGTGCAGGCCGGAGACGGCGACGCGCTCGAGTGGATCGGCGCCACCTTCGAGCGCGCGAAAGTCTACAGCCCCGCGCACCTGTTGCTTGCGCGCTACATTGCGCGGCGCGCCCCCTCGCAGGCGCGGCTCGAGTACCGCCTGGCGCTGGAGCAGGCGCCCGAGGCCCTGCGCCCCGCGGTCATGGAAGCGATACGTTGGATCGGCGGGTATGACGACGCTCTCGAGGTCGTGCCCGAGGGCAAGAGGGGTCTCTTGACACTCGATTTGCTGGCACAATGGGTCGAATTGCGTCTGCCGGCGACGTCCGTCGAGCTCGATCAAGAGGCGTTGCGGCGGGACCCGAACGCCCCAGGACCCGCGCTGCGCAGGGCAACCGCACTCGTTTCGGACGCGGAGACCGACGGGACACCTTGGTGCGAAGGCGTCGCCCGAGAGGAGTGTGTCCGCAACGCTCTCGCCGCGTCGAACCGCGCCATCGCGCTCGCGCCGAATACGTGCGCTCCTTACGCGCTCCACGCTCGTGCCCAGCTTGCAGCGGGCAACCAGGTTGTCGCCGTGCGGGAGCTCCTCGAAGCGTCGGACCGGGTCACTGACCGCGTCGAATGCCTACGAGAGCTCGCGGTGCTCGCGACCCGCGCGCACGACGACACGCGCGCGAACGAGGCGCTCGGGCGCCTCGCGAACGCGGGATGCTCCCAGGACACCGAATGCGCCGATAACCTCGCTTGGGCTGCCAGACTGGAAGAGCAGCGCGGCAACCCCCATCGTGCGCGACTCCTCTACAAGCAGGCCTACGAGCGGACGCCGGATCAGGACTCGCTGCTCGAGGCCATGGCGCGCTTGGCCGCGGCGGGCGGGCTCCATGCCGAAGCCGCGGAGGACTACGCGCGGCTATCGAGTCATCACCCGAGCGATCCGAGCCTTCGTAAGGCCGCGGACAAGGAGCGCGACGCGGCGCTGCGATCGGTCCTGCAGCTCTGAGAATGCGTGCCGCCTGTCACGCCGGCGGCGGCGGCGCCTGGGACGAGGCCGGTTTCGCTTCGAGGTACCACCGGTATGTCGCCTTGATTCCCTCACGCAGGGGAATGCGCGCGCGCCACCCGAGAGCGTGCAAGCGCGCGACGTCGAGCAGTTTGCGCGGCGTCCCGTCGGGACGGACGGTGTCGAACCGGATCTCCCCCGTGTAGCCGACGACGTCGCCCACGAGCTCCGCGAGCTCACGCACCGTGACGTCTTCGCCGACGCCGACATTGAGAATGCGCGCGTCGTCATAGTGGTTCATGACGAAGACGCACGCGTCGGCAAAGTCGTCGACATGGAGAAATTCGCGCCGCGGCGTTCCCGTCCCCCACAAGACGACCTCGCGCGCTCCGCGCTCCTTGGCTTCGTGGAAGCGGCGAATCAGCGCCGGCAAGACGTGCGACCGCTCGAGGTCGAAGCTGTCGTTGGGCCCGTACAAGTTCGTCGGCATGACCGATACGGCGCGGAAACCGTATTGCCGGCGGTAGGCGTCGATCATCTCGATGCCGGCGATCTTGGCGATCGCGTAGGCGCTGTTGGTCGGCTCGAGCGGCCCCGTAAGGAGGTAGTCCTCTTTGATCGGCTGCGGCGCGAGCTTCGGGTAAATGCAGGAGGAGCCGAGAAACACGAGCTTCTGCACGCCGCTTCGGTGCGCCGCATCGATCACGCTGGTCTGGATGAGCAGATTGTCGTGAATGAACTCGCCCCGGTACGTGTCGTTCGCCACGATTCCGCCGACGCGCGCCGCCGCAAGGAAGACGTAGGCGGGTTTCTCTTCGGCGAAGAACCGATGTACGGCGTCGTGCCGGCGCAGGTCGAGCTGATCGTGGGTCCGCACGAGGAGGTTCGTGTAGCCCTCGCCCGTGAGCTTCCGGACGATCGCCGACCCGGCGAGACCGCGGTGGCCCGCGACGAAGATCCGATCGTCATGCTTCATTCGTCTGCCCCGCGCTGCATCGCGGCGTTCTTAGCAGAAGACGCGGGCAGGCGTTTCAGGAACGCGCGCGGCCAGTGCGTCACGCGCTTCTGGACGGAGCCTTCATTGAACGGGAACGGAGGTTCTTCGCCGACGAACTCAGGGTGCCCACGAAGGAACGCGTCCGCGGCGGCCGCGGGATTGTCGTCCTTCCATTCGGGCTTGCCGCGCGGGGCGTCGTGCAGAATCTCCATGATTCCGTCCGTCGCCACGATGTAGGACCCGGGCGTGACGAACGGCGAATAGGCCTCGAGCTCCGCGAGCACGTGCTTCTTGGAATGATCCGAGTCCAAGCTCACGAGGGCGGTCTCGCCCGGCTTCACGAGATCCCGTACGCGCGCGACGACTTCCGGCGCGATCGAAGACCCCTCGACGAGCTCGATGTACGGCCGGAGCGGATGGGCGTCGAGCGCATCTCGGTTGTGGGCACGGATGTCGATGTCGACGCCGATGACCCGCCCGTGCTCCATCGCCTTGCAGAGGCTCGCGTAGAAGATGAGCGATCCCCCGTGAGCCACGCCCGTCTCGATGATGACGTCAGGCTTGATGCGATAGATGACCTCTTGCATCCGAACGAGATCGTCCGGCAGCTGGATGATGGGCCGCCCCATCCAGGTGAATCCGTAGATGTGCTTGACCACCCAGCCGATCTTCAGCCACGCGCGGGTGACGGCGTCGAACCCCTCGGCCGAATAGATAGGCACGGAAGCCACGCCTTCATCCGTGTCGCTTTCGACGACTTCCCTCGAAAAGTCTATAGTAATTTTCATGCGTTAGAAGAGAAATACCATCGGGGGCAATTCCACACCAGCGAGGGCCGAAGAGGGCTCTTGGCAATCCAGGGAGACTTACTTGGCGCTATCGAGAGCGGCGAGGGCGCCGAGAGCGCTGTCGAAGGGTCGCATGCGGAGCGTCGACGGCACGCGGATGATGCGCCGCCAGAGGCCGTCGACCCGGCGCCCGAGCCGCCGGCGGAGGCGCGTCATGAACTGATCCTTCAGTCGGGCGCCGTGCGCCTTCCATTTTTCTCGGGCGATTACGCGGCCGAGGGACCGATCCACGCGCGCCGCACCCTCGTAGAGGGCAGCCAGCTGCGCGCGGCGCGATGCGCGATCCGGCCAGTCCTCGGCTCGGTAGAGATCGTAGGCGGCCCTCCGATAAAGCTCGGCCACCCGGTCGGGCGGAAGAGGACGACCCGAGATTTCGACGAGATCCGAGAGAAGCGCGTGGGTGCTGCTCGCGGAGACGCCGGGAATGAGTGGACGCGACCTCCCCCAGCGAGCGGCTTCTCTCTGGATCGACCAGAGGTGCGGAACACGCTTCATGGCGACCCCATTCGAGGGTCCCTCGAGCCGCATCTCGAGCGGTCTCGGCACGTGGACGACGCTCTTCGCAACCTGCATCGCCGCGCACTGCGCGTTGAGGTCAGGCGCGAGGAGCGGGAAAACCCGGCCGAATCGTGCGCGCACCGCTTCGATCAGCGCGGACGAGAAGGCGCCGTGGTAGATGGATCCACGTATCTCGAGCAGATGGTTTCCTTGGAAGCCTGCCGCCGAATACACCGCCAACAGGTAATCGAGGATCTCCTCTGGACTCACGCTGACGGGCTCTCCGTACGGCTCGCGTGCGGCGTGGAGTACGCCCTGGCCCATCACGTC
>DATHQY010000413.1:0-5347 GCA_035482215.1 Polyangiaceae bacterium | reverse complement strand
GCGAACGCAGGATCTCGACGGCGGACGAAACGGCGTTAGATTCGGGCTGCGCTCATGCCCACTACCTACGCGGACCTGATTTCCGAAGTACGACGCCAGACCAAGCAAGTGAGCCTCGAAGAGCTCAAGCGCCGGATCGAGTCCGGCGAGAAGCTGACGCTCCTCGATGTGCGCGAGAAGGACGAATGGCGCGGCGGGTACATCCCCAGCGCGGTCTCGCTGCCGCGCGGTTTTCTAGAAATCCAGGCTGAGCAGAAGCTCCCCGACAAGAACGCGAAGATCGTCGCCTACTGCGCAGGCGGGACACGCTCCGCCCTTGCCGCGTCGACGCTGGCGCAGCTCGGGTACACGAACGTCGAGACGGCGAACCCTGGCTTCGTGCGGTGGAAGGACCTCGGTTACCCCATCGAGTTGCCACCCGAGCTGACCGACACGCAGCGGGAGCGCTACTCACGTCACATCCTTTTGCCGGAGGTCGGCGAGGCGGGCCAGGCGAAGCTCTTAAAGAGCAAAGTGCTGCTTCTCGGCGCGGGCGGCCTCGGATCGCCGGCAGCGATGTACCTCGCGGCCGCCGGCGTCGGAACGCTCGGCATCGCGGACGCGGACCTCGTCGACATGTCGAACCTCCAGCGGCAGATCATTCATTCGACGAGCCGCGTCGGAAAGCCGAAGGTCGAGAGTGCGGCCGCGTTCATCGAGCAGCTGAACCCCGACGTGAAAGTTGTGCCGTACAAGGAGCGCGTCACGAAGGAGAACGTCGAGCGGCTCTTCACCGACTACGAGGTCATCGTCGACGGGACGGACAACTTCCCGACGCGCTACCTCGTGAACGACGCGAGCGTGTGGATGGGCAAGCCCGTCTCGCACGGGAGCATATTCCGCTTCGACGGCCAGGTGACGACGTTCATGCCCGAGAAGGCCGCCAAGAAACTCGGCGTGCCCGCGGGCCCCTGCTACCGGTGCCTGTATCCGGAGCCGCCGCCGCCGCACCTCGCGCCAAGCTGCCAGGAAGCCGGCGTCCTCGGGATTCTCTGCGGCATCATCGGCACGCTGCAGGCGACCGAGGCGATCAAGATCCTCCTCGGCCGCGGCAATACATTGACCGGGCGCCTTCTCACGTACGACAGCCTCAAGATGAAGTTCCGCGAGCTCAAGCTGCGGCATGACCCTTCGTGCCCGGTGGACGGCCTGAAGCCGACGATCACGAGCTACATCGATTACGAAGGCTTCTGCGCGGTCGGCTGACGTTGACAGCACCGAGGCGAGCGAAGCTGGAGGAGGAGGCGTTTCTACGGCGGCGCGTGAAGGCGGAGCTGCGCCGCCGCATGCGGGGCGTGCGCGCGACGCTACCGGCCTCGGCGCGTGACGAGAAGTCGCGCGCGATCGCGGTGCAGCTTCTTGCCTTGCCCGCCCTCGCTCGCGCAAAGACCGCAGCGCTCTTCTGGCCGATGGAAGGTCGCAACGAGATCGATCTGCGACCGGTCGACGCGTCCCTCCGCGAGCGCGGCGTGCGCGTCGCCTATCCGAAGACCGACGTCGATACCGGTGCGCTGTCGTTTCACTTCGTCGAGCAACCCGCGGCGATGTGTGCTGGTGCGCTCGGTGTGTGTGAGCCGGGCGAGAGCGACCCCGCGGTCGCAACGGACCCGCTGGACGTGATCGTGGTGCCCGCGTTGGCCGTCGATCCGCGAGGCCACCGCATCGGGTACGGGGCCGGCTATTACGACCGGGCCCTCGCGCGGTTGGCGCCGCCGGCTGTCGCCGTGGCCGTCGCGTTCGACTTCCAGCTCCTGGTGGAGCTGCCGAACACCCCTGAAGACGTGCCCGTCGCGTTCGTCGTCACCGAATCACGAACGCTGACGACCTGACCCTTCCATTGTCACCGCAGGCTCAGTCGTTTGCTACGGGCTCAGTTATCGCTGCGGGCTCAGTTGTCGCTACGAACGTCGCCGCGCGCATTGGCGAGGCACCGCGGGCACGTGCCGTAGAGCTCGTGCTTGTGGGAACGCAGCACGTAGCCGTACTGGGCGGCCACGGCTTCCTGCAGCTCTTCGATACGCGGCTCTTCGAACTCGACGATCTCCCCGCAATCGACGCAGATGAGGTGGTCGTGATGGGCAGTGTCGTCCGCTAGCTCGTAGCGGGTGAGGCCGTCGCCGAACCGGCGCTCGTTGGCCACTCCGCATTCGGAGAGGAGCTTCAGCGTACGGTAAACGGTGGCGTACCCGACGCGAGGATCGCGCGCCCGCACGCGCGCCAGAAGCTCTTCGATGCTCACGTGGTTCTCGGAATCGAAGAACGTTTCGACGATGAGCTTGCGCTGGTCCGTCGAACGCAAGCCCTTCTTGACCATGTAGGCTTGGAGCAACGCACGAAAGTGTTCCAGATCTGCCGCCGCTTTGTGGTCCATCGGCTTCCGGTAGCGCCTCCTTTCGGAAAGCGAATATGGCCGATCGGCGTGGCGAGCGCACGCGTCACGTTCGGGGCACGACAAATTCGTGTAGCGCAGGGGCATAGTTCGTTTCCGACACGTATCCGTTGTCGCTGGCCCGTGCCGACGCTAGTACCCCCCGAACGAATGGGAGCCCATGCTTCGTCGCCACATCATCGCGTCCAGCACGCCACGCGCGGAGAGTCGAGAGGATATCCGCGGTATTTTGAATGCACTGCGCCGCATCGTCCGCGACTTGCGTCTCGGCGCGCGCGAAGCCGAGCGCAGCGCCGGAATCAGCGGCGCGCAGCTATTCGTGCTGCAAACGCTGGCGTCGGGCCACGTCTCGTCGTTGAACGATCTGGCCGATCGAACCATGACCGATCCGAGCTCTGTGTCGGTCGTCGTCCGGCGTCTCGTCGATCGGAAGCTCGTCACACGCAAGGTGTCCAAGGACGACGCGCGACGAGTCGAGCTCCGGCTGACGGCGTCCGGCAAGAAGCGGCTCACGCTCTCGCCAGAACCGACGCAGGCGCACCTGCTCGCGTCGCTGCAGAACATGACCCCGCACGAGCTCTCCGCGCTGACCGAAGGCCTCGCCGCGCTGATGCGCGAGATGGGCGCCCAAGACGCAGGTCCGCCCATGTTCTTCGAAGAAGCTTCTCCGCGCGGGGCGCGACCCCTTGTCCGTGCCCGAAAGGCTGCGCGTAACGATGAGTGACGAAACGATTCCGGCCGGCAGCGTCACCGGTGCGGGCGGGCGCGTGCCCATCGCGCCTTCCCTGGCGCCGACGCTCGCGCAAGTCAACGCCCCCACGCCCCGGGCCAACGTCGATGCGCGCGTGGCGGTCATCGGCTGCATCGGCATCGCGCTCGGCATCGCGGCGGCCTTCGTTGCTCGCGTCCTGACGTCGCTCATCGGCTTCATCACCAACCTGGCGTTCTACGGCCATGCGTCTGTGACGAGCGCCGGCCCTGCGGAAAACCATCTGGGCCTCTGGGTCATCGTCGTCCCGGCGATCGGCGGCCTGATCGTCGGCGCCATGGCGCGGTACGGGTCCGCCGCGATTCGCGGCCACGGCATTCCGGAGGCGATGGAGCAAGTGCTCTTCAACGAGAGTCGCATCCCTCCGCGGGTCACGTTCTTGAAGCCCCTGTCGGCCGCGATCTCCATCGGCACCGGCGGCCCCTTCGGCGCCGAGGGCCCCATCATCGCGACCGGCGGAGCGCTCGGCTCGCTCGTCGGCCAGATCATGCGCGTGTCGGCCGAGGAGCGAAAGACGCTCCTCGCCGCCGGCGCCGCCGCAGGCATGTCGGCGACCTTCGGGAGCCCGGTCAGCGCGGTCCTTCTCGCAGTCGAGCTACTGCTCTTCGAGTACCGAATCCGGTCCCTCGTACCCGTCGCGCTCGCGAGTTGCGCGGCGGCGGCCGCGCGCCTCGCCCTCGTCGGCGGAGAGCCCGCGTTCACGATGCCCGCCGTCGGCGCGACCGGAAGCGTCGCGCTCGCCATTTACGTCGCCATGGGCGTCGTCCTCGGGTTCTTTTCGATGCTCGTAACGCGCGCGGTCTATGCCGTCGAAGACGCGTTCGAGAAGCTGCCCATCCACTGGATGTGGTGGCCGACGCTCGGCAGCGTCATGGTAGGCCTCGTCGGCTACGTATCGCCGCACACGATGGGCGTCGGCTACGACAACATCGATCGCATGCTCTCGGGCGATCTGGCCGGGACCGCGGCGATCTCGTTCGGCGTCCTAAAATTTGTGTCCTGGTCCTTGTCGCTCGGCACCGGTACATCCGGCGGTACGCTGGCGCCACTCTTCACGATCGGAGGCGGCCTCGGATCCGCCATGGGCGCGTTCGCGATCTGGGCCGCGCCGGAAGCCGGCGTCGACTTGCGCATCGCCGCGCTCGTAGGGATGGCAGCGCTCTTCGCGGGCGCGTCGCGCGCGCTCCTCGCTTCGGTGGTGTTCGCCTTCGAGACGACGCGACAGCCAATGAGCCTGCTCCCGCTCCTCGCCGGGTGCACAGCGGCCTTTCTCGTATCGGCGCTCTCGATGCGGCACTCGATCATGACGGCGAAGATCGCGCGGCGGGGGGCCCGCGTCGTAAGCGACTATGTCACCGACTTCCTCGAGCAAGTCGTGGTCGGGGAGACTGCGGTGAAGCCGGTCATAACCCTGCGCGGGACCGACACTCTGGACGCGATTCGCGCCTGGATCGGCAGCCACGCGCCGGGATCGGAGCACCAGGGCTTTCCGGTGGTCGACGACGACGAGAACTTGATCGGCGTCGTCACACGACGCGATATGTTGGGCGATCAGGATGGAGCCGTGAAGGTGCGCGACCTCGTCAAGCGCAGACCCGCGATCGCATTTGGCGAGTCTTCGCTTCGGGAGGCTGCGGATCATATGGTCCGCGAAGGCGTCGGTCGGCTGCCCGTGGTGGCGCGGAGCGCGCCGACGCGCGTCATCGGCATCATCACCCGGAGCGACCTTCTCGGCGCGCACGGCGCGCGGCTCGACGGGTACCGGTTGAATGCGCCGCGCTACGCCTTACCGGTTCGCACCCTCGTTCGAGCGGCGCCCACCCAAAGGATCCCCTGACGTCCTGACAGCGCTAACTCACCCACCGCGAGACGAGGGTCGTCGCGCGCGGGAGTTCGTCGTCGCGCAACCCGTTCGTGTACACGACGAACGAAGCGCGGTCGCCGAACCCGACCCGAATCAACCGCAGGAACTCTTCGGCCCGCGAGAGGGCAACATGCGTGCGCCATTGGCTGTGCCAGTGGTCCGGCTCCAGCGCCGATTCGAGCGCCAGCTGCGCATAACCCCACCCGATGAATTGCCGTATTGCGCGCAAGATGCGCGCCCGCCCTTTGGTCGTCAGCCTGACCGTCCGC
The DNA here is from genome assembly GCA_035482215.1 of Polyangiaceae bacterium. Lineage (GTDB taxonomy): Bacteria > Myxococcota_A > Polyangia > Polyangiales > Polyangiaceae > Palsa-1150. Next base: position 17 of record DATHQY010000413.1, on the reverse strand, counting down.
TTGCGCGTGTCGTTGGT
>DATHQY010000412.1:0-8319 GCA_035482215.1 Polyangiaceae bacterium | reverse complement strand
ATCGAGAGCATGGCCGGCGACGTCTTCGTGCTCGGCTCGCACTCGTGGCGCATCCGCCGGGTCGAATCGCGCTCGGGGGTGCTGCGCGTCGAGGACGCCAACGGTCAGCCCCCGTCGGTCCCCTTCTGGCTGGGCGAGGCGCCCACGCGCACGTGGGAGCTCTCGGTCGAGGTGAGCCGCCTCCGCGCCGACGTGGCCGCGCGCCTCGACGAGGAGGACGGGCGCGACGCGCTGGTCGACTGGCTGGCGGAGGAGTGCGTCCTCGGCCCTATCGGCGCGTCGCAGCTCGCGGACTACATGGCCGCGCAGCGGGACGCGCTCGGCGTGGTGCCGACGATGGACGACGTCGTCTTCGAGCGGTTCTTCGACGAGTCCGGCGGGATGCAGCTCGTCGTGCACGCGCCGTTCGGCGGGCGCGTCAACCGGGCCTTCGGCCTCGCCCTTCGCAAGCGCTTCTGCGTGTCGTTCGACTTCGAGCTCCAGGCGGCCGCCACCGACGACGCGATCGTGCTGTCGATCGGCGCGGGCCAGAGCTTTCCGCTGAAGGACGCGTTCTCGTTCGTCCGCAGCAAGGACCTCGATCGGACGCTCGAACAGGCGATCCTCCTCGCGCCGATGTTCGGCACGCGCTGGCGCTGGAACGCGTCTCGCGCCCTCGCCGTTCTTCGCCGCCAGAACGGCAAGAAGGTCCCCGCCTATCTGCAGCGCATGCGGTCCGATGATCTGCTCGCCGCGGTCTTTCCCGCGCAGGTGGCCTGCCAGGAGAACGCGACGGGACCCATCAGCGTCCCGGACCATCCGCTCGTGCGCCAGACGATGCGCGACTGCCTGTCGGAGGCGATGGACAGCACGCGCTTGCACGCGATCCTCGAGCGCATCGAGGCGGGCGAGATTCGCCTCTACGCGCGCGACACGACCGAGCCGTCGCCGTTCTCGCACGAAGTGCTCGGCGCGAAGCCGTACGCGTTCCTCGACGACGCGCCGCTCGAAGAGCGCCGCGCGCGCGCCGTGTCCCTCCGGCGTACGCTGCCCGAGCACCAGCGCGACCTCGGCGCGCTCGACCCCGCGGCGATCGCACGGGTCGTCGCGGAAGCGACGCCGGCGCCGCGCGACGCCGACGAGCTGCACGACGTGCTCCTCGGGCTCGTCGCGGCCCCGGTCCAGGACGAGTGGGGCGCATGGCTCGATGCGCTCGGGCGGTCGCGGCGCGCGGCGATCGTGGCCACCGTCGCCGGGCCGTTCGCGTTCGCCGCGGAGAATACCCGCGCGATCGAAGCGTTGTATCCCGGCGCGAAGACGGAGCCCGCGGTGCGACCGCCGCCGGCGATGGACGGGGCGCCGCCCGAGAAGGCGGACGCGATGCTGGCGCTCGTGCGCGGGCACACGGAAGTCGCCGGCCCGTTCGCGGCGGCGGCGCTCGCGACGCGCCTGGGGCTCGACGCGTTCGACGTCGCGTTCGCCGTTGCGCAGCTCGAGAGCCAAGGGCTCGTCCTTCGCGGCCGATTCACGCCCGGCGCGAGCGAAGACGAGGTGTGCGATCGGCGCCTTCTCGCCCGCATCCATCGCGCGACGCTCGATGGTCTTCGCAAGCAGATCGAGCCGGTCAGCGCCCAGGATTTTCTCGTGTATCTCTTCGAGCGCCATCACTTGACGCCGCGGACGCGGGCCGGCGGCCGCGCGGGGCTGCGCGAGGCGCTGCACAAGCTCCAGGGCTTCGAGGTCGCGGCGTCCGCGTGGGAGAGCGACGTTCTCGGCGCCCGCGTCGCGGGCTACACGGGCCGCTGGCTCGACGAGCTGTGCTTCGCGGGCGAGCTCGCGTGGGCGCGCCTCTCGCCGCGGCGCGCGACGACGAGCACTCCCGTGCCGGCGTCCCGCGCGACGCCGATCACGCTCGCGTTCCGGCGTGAGCTCGGGTGGCTGCTCGGCGCCGTGCGCGGCGAGGAGCCGGCGCCGTCACCGGTCACGGAGCCCGCCGCGCGCGTGCTCGACGTCCTGCGCCAGCGCGGCGCGCTCTTTCTCGACGACCTCGGGCGGGGCGCCGGGCTCGCTGCGGCGGAGCTCACGGACGCGCTGTGGGAGCTCGTCGGCCACGGCCTCGTGACGAGCGACGGCATCCAGTCGCTCCGCGATCTGATGGCGTCGGGTCGTGCGATGCGCCGGCGCGCGGGCGCAGCGCAGGGCCGGTGGTCGCTCGTCGAGAGCGGCGCCCGCGCGAAGGACTTCGACGCGGCCGATCGGGTCGCGGGCCAGCTTCTCGCCCGCTACGGCGTCGTGTTTCGCGAAGTCACGGCGCGCGAGAGCTTCACGCTGCCCTGGCGCGACGTGCTGCGCGCGCTCCGGCGGCGCGAGGCGCGCGGCCTCGCGCGCGGCGGCCGTTTCGTCGCGGGCTTCATCGGCGAGCAGTTCGCCGAGCCGGACGCGATCGAAGCGCTCCGCCGCGTGCGCACGCAGCGCGCGGGCGGCGAAGCCCGCGAGACGGTCCGCATTCGTCCGGGCGATCCGCTGAACCTCGTGGGCATCGTGACGCCGGGTCCCCGGGTGCCGTCGACGCAGCGCGGGATGCTCGTGTTCGAAGACGGCGCGCTCGTCACGCCCGAGGGCACGGCAAGCTCCGCGCCCTACGGCCGGCGTGCGAGATCTTGGGAAGGGACGCCCGTCGCTCCGTAATCCGCGTCGCGGAGGATGCGCGCCAGGTGGAGCCAGCCAAGATCGCCAGCGTCACGACAGCGGCCGTCATGTCCGAGTTTGCGGTGCCGACGTCGTTCACGTTCCCGCTGGAGATCGCTTCGGCTGATGCCGTAGCGGGCGATTATCGGACGGTCCGCCCTCAGCGATGGCGTGCTGCGGGGTATGGCTTGTAGACGACGCCCACCAGTTTCGGGTCCGCGTAGGCGTCAGGATCTCGCGCCCCGCGTTGAGCGCGTTCTGAACGGCGCATTGTATCTCGGCGATCTCCGTGCCGTTGCCGGAGTCATAATCCTCGAGCACGAAGCGGCACTGCTGTCCGCGCAAGAAGTCAACGGCCCGGGGATCGGACGTGTACCAGCCGAATCGGGGATCTCGCATCAGTCTACCGAGAACCGGATCGTGCACATCACCCATGCGGCGCACGAGCGTAGTGCCGCTCAAGTCCGCTCGCTCGCAGAAGGCGTGTCCCACGCGACGGTCTCCACACCCGACGTCACCGCCGCTGCCGTTGCAGCTACTTGCCTTTCTTCTTCGGGCCCGCGCTCTTCGCGCCCGCGTTCGTCGGGACCGCGTTGCCCGCGGGCGCCGCATGCCCTTCGTCGCATGCGTACTTGTCCCCGTGCTCTTCGTACGTGCAGCCCATTCCGCCCGGGCACGCCTTGTACGAAACGAACTTGTTCGACTTGCACACGAACATGGCCTTCTTGTCCATCGTGCAAGCTTCTTCGCCGTTCGTGTCGCAGGGGTCGTTCTCCTGCGCCACCGAGTCGTCGCAGACGAAGTCGATCTTCTTTTCTTGCGGCAATTCGAAGATGCGGCACGCCTTTGGCCCGCGGCACGAATTGAGCGGATCCATCTTGTGGTCGTTGCAGCGGAGCAGCAGGGCCTTGTCGCTCGTGCACGCGTAATCGCCAATCGTGTGGCACGGATCGCCGATGTCGCTCGTGTCGTTGTCGCAATCGATCGCGTTGCCGTTCACGACGCAGCCGCGCGGCCCCTTGCACGTCTCGCCGATCCCGAACTTGTGATCGTTACCGCATTGGAGCGCGTTCTTCTTGTCCGTCTCGCACGCCACGTCACCGACTTCGGCGCACCCGTCGCCGAGCGCGGCTTGCGCGTTGTCGCACGTGACGTCGCGCCCGCTGATCGAACAGCCTCCGTTGCAGGACATCGCGGCGTACTTGTTGTCCGCCCCGCAGAAGAGACCCGAGGTCTTGTCCAAGCACGCGGCCTGGCCCGCCGTGCAGGAGCTCCCGACGTGCGGCTTGCACCCCGAAATGCCGCTGCCGACGGCGGCGGCGAGCGCGATCGCCGCGGCCGCTCGAAAGGCCGTGGACCCAAGAACATCGAATACGACTTGCACGCGTACGCCCACGCGATGGATGCGAACGTTCCGAGCCATGCTGACCATGTTCGTGGAGGCCCTCTCGAGAAGGTACTGCGACCTTCGATGGTGGCCGGCGAGCATACCGCGAGCGTCGTCCTTCGTGCTAGGGGTTGGAGGATCGGCCCGACTGGCACGCGAGACCCCCGACGAGAAAGCGCGTTGATATGAGCAGCAGCAGCGAAGCCCCGAATCCCGCGCCTCCGCCCGTGTACGTGATCGAATCGATCCCCGTCGGCGGCGAGAACGAAGTGTCCGCGGCGGAGATCCGGCGGGAGGGCATCCCCATCGCGCCGCACCTTCGCATTTACGCCGAGCTCGCGCGCGGCGGCATGGGCCGCATCCACCCGGCGACCGATCGCAATCTGCTCCGGCACGTCGCGCTGAAGCGCCTCGACAAGGCGCTCGCGAAAGAGTCTTTCTACCGTGACGGATTCATCGCCGAAGCGCAGATCACCGGCCAGCTCGAACACCCGAACATCGTGCCCGTCCACGAGCTCACGGTGGACGACCACGGCGTGCCGTACTTCACGATGAAGCTCGTGCAGGGCGTGTCGCTCCACCGGTGGCTGCGCGATCCGTCGCGGCCGGTCGGTTCGAGCGAGCGGATCGAACAGGGGCTCGACGTCTTCGTCAAAGTTTGCGACGCCGTCGCGTACGCGCACCATCGCGGCGTCATCCACCGCGACATCAAGCCCGAGAACATCATGGTGGCGGGCTTCGGGCAGGTCTATCTGATGGACTGGGGGCTCGCGCGCCTGTCGAAGACCCGCCCCGCTTCGGGCGAGAACGCGCAGATGGAGGCACCCGGCGCCGTCGGCACGCCCGGGTACATGTCGCCCGAGCAGGCGCGCGGCAAGCCGTCCGAGATGGACGAGCGCTGCGACGTGTTCGGCCTCGGCGCGGTCCTCTACGAGATCGTGAGCGGCAAGACGCCGTACGGCGATCACGAGGATCCGGAAGTGATCATGCGCAAGGCGCGCTCGGGCCTCATCGTGTCGATCGAAGACGCGATGGCGGGCACCGGCGTGTCCAAGCGTCTGCGTCAGATCGTCGCGAAGGCCACGGCCCCGCGCCCTGCCGATCGGTACCAGGACGTCGTCGAGCTGCAGCGCGAAGTCGTCGCGTTCTTGCGCGGCGGCCAGCATTTGCCGCGAAAGCTCTTTCCGCCGGGATCCGTCATCATCCGCGAGGGGGACGTCGGCGACGCCGCCTACATGATCGTGAGCGGCCGGTGCCGCGCCTACCGCACGGTGGCCGGCGCCGGCGCGACCGGCGCGAGCGAACAGGAGACGCTCGCCGTCATGGGCGGCGGCGACGTGTTCGGCGAGATGGCGCTCCTGCTCGACGAGCCCCGCGCCGCGACGGTAGAAGCGGTCGACTACGTGACGGTGCTCGTCCTCAGCAAGAACACCATGAACGAGGGGCTCGGCCTCGGCGGATGGACGGGCGCGCTCGTGAAGGCGCTCGCCCAGAGGTTCCACGATCTGGAGCATCGCGTGCGGAACTCCGGTCTGCGCCGCGAAATGAGCAGCGGGCTGCCTCCGAAGTGACACGCGGCGCGCCTATTGGGCGTCGTGCTCTTTCGCCGTCCGACCGTGCCCCGTAGCGCCCCCCGCCGCCGCCGCCCATGCTGACGCGCCGCCATTTCTTGCTTGCCGCGCTGGCCGTCCCTTCGTGCCGCCGCCATCGCCACGGATCGGCGCACGCGCACGACGCCGGTCCGCATGCTCATGGGGCTGGGCATGCGGGCGTCGGTCCCGCGGCTTCCGCGGCTCCCGCGGCGCCACCGAAGCCTCCGCTCCACCCGGACGCACTCGCGCGGTTCGTCGATCCGCTCTTCGTGCCCGAAATCCAGAGGCCGATCGAGTCGCGTCCGGACCCCGGGCGGCCGGGCGTGCAGATCCCGTATTACCGCATCGCGATGCGAGAGACCGAGGTGCGTGTGCACCGCGATCTGCCGCCGACGCGCATGTGGAGCTACGGGGGTACCGTGCCGGGCCCCACGCTCGAAGTCCGGAGCGGTCGGGGCGCGTTCATCGAGTGGCAGAACGATCTGCCGGGCGAGCATTTCCTGCCGATCGATCACAACATCTGCGGCGCCGGCACCGACGTGCCCGACGTGCGGACGATCGTGCACGTGCACGGCGCGCGCGTTCCGCCCGAGAGCGACGGGTACCCCGAGCATTGGTATGGGTCCGGCCAATCGAAGGTCGTCCATTACCCGAATCGCCAGGACGCGACGATGCTCTGGTATCACGACCACGCGATGGGCATCGAGCGGCTGAACCATTACGCCGGGATGTTCGGCCTGTACTTCGTGCGCGACGACGCGGAAGACCGCCTCGGCCTTCCGAAAGGCGCGCGCGAAGTGCCGCTTGTCTTGTGCGACCGCCTCTTCGCCGCGGACGGCCAACTCGTTTACCCGACGTCGGGTCTGCCCGGCGCGCCGTGGGTCTCCGAAATCAACGGGGACGCGCACCTCGTGAACGGGAGGCTATTTCCTTATTTCGACGTCGCGCCCGCGCTCTATCGCTTTCGGATGGTCAACGCCTCGAACGGCCGTGTCTATTACCTTTCGCTCTCGAACGGAAAACCGCTCGTTCAGATTGGAACCGACCAGGGCCTCCTTCGCGCGCCCGTCCCGCTCCCCAGCTTGCCCCTCGCGCCGGCCGAGCGCGCCGACCTTCTGATCGACTTCAGCGAGCTCGCTGGAGAGACGGTTCTCCTCAAGAGCCAGACGTTGCAGCTTCTCCAGTTCCGCGTCGGAAAAGGCGCGGGCGCTCCGAAGAAAGCCGCTGCGCTACCGCGGGCGCTGCGCCCGATCGCGCGTATCGACCGGAAGACGGCGGTCAAGACGCGGACGATGACGCTGAACGAGTACATGGATCCGAAGACGCACACGATGCTCATGCTGCTCAACGGCAAGCACTGGCACGAGCCTGTCACCGAGACGCCGCTCGCCGGCACCGTGGAGATCTGGGAGCTCGTGAATCTGACGGAGGACACCCATCCGATTCACCTGCACCTCGTGCGCTTTCAACTCCTCGAGCGCCAGCCCTTCGACGCCGACGATTATCAGTATTTGGGCAAAATGAGGTACACGGGCGAACCGGCCCCGCCCGGTCCGGGCGAAGACGGGTGGAAGGACACCGTGCGGGCCGATCCCGGCATGGTGACGCGCATCATCGTGCGCTTCGAGGGTTATACGGGCCGTTACGTCTGGCACTGCCACAACCTCGAGCACGCTGCCAACGAGATGATGCGGCCGTTCGAAGTCGTCGCGGGCTGACCGCATTACGGAAATCGGAAGCCTCCCTCCGAAATGACTACGAACGCCCGGCGGACGCGCGGCGGCGGCGCCACGTAACCGGGATGTGACGACGCGCGATTGCCCTTGTTTTTGGCTGCGCCGAGCGATGAGCGCGCCCGCGCCCCGACGCGGATCGGGCGGCGAGAAGATGGTCCGTTCCTTGTACAAGGCCCTCCCAACTGCGCTTTCTGCGCATCTGGCCACCTTGGTCACATCGCTCTCCTAAGCCACTTGCGGAGGTCCCCGTGTTTCGAACAGTGAGTAGAGCATCGTTGTTGGCGGTCCTGTCGGCCGGCGCGTACGCCGCCGCCACGGGCTGCTCGGGCAGCAGCCCCGTCGAGTCCTCCCCCGCGTCGGCCGAGAACGGCGACCAGACGGGCACGATCGGCCTCGCCCTCCAGACGGGCGGCGTGACGGTCGATACGTTCACGTACGGCATCAAGGGTCCGAACGGCTACACGAAGAACGGCTCGATCGACGTCTCGCAATCGACGACGATCGCCGCGGTCATCGGCGGCATCCCCGCAGCCAACGGCTTCACGATCACCCTGACCGGCACGGCGACGGACCACACGACGCAGTGCCTCGGCACCGCGTCGTTCAACGTGACGGCCGGCGCGACGTCGACGGTCACCGTGAACGTCGACTGCCACGAAGTCCAGACGACGGGCAGCGTCCTCGTCAACGGCGTCCTCAACGTGTGCCCGACGATCCAGGGCGTTTCGGCGAGCCCGAGCACCGTGCTCGCAGGCTCGAACGTCTCGCTCTCCGCGAGCGCGGTCGATCCGGACAACGGCCCGTCGCCCCTCACGTACAAGTGGACCGCGACGAGCGGCACGTTCAGCAGCGCGACGGCGCAGAACCCGACGTTCACGTGCACCGCGGCCGGCCAGGCCACGATCACGCTGACCGTTTCGGACGGCGATCCGTCGGC
>DATHQY010000411.1:0-6218 GCA_035482215.1 Polyangiaceae bacterium | reverse complement strand
ACCGGCAAGTGATTCGCCGATCCGCGCGAGGTCGGCATTCGCGAACGGCGCCGCAGACATCGTGACCGGCTTCACCCAGAGGAAGTCGACCGCTTCCGCGCGCCCGGTCTCCGCGCGTGTAGGCCTTCACAGAAACGATGTCGACGCCGTGAGCGACCAGCGACGCCGTCACGAGCGAAAGAAGTCCGGGCCGATCGTCGGCCACCACGCACAGGACGGCAGCGCCATCGGCCAGTCGTTGCCAGATCTCGAGGTGGACCAGCCGACCCTTACAGTTACGAGGCCGAGGGCGACATGTACTTCGACGAAGAGCGGGACCGCCTGATCGGCGATCTCGGGCAAACCCATCGGAAAGCCCATCGCCTGGCGAGGACCCATCGTGATGAACACCAGGCCGAGCTTCGGACCGCGTTCGAGGAGCTCGATCGTGGCACCTTCATCAAGCCGCAGGTGGACGGCGGGTCGAAGCTCTGATGGGCTGAGGGCGAACCCACCTCGACAATGCCGCGCGGACACGCCTATCCACCCGATCTCGCCCGCTACGTGAGCGCGCACGGGCCCGCCGCCACGCCATTGCGTGTCAGCCAGGAGCTCCTTTGCGAGGCGCTGTCGGTGGCGTTCCAGGCGTCGCTGACGACGGAAGAAGGCCGACCGATCCGGTTCCGACTCCTGCTTACGCCGTTCGCCGAGCTGCCGGAGGCCGGCGTACCCAACGAGGGCGTCCTCCGTCTGCGCTTCGACCCGAGTCGTCCGTTCCTCGCCGACGAGCTGCGGCGCCTCAGCCCCGCGGTGCCGTTCGAAACCTCGCTCATCGGAGCGCAGATCGAGCACGACAAGCTGCGGATCTGGGGTGTCGCGCATTCGGGACCCGCGTGGCTTGCACCCTCGTGGGGCGGGCGCAGCGTCGTCCCGAACTGGACGTACGATCCGATCTTGCACGCCACGGGCCCCGGACAGCTGGCCGTCCGCTGTGCGGGCACGATGGTTGGCGGGCTTGAACGCGGTCAGATCGTCGATGCGCTGGTCGACGTGTTCGACTCGCAGTGGCTGCCGTCGCTCTTCGCCCGCCAGCGGGCCACAGTGCGCGAAGAACACGCGATACGGCAGGCCAACTCGTCGTCGCCCACAATGGTGGAAGAATCCCTGATTGGCCGTGTGGGACAGCAGATGTTGCGGCGGGCCATCCAGCTCGTTCGCGGCGCTCGACACGGCGGCATGATCCTCGTCGCCGACATGTCCTCGCCCCGCGCTCTCGGCGGCGTGCGACTCAAGTACCGGCTCGCGCAAGACGAGCCGTCGCACCGGTATCGAACCTTGCTGTTCAAAATTCTCGACACCCTCGCGGGCGCCACGTCCAACGCATCCGTGGGGTGGTCCGACTTCGCGGCGGACGGGAGCTCCAGCCTCGAGAGGCTGGAACAATCAGTGTTCGAGCTGAGTCGGCTGCTCGCCAACTTCACCGCCGTGGATGGCGCCGTCGTCCTGGACAAGCGCCTCGGCCTTCTCGGCTTCGGCGCCGAGGTGTCGGCCGAGCTCCCCACTCCCGAATACGTGTGGCGAGCGCTCGACGTCGAGGGCAGCGATCGTGAATGCAACGAGCTCGAGAGCGTGGGCACACGCCACCGGGCAGCCTACCGCTTCGTGCACGATCACCCCGAGGGGCTGGCCATTGTCGTGTCGCACGACCGCGGCGTGACCTTCGTGGCCAACCGCGGTGGCGATGTCGTCTTCTGGGAGCAGTCGGTCAGCCCGTGAACGAACTCGACACGCGCACGCCTTGCCCGCGACGCTTCGGTTCAGGGGGAACCCGCGCTTCTGGCCGCCCAACGCGCGCGCGCTCAGAACGATCGCGCGGACGGACCAATGACACGCGCGGCTGCTCTTGCCCGAGCAACCGTGCGACCGCGGCGTGTCAATGCCATCGTTTGCCGCACACTAGCGCCATCGCCAGACCCCGCCGGGCGCGAAAACACCAGGAGAGCGCGCGCGGAGGGCCCGCGATCTTCACAGCACGGTGCCGGCGCGATCGCGGGGATTGCCCTCAGCACCTTCGCGCGGTCGCGAATCGCTTCCGATGGCTCCATCGTCAGGCTGGACGGCACCTGGAACAGGTGATTCTGAACGACGTCGCGAATCGTGCCGTTCACGTCGTAGAACGCGCCGCGGCCTTGCACGCCGAAATCCTCCGCCATGGTGATCTGGATACTGTCGACGTACCGCCGGTCCCATTGCTCGACGTTCTAGCCCGACTTGGCCACGAATGTTCGCCCGCCATGGTCACTTGCCCGCTTGCTTCTCGACGTGGCCGCCGAACTGGAAGCGCATCGCGCTGAGCAGTTTGTCCTGAAAGTCCGCCTCGCCCCGCGAGGCAAACCGCTGGTAGAGCGCGGCGGACAAGACCGGCGTCGGGACGGCCTCGTCGATCGCCGCTTTGATCGTCCAGCGCCCTTCACCCGAATCGGAGACGCGCCCCGCGAAGGCCGAGAGCCCGGGGTCTTCGAGCAGCGCCACGGCCGTGAGGTCCAGGAGCCACGAAGCGACGACGCTGCCACGCCTCCACACCTCGGCGATGTCGCTCAGGGGGAGGTGATAGCGATAGTGTTCGGGATCGCGGAGCGGCGTCGTCTCCGCGTCGACCGTGCGCTCACCGGCGCCGATGCCGGCGCTCTGGAGGACGCCGAACCCCTCCGCATACGCGGCCATCAGCCCGTATTCGATGCCGTTGTGCACCATCTTGACGAAGTGACCGGCGCCGCTCGGACCGCAATGGAGGTATCCGAGCTCCGCGGTGCCGCCGAGTCGCTCCCGGCCCGGCGTGCGCGGGACTTCACCGCGGCCCGGAGCCAGTGCGGCGAAGATCGGATCGAGGTGCGCGACCGTCTCGGCCTCTCCACCGATCATCATGCAGTACCCGCGTTCCTTACCCCACACGCCGCCGCTCGTCCCGACGTCGACGTAGTGGAGCCCGGCCGGCGACAGCTCGCGGGCGCGACGGATGTCGTCGACGTAATAGGAATTGCCGCCGTCGATGCAGATGTCTCCGGCGGCGAGATGTGGCTTGAGCGCCATGATGGTTTCGTCGACGGCCGCCGCCGGTACCATCAGCCAGATCGCTCGCGGCACCGTGACCCGCGCCACGAGATCCGCGAGCGAGCTGGCACCGACCGCGCCCTCGCCGGAAAGCTCCGCGACCGTCTGCGCCGACCGGTCGAACACCACACACTCGTGCCCGCGCGCGATCAGGCGGCGCACCATGTTCGCGCCCATTCTACCGAGTCCAATCATTCCGAGTTGCATGGGGTCTCCGTTGTTTGATGGGGTCATCGCTGCCACCGGATCGCGTTCATCTCGAGGGGGATGGACGCGGCCGAGTGCCAAGGGACAACGCGCGGCGTGTAGTCCACAGCCGATCGCGCCGACTCGATGCGTGCGACGTAAGTATAGCGGCCGGGCGCCGTCTTCTTCGCGCTCGTCATCGCGTGCCGTTCGGCCGCTCCCCGCCCATAGGCGTCGGCATAGAGCTCCACGTGCACGGCGGCCGGATCGAGCTCACCCAGCGCGACTTCGACACTGAAATGGAGCAAGGGACCGTCACGGTCGGCCCGGAAGGCGTTGAAGCGCACTTCCGGCAATCGTCGTTCGAGGTCTCGCTGCCACCGCAGGAGCTCGGCCCCCAGGGCGCCCCCTTCGGCGAATCGCGCACGGTAACGATCCGCGGCGGGAGCGTAGTACGTATCCGTGTACTCGCGCACCGCGCGGCTGGCGGAGAAGCGCGGCGTCACTTGCGCCATACTCCCCGCATCTTGGCGATCCACGCCGAGGGCAAGCCGCGGGCGTCGCGCGTGTAGAATGCGGGGACCACCTCGCGCTCGAGGAGCGTATAGAGAGCGTCCGCGTCGGCCCTGTCGACAGCGGGATCGTCGCCGTGATCGCGGCCGTCGCCGATCGCCCAGCCGACGCCGGGCGCGTAGGCTTCCGCCCACCAGCCGTCGAGCTCCGAGAGATTCAGGCCGCCGTTCACCAGCACTTTCATTCCACTCGTTCCGCTCGCCTCCCACGGCCGCCTCGGCGTATTCACCCACACGTCGACGCCCCGCACCATGTACTCGGCGAGGAGTAAGTCGTAATCAGCGAGGAACACCGTGTGATCGCGCGCCGCGGTGTCTCGGATGAATCGATTCCAGTCCCTGATCAAGTCCTGGCCGAACTTGTCCGCGGGGTGCGCCTTGCCCGCGATCACCAGCTGAACCGGGCGCGCGGAATCCGTCAGTATACGGAGGAGCCTCTCGCGATCGGTCAATAGAAGATTGGGCCGCTTGTACGTGGCGAAGCGGCGCGCGAATCCGATCGTCAGCACGTCCGGATTCAGGCGCGCCGTGCTGCGAACGGCGCCTCCTCCGGTGGCCGCATCCTGGGCGCGCCGCTCGCATGCGAAATCCACGAGTAGGCCACGGTTAGCCCGACGCATCGCCCAGAGCTCCTCGTCACGCACCGACTCGAGGGCGTGCTCGACGCGTTCGAGCGATCCTACCCAGGGAGAAGCCCCGGCCGCTTGGGTCCACAGCGCGTCGGAGGCGGGCGAATCCCACGACGGCGTGTGGACGCCATTCGTGACGTGGGCGACGGGGACTTCGACTTCCGGCCACCCGGGAAAGAGCGGCTGGAAGATGCGCCGGCTCACCTGGCCGTGGAGCCGGCTCACACCGTTCACCGCCCCGCTGCCGCGGATGGCGAGATAGGCCATGTTGAAGGGCTCCGTACCGTCGCCCGGATGGAGGCGCCCCAACGCCATGAGCGCATCGAGGCTGATGCCGAGGCGATCCTCGACGTAACCCCGGAAGAAGCGTTGCATCAGATCGAGCGGAAACCGATCGAAGCCCGCTTCCACCGGCGTATGGGTCGTGAACAGGTTTCCGGCCCGGGTCACTTCGAGTGCGATCTCGAACGGCTGCTTCGTGCTCTCCATGAACGCGGCCGCCCGCTCGAGTACGGCGAAAGCCGCATGCCCTTCGTTCAAATGGCAGACTTCCGGCTCGACGCCGATCGCGCGAAGGAGGCGCCACCCACCGATGCCGAGCAGGATCTCCTGCCGCAAGCGGAGCTCGAGCCCGCCGCCGTAAAGCTCGCTCGTGACCCCACGAATGGCCGGCGCATTCGCCGGATCATTGGCGTCGAGCAGGTACAGTTTGGTGCGGCCGACCCGCGCCTCCCATGCGCGTAGCCAGACGGGCTGTCCCGGCAGACGGATGACGAGCCGCAGAATGTCGCCGCTTGCGGTGCGTACGGGCTGGATCGGGAGGAGATGCGGATCGTTGTACGGGTACAGGGCCTCCTGGCTGCCGTCTGCAGCGATGACCTGGCGGAAGTACCCTTGCTGGTAGAGGAGCCCGACGCCCACCACGGGAACGCCGAGATCGCTCGCTGCTTTCAGCTGATCGCCGGCCACGTTCCCGAGGCCACCCGAGTAAATGGGCAGCGACTCCGCGAGCGCGAACTCCATGCTGAAGTACGCGACCGACGTCAGCGCCGCGCCGCGGTGCGCCGCCTGGAACCATGCGTCGGGACGGAAGACCTCGTTCATGTGCTCGCGCGCGACCGCGAGCCTTTGCCGGAAGGAGGCCGTCTGCAGCAGGTCCCGGAGACGCGCAGGCGAAGCGCTCTGTACCACCGCCCAAGGATTGCTGGTCGCAGCCCAGAGCTCGGGATCGATCTGCGCCCAGAGCTCGTCAGCCGAGTGATTCCAGGACGATCGGAGGTTGAGGGCCAGCTCGTTCAGCGACGCGATGCCCGCCTCCGCGGATCCAACGGGTTCGTTCGACATGGTCTCTTCTTGGGTGATCGCCAGGCCAGCGCCAAGGGCCTCCTAACAGGCGCGAGTTCCGTCGACAATTCAGCGCGGTGGCGAAATGCCGGCACAAGGCGGCACGGCCGGTCGGCCCGGGGGGCCGCTGCTTGGGCCGAGAAGTCTCGACGGAGAATCAGCGACTTCCCAAGCCTGCTTCGCGACCCGGGGCAATACGCCGTCGTGGTCGAAGGCGCGCAAGCGCAAACGCGCCGGAGACCGCTAGCACCGCCGACGACCCCGAGGTCCGACGCCCGCGACATCTTGCGGCCCGCGGCACGCCTCCGCCTCGCCCTCCGCGCCTGCCGCTCTTGCCTCGGGTTGGGGGAGCTACGGCACGAGCGTGGCGCGCGTCGAGCCGTTCCGCCTCGGATTG
>DATHQY010000410.1:0-5273 GCA_035482215.1 Polyangiaceae bacterium | reverse complement strand
CCGAAGAGGACTCGCCCGCCCGGTGACCGACTCCATTCACGATGACGCGCAAGCACCCGAGCTACTCACCCGCGATCGCACGTAGCAACGAAGCTCCGTCGACCGGCTTGACGAGGTGGCGCTCGAATCCGGCTCGGTTCGTACGCTCGATATCCTCTGGTTGGCCATAGCCCGACATCGCGATGAGGCGGGGCGCCGATTCGCCGAGTTGTTCGAGGAGCTTCGCGGCGACTTCATAGCCGTCCATGACTGGCAATCCGAGATCGAGGACTGCCACCGTCGGCTTGAAGGATTGCGCGATCCGCAACGCGCTCGGGCCGTCGGGAGCCGTCCGCACGTCGAACCCACTGTGCTCGAGGAATGCGCTGACGAGCTCCGTGATGTCTTCGCTGTCGTCGATCAACAACACGCGTTCGGCGGAGTCACCGCGCTTCGTGTACGTCTCCGCCGAAGCCGCCTCCGCCGGCGCATCGCCCGACGCGAGGGCAAGACGAAGCTCGAACGCGCTCCCTTTGCCGAGCCCGGAGCTCTCGGCGTGCACCGATCCGCCGTGAAGCTCGGTCAGTCCCTTGACGAGCGCGAGCCCCAGTCCGAGACCGCCTTGCGCGTCGCCGCCGTGGCGCGCCCCCTGGAAGAAGCGCTCGAATAGACGCGGGATCTGCTCGGGCGGGATGCCGATTCCCGTATCTTCGACGCGCAGCACGATGTCGCCGTCGGCGTGCCGTGCGTGAATCGACACGGTTCCCCCGTCGCCCGTGTAGCGCGCGGCGTTCGTGAGCAAGTTGGACACGACCTGACCGAGCCGCATGGGATCGACGTCGACGTCGAGGCCCACGGTGGGCACGTCCACTCGGAGCCGCTGCCGCTTCTTTTCGAGTAGAGGGCTCGCCGTCTCGATCGCGGTAGCGACCACCTCGGCGAGGGCGACTCGCCGCTTCTTGAGCTCGATCTTGCCTGCCGCGACCCGAGAGACGTCGAGCAAGTCGTCGACGAGATGAACCAGATGCGACGCCTGGCGTTCGACGATCCGGCGCTCTTGCTCGAGCCCCTTCGGGTCCTTGATCTTCATGACTTCGAGCGCGGTGAGGATCGGCGCCAAAGGATTGCGGAGCTCGTGGCCCAGCATGGCCAAGAACTCGTCCTTGGCCCGTTCGACCGCAACGCGTGCGAGGGCGATCGAGATCTGCTCGACGACCTGCTGGAGGAAGCTTCGGTACGCTTCGTCGAACGGCAGGCGAGGGCTGATCCCGAACGTGATGACGCCCCCGGGCGCCCCGTCGAACGAGTGCATCGCCACCTCGGTCACGGGCTCTTGCCACGCCTGGCAGACGATCCCCGGGGTGAGGGTGCGGCGCGCGAACGGCGCGGGGTCCCGCGCCTCGGAAAGCAAGCCAGGGATGGGCCCGTCGAGACCGAGCTGCCGCGGCGCCGTGCCGTCGACGGCGATGACGCCGAACGGGATGTCGAGCGGTGCTTCGGTGAGGCATGCGGCCCCGATTCGCGCGACGTCTTCCGATTCTTGCGCTTCGCTCAGCGCGTTGGCGAGCGTCCGGAGAAATCCGAGTCGGCGCACCGCCAGCACGCCGGACGTCGTTTCGGTGCAAACGACGAGCACCCCGCCCACGCCGCCGCTTTCGTCGAAAACGGGCGAATAGCCGTAAGTCCAATAGACCTCTTCGATGCGGCCGTTCCGGTAAATGGGCACGAGCTGATTTTCGTTCCAGCTCGCTCGGGCACGCTCGACGACGTCCTCGATCTGCGGATGGATGATCGGCCATATTTCTTGCCAACAATCCGCGCCACGCTGCCCCATCGCCGCGGGATGTTTGCCGTGACCGAAGCTTGGAATGTACGCGTCGTTGTAGGTCTGAATGAGCTCGGGGCCCCACCAGAGAAACATCGGATGCCGGGAGCTCAAGAGCATCCGCACCGTCGTTCGAATGCTCGTCGGCCAGTTCTCCGGCGGGCCCAACGGGGTCTTTGCCCAGTCGACCGCGCGTCCGGCCTTACGCGCTGCGCCCTCTCCGGCGAAGATCGATGAGTGCGCCCCGTTCACGGCTCGAACGTAAGTCACCTATCGCCGCGAGTCACGAGGTGTGCGGCATGCGCTCCCCGGCGATCGTGAGCAAGCCGGCAAGCCGGCGTTCGATCACTCTTTTTTTTCGGGTTCGGCGTCGCCGCGGCGGCGGCGCGGCTTGTAGTGCACGCGGACCGGGCACCCTTCGAAGCCGAACTGCTTGCGGAGCTGGTTGATGACGTATCGCTGATACGAGAAATGGATGTTGTCCGGCGCGTTCGTCATCGCGATGAACGTCGGCGGGGAGACAGCGGCTTGCGTCACGTAGTAGATGCGCGGCGCGCGACTGCCCATCGTGGGCGGCGGGCGGGTCTCGATCACCTGTTCGAAGAATCGATTGAGCTCGCCGGTCGTGACCCGCTTTTGGTAGCTCTCGTAAACGTGGTCGATCGTGGTGAATAGCTCGCCGACGCCGCGGCCGGTCTTGCTGCTCGTCCGCACGATGGGCACGTACGGCACGAACGCGAGCTTCTCGCGCGCGTTTTCTTCCACCTTGGCGATGTCGCTGCGGTCCAGCAAATCCATCTTGCTCAAGGCCACGATCATCGCGCGCCCGCGCTCCTCCGCGAGGCCGAGGATCTTCGCGTCTTGCTCGGCGACACCTTCGCTCGCGTCGCACAAGAGGACCACCACGTGCGCGCGTTCGATGCTGCGGATCGCCGAGAGCACGCTCAACGACTCCACCGCGCTGCCTTCCTTCGCGACCTTGCCCTTGCGGCGGATCCCCGCCGTGTCGATGATCACGTACGGTTTGCCCTCGCGCGTCACGAGCGCGTCGATCGCGTCGCGCGTCGTGCCCGGACGCGAATCGACGAGCGCGCGGTCTTCGCCGAGAATCCGATTGAGCAAACTGCTCTTGCCGGCGTTCGGCTTGCCGATGAGCGCGATGCGCGGCGGCGCGTCCGCCTCGTCCTGCGCTTCGGCCTCCGCTTCCGGCAGCTCCTCGAGCAGCGCCGCTTCGAGCTCGCCGATGCCGCGCCCGTGCAGCGCGCTCACCGGGTGCACCGTCTCGACGCCCAGGCGATAAAGCTCGAACGCGTCCGCATCCGACCGCGGCGAATCGGCCTTGTTGGCGGCGTAGAGCACCGGCTTGCCGCTCTTTCGCAGGAGGTTCACGGCCGTCCGGTCCGCGTCGGTCAGCGGCCCGGTGGCGTCCGTCACGAATACGATGACGTCAGCCTCGGCGATGGCCGCACGCACATGCGTCGCGATGCCCGCCTTCATCGGGTCTTCGTCGTCCGGGTCGAATCCGCCCGTGTCGACGACCGTGTACGCTTTGCCGAACGCCATCGTGTCGGCGTACTTGCGGTCGCGCGTGACGCCCGGTTCGTCGTGGACGATCGCGAGGCGCGCGCGGGCGAGCCGGTTGAACAGCGTGGACTTGCCGACGTTGGGTCGGCCCACGATCGCGACGACCGGTACTCCAGTGAGCCCGCCGGGGAGGGTACGCAGGCGCGCAGAGCGGCCCGAGGTCGGAAAATGCTTCGTCATTGTCTCGTTTTGCTCGCTGCGCTCGTCACGTCCGGTCCCCGTCCTGTCCTTCGCTGAAGCCGAGCTCCCGAAGGCGCGCGGGGTCGTCCATCCAGCCGGGCGTCGCGCGCACCCAGAGCTGGAGCGAGACTTTGCACGCGAGTAGCGCTTCGATGCGCAGGCGCGCAGCCGTCCCGATCTCCTTCAGCATTCGGCCCTTGGCGCCGATGACGATCTTCTTGTGCGCCTCGCGCGCCACGTGAATCGTGGCTTCGATGCGCGTCTTCGGGCCGCCCTCCTCGAATCGCTCGATGACGACGGCGACGCCGTGCGGCACCTCTTGCTTCGTGTGCCGCAGGATCTGCTCGCGCACGAACTCGGCGACGAAGAAGCGCATCGGTTGGTCCGATAGCGTGTCGGGCGGCAAGAGCATCGGCTGCTCGGGCAAAAGGAGCGCGAGCTCGCGCAGGAGCGCGTCGATCCCGTCTTTGCGTTTCGCGCTGATCGGAACGACCGCCGCGAAGTCACGCGCGTCGCCGAGCGCGGCCATCATGGGGAGCAGCGCCGCCTTGTCATCGAGCCGGTCGATCTTGTTGATCGCGAGGATCGCCGTGCGCTTGGGTCCCTGCGCAAGCTGCGCGATGATCTCTCGCTCGGCGGTGAACGACGGCGTCTCGCGGTCGGCCCGGGGTGCCTCGACGAGGAGCACGACCGCGTCGGCGTCGCGCGCCGTGGAGAGCGCGGCTTTGATCATCCGCTTGCCGAGCTCCGACCGCGGCGAATGCAGGCCCGGCGTGTCGACGAACACGTATTGCGTCGGCCCGACCGTGAGCACTCCGCGCACCGGCTCGCGCGTCGTCTGCGGGTGGGGACTGACGATCGCGATCCGCTCCCCCAAAAGCGCATTGAGGAGGGTGCTTTTGCCGACATTGGCCTTGCCGACGAGGGCGACGCGCCCGGCGCGCGCGGGGTCGCCGGCATCGGTGCCGGCGGGGAGGGGATCGGACGCATCCGTGGAGGGCCGTGGCTTCATCGCAGAAATGGGGGCTTTGCGTGACCGGCCTACGGTACGCGGCCGTCCGGCTTGTAGCATGCGCCGGTTGCGCCGTGCCGGACCTTGGAAGTAGTGTCCGCGTTCTTCGCATGCCCGACGATTCTCGCGCCCCGACAACGGATTCCGAGCCGTCTTCTCCGGACCGCCGCGCGCGCGCAGACGAGGCACCGGCCGAGGCATCTCCGAAAGCAACGGCCGAGGTATCCGCGAAAGCGGCCGAGGGACTCCCCGCGGCGTCAGCCGAGGAGCTCCCCGCGGCGTCGACCGAAGTGGCGCCTTCCGAGCCCCGTCCGGGCGCGTCTCGGTACTGGCCTCTGGGCATTGCGGCAGCCGTTCCGGCTCTCCTCTTCTTTTGCCTCCCGCCGCTCAGCCAGAGTGGCCTATGGGACCCGTACGAGCTCAATGTCGCCGACCTTTCGCGGCGCATCGCCCTCAATCTCTTCGGTGCGGCCAATCTTTCGCTGACGGGAGCCGACAACACGCTGCCGCATTTGAACGATCTCGGGCGGCCCCAGCTTCCGTTCTCTTCGATCGCGCTCGGGTTCAGGCTCTTCGGCTTGCACGAGTGGGCCGGGCGCTTGCCGCTCGCGATCTGGGGCTTTCTCGGTGTGCTTGCGACGTATGCGTTCGTCGCGCGCCTCTTCGACCGGCGCACCGGCGTGTACGCGTCCG
>DATHQY010000409.1:0-14607 GCA_035482215.1 Polyangiaceae bacterium | reverse complement strand
GCAAGCTCATGGAAGACGGACTGAAGCAAAAGGTCTTCCTCGGCGGGGAAGGGCTGAAGCCCACCTCGCAGCGCCGCCGCATCGCGTACGAGCGCGGCAAGCGCACGGTGGTACGCGGTCCGTTCGAGGACGACGGCGAGCTTCCCGCCGGATTCGCGCTGATCCGCGTTCGCTCCGAGGAAGAGGCGATCGCGTGGTGGAAGGGGGGCAAGCGCACCGTGATCGACGGGCCGTTCGCCGAATCGAAGGAGCTCGTCGCCGGTTACGCGATCTTCGAGCTGCCGTCGAAGGCGGACGCGATCGCGTGGGCGATACGCTTCGGGGAGACCGTCCGGGTCGCCGAGGTCGACGTTCGGCTCATGCAGGAGCCGTGATCGCGACGGCAAGCGCTCGGGCCGTCTCGATGTAGATTGCGAACGGTGAACGAGACGAGCCGATCCATCGAGGCCGTATGGAAGATCGAGGCCTCACGCGTCATCGCGGGGCTCGTGCGCGTGGTGCGCGACGTGGGCCTGGCGGAAGAAATGGCCCAGGACGCGCTCGTCTCCGCGCTGGAGCACTGGCCGCGCGAAGGCATTCCCGCGAACCCGGGCGCTTGGCTCATGGCGACTGCGAAGAACCGTGCGATCGACGAGCTCCGTCGCCGCAAGCGAGTGGACAGCAAAGACGAGGACGTTCGCCACGTGTTTTTCGATCGGGGGCATTCGCGCGGCATCGAGGAGGCGGTCGACGACGATGTCGGCGACGATCTCCTGCGACTCGTGTTCATCGCGTGCCACCCGGTGCTCTCGCGTGAAGCGCGCGTCGCCCTGACGTTGCGGATGCTCGGGGGCCTCACGACCGAAGAGATCGCGCGTGGATTTCTCGTCCCCGAGCCGACGATTGCGCAGCGCATCGTGCGCGCGAAACGAACGCTGTCCGAGGCGTTCGTCCCGTTCGAGCTGCCGCACGGCGAGGAGCGCGCGGCGCGCCTGCCGTCGGTTCTCGAGGTCATCTATCTCGTCTTCAACGAAGGGTATTCGGCGACATCCGGCGACTCGTGGATGCGCCCGGCCTTGTGCGAAGAGGCGATGCGGCTCGGGCGCGTGCTCGAAGGGCTCATGCCGGACGAGTCCGAGATTCACGGCCTCGTCGCGCTGATGGAGATCCAAGGGTCGCGCACGCGCGCGAGAAGCCGCGGGAACGGCGAACCGGTGCCGCTCCTCGAGCAGGACCGCGGCCTCTGGGACCGCTCGCTCATCACGCACGGCCTCGCGGCGCTCGCGAAAGCAGAAGCCCCGGGGCCGCTCGGGCCGTACGGGTTGCAAGCCGCGATTGCCGCTTGCCATGCGCGCGCGGCGACGGCTGCCGAGACGGACTGGCCGCGAATCGCGATGCTCTACGCGGCGCTCGCCGTGGTGATGCCGTCGCCCATCGTGGAGCTCAATCGCGCGGTCGCGATCTCCATGGCGGAGGGCCCGGCGGAGGGCCTCGCGCGGGTCGACGCGCTGCGGGAAGAACCGGCGCTGGCGGAATACCATCTTCTTCCGGCGGTACGGGGCGATCTGCTCGCGAAGCTCGGACGAACCGCGGAAGCCAAAGCCGAATTCGAACGCGCGGCGGCGCTCACGCGAAACGCGACGGAGAGCGCCTTTCTCCGCGGTCGCGCGGCGGCGCTCCGGTCGCCGTCGTAGCGATCGGGAGACCCCTGGTGGGGTCGGATCCGTGTGAACTGCCGTTCGAGCGACTCCGCTCAGACGACGCGCAGATTCCTGCCGACCAGCACTTCGTTGTGGCTGCCCGTGCGATAGCCCTGCAAATCCAAGGTGACGTACGCGAAGCCAAAGCGCGTGCCGGCGGCGGTGATCGCGTCCCGCGCAGCGAACGCTCGTTCGAGCTCCGCGGGGGCGACTTCGATGCGAGCGAGGGCTCGGTCACTCGAACCGATTGCGTGCCAGCGGACGCGCACTTGCCGCAGGCCGAGCGTACGGAGCTCGGCTTCCAGGCCGCCGATTTGCGCGAGTCGTTCGCGCGTCACTTCCGTTCCGTAAGGAATGCGGCTCGACAGGCATGCGCTCGCGGGCTTGTCCCAGATCGTCAGGCCCAGGGCGTGCGCCGCGTCCCGCACGTCGCTTTTGTGGAATCCGCACTCGACGAGCACGCTCCGCACGTTCGCGTGCTTCGCCGCTTCGAGGCCCGGGCGGTAGTCGCCCAGATCGTCGAGATTCGTTCCGTTTACCACGAACCCAAGGCCCCACTCCGTCCGCTTTTGCTCAGCGATTTCGTAGAGCTCCGACTTGCAGTGGAAGCACCGGTCGGGAGCGTTGGCGACGTACCCCGGGCGTTCGATCTCATGGGAGGCGACGAGCTCGTGGCGTGCGCCGATCTGCTTGGCCACGGCGACGGCCGCTTCTTTCTCGAAGGGGGCGAGGCTCGGCGAAACGGCCGTCATGCCGACGGCATGCGCGCCAAGCTCTTCATGCGCCACGGCGAGAACGAGGGCGCTGTCGATCCCGCCCGAATAACAGACGAGAACCGATTCCATCGACCGGAGAAGCCCCCGGAGCCGTTCGAGAGGCGAAAGCACACGAAGGACGTAGCACGCTCGCAAGCACCGCTTGGTGCTTGCTCGAGGAGTGCGAGCTGCTATCTTGTTCAGTGTTCATGGCGACGGCGCACGACCTCGAAGCCCTTCTGGGGGCGCGATTCGGTGCGCACAGACTCCGCTTTGCGCTCGACGAGGCCGCTCGTTCTTCTTTGGCCCTCGACTGGCCCGGGTTCGAGGACGTGCTTCCCGATCGGGGGTTGCCCAAAGGCGTCGTCGAGCTGACGGCGCCGCATGCCCTCGGGGGGTCGACGCGCGTTGCCTTGGCGGCGGTGCGAGCCGGGCAAGCGCGCGGGCCGGAGGCGTGGTGCGCCTGGATCGACCCGGAGTCGACGCTTCATGCGCCCGGTGTCGTCGCGGCCGGCGTCGATCTCGAACGAATGCTGGTGGTCCAAACGCCGCGCGAAGAGCTCGGGCGGGTGGCGGTGAAAATCGTGGGGGCGGCGGCGTTCGAAGTGGTCGTGATCGACTTCGATTCGGTTCCTCGAGAATTGCCTCGCGCATCGTCCCCGTTTCCCGCCCCGGAAGGCCGGTTTTCGCCGGCGAAAGCGGGAAAGCGAAGGGCATGGCCGGCGGACGTGCTGGTTCGCAAATTGGCCGTCGCTGCCGAATCGAGCGGGACAACGGTGCTTTTGCTGACCGACGCTCGGCGTTCGCGCACCGTGCCGTGGCCCGTGGCCTTGCGGGTCGAGCTCGAACGGCAAAGCCGCACGGCGCTCGGGGTTCGCATCGCGAAAGACAAACGAGCCCGCATCGGTCTGTCCAAGACCGTGCCGTTCGTGGGGTTGCGATGAGCTCCGCCCGCCGTGTCGCCTGCGTGGCGCTTCCGGAAATACGCCTCGAAGTGGCGCAATCGAGACCGCGCATGACGCCGTCGCCTCTCGTGGGGCGTCTCGCCGTGATCGTGGCGCGCCCGGGCGGGAAGGTGCAGACCGAGCGCGACATACTGGGCGCAACGAAGATCGACGTCGTCTCGGCCGAGGCGCGCGCGCTCGGCGTGCAGGCCGGACAGACCGTCGCGTCGGCCAAAAGCCAGTGCGTCGATTTGCGAATTCGCGTGATCGCGCAAGAGGCCGTGCGTTTCACGCTGGCCCGTGTGGCAGAAGCGGCGCTGGCGTTCGGGCCCGTCGTTTCGTTCTCGGACGAAGAAGACGCCGTCTGGGTCGAAATCGGAGGGTGCGCGCATTTGCATGGGGGGGAAAAAGCGCTCGCGGAGGCGCTCCACCAGCGCATTCGGGGCATGGGCCACGTATGCCAGGTCGCGATTGCCAATGGACCGCGCATCGCTTCGGCCATCGCGCGGTTCGGTCAGCTCCGGCGGAGAGAGTCCGTGCCGCGCTCCACGTTCGTCGTGCCCGAAGGAAAAGAAACAGCGGCCGTGCGCGTCTTGCCCATCGCCGCGCTCGCGTTCGATGACGACACGAATGCGTGGCTCGAGAGCCTCGGTCTTCGATTCTGTGGGGATTTGCAAAAGCTGCCGCGCCGCTCTTTCGGAATGCGGCTCGGGTCGCGCGTTCGCGACGTTTTTCCCTTTCTCGACGGGGTCGACTCTGCGCCGCTCGACGCATGGCGGCCGCCCGAAGTTCCCGAAGAGCGTGTGGAGCTCGAGTGGGCGGCGGAGGATCTCGAAGCGCTGACGTTCGTCATGAAAATCATGTGCGATCGGTTGGCAGTGCGCCTGCACGGCCGGGCGATGGCCGCGGTTCGTCTCGAGATCGTCCTCGGGTTCGATCGCGGATGGATCGAGCGTGCGGATCCCGCGATGCCCCCGCTTTCGACCTTGGACATCACGCTTCCGTCGCCCATTGCCCGCACATCGGACCTCTTTGCTGTCGCGAAGATCCGTCTCGAGCGCGAGACCGTGCTGGCCCCCATCGTGGCCGTCACGCTCCGCGCCGCGGAGCTGGCGAGCGTGCCCGTGCGAGGGCTTGATTTGTTTGCCGCTGAATCGAAGGCGCTTCGAGCGCTTCCGCAGCTGGTCGCCGAGCTTACCGCGGAGCTTGGTGAAATGAGCTTGGGGACACTCGCGCTCGGTGACTCGTGGGTGACACACGAGCGAACGAGGCTCGTGCCGTACGGCGCCGACTGTTCGCGTTCTCCTTCGCGTTCGCTGGCGCGCTCCCCTCCGCGCCTCACGACGGCGGCTCTCGAGCCGACGCGGCTTGTCCCTCCGTTCTATGTGCCGAAGAGCGAGCTCGAAGGCATCGAGCTTCTTCTGCGGCTCGAAGCCGTTCAGTGGTGGCGGCTCGGTTTTCAGCAGCGGGACTTCGTCGCCGCTTGGATCCCTACTGCCTCTATGGGCACCGACGGCGCGTTCGCGTGGCTTGAACTGTGTGACCAAAGCCCACGAGGGCACGAAGCGCGGCTGCGCGGGTGGATCGATTGAGGCAATTTGCCTCGTACGAAGGCGTCGACACTGCATGTCGAGATAAGCACAATCCTATTCCATGCGATCCCCCGGTTTCGAAAAGCGAGCGGCAGCGCGAACGCTTCTCGTCGTGGAAGACGACGCCGACATTCGTGAGGCGCTCGACGGGCTGCTTTCGATGGAGGGGTTCCACGTGACCGGCTGCTCCAACGGCCGGGAAGCGCTCGATTGGCTTCGTGCTTCGCCCAAACCCGATTTGATTTTGCTCGATTTGATGATGCCCGTGATGGACGGCTGGCAATTTCGCGTGGCCCAAAAGGACGACCCGCAGCTTGCCAATATCCCGGTGCTTGCTCTGAGCGCCGACTCGACGGCCAAGGCTGCCGCGATCGACGCGGAAGCGTACCTGAAGAAGCCGGTCGACTACGACACGCTCATCGACACGATCGACCGGCTCCTCGTCGCGAGCGAGCATCGCGAACTCCAGGCGCGCCTCGCGCAGACGGACCGCCTCACGTCGCTCGGCACGCTCGCGGCCGGCGTGGCGCACGAGATCAACAATCCGCTCGCCTACGTTCTCCTCAATCTCGGCTACGTGATCGACGAATTGCCCAAGCTCTTGGGAAAGAACGCGGACGAGCCTCGCGCGGGCGAAGTCCGGGTCGCGCTCGACCACGCGCGAAACGGCGCCGAACGCATTCGCGACATCGTTCGCGGGCTGAAGACGTTTTCGCGGCCGGAGAACGAAACGCGTGTACCGCTCGACATCACGCAAGTGCTCGACGCGACGCTCGCGATGGTCGCGAACGAGATCCGCCATCGCGCCCGCTTGTTCAAGGACTACAGCGAAGTAAGCCACGTCGTGGCCAACGAAGCGCGCCTCGGCCAGGTTCTCCTGAACCTGCTCCTCAACGCGGTGCAGGCACTCCCCGAAGGCCGGACCGGGAACGAGATTCACGTCGCCGTCAAACCGTCGGGGATCGACCGCGTCCTCGTCGAAATTCGCGACAACGGCGTCGGGATTCCCCGCCAGGTGCGAGGGCGCATCTTCGAGCCGTTCTTCACGACGAAGCCGGTCGGCATCGGGACGGGCCTCGGTCTATCGATTTGCCACGGAATCGTGACGTCTCTCGGCGGCACGCTCAGCTTCGACAGCGAAGAAGGAAAGGGCACCGTCTTCCGGCTGGATTTGCCGGGGCTCATTCGCGGTTCCGAAAGCACCGCGCGACCTCTCGTGAGCAGCGTGCCTCCGCCGCCGATGAGCCGTCCTTCGTCGGGGCGCATTCTCGTCGTCGACGACGAGCCGATCGTGTGCTTTTCGCTCGAGCGGCTTCTGTCGAAAGAGGGATCGGTCCTCGCCGTGACGAGCGCCAAAGAAGCGCTGGCCACGATTGCATCGGGCGAGCGGTTCGACGTCATTCTTTGCGATCTCATGCTGCCCGAGATGGACGGCCCGGCGCTCTACGACGAGGTGAAGAAGGTCGATCCGTCCCAAGCGGCGCGCATGGTGTTCGTGACGGGCGGCGTCTTCACGGCGCGAGCGCGCGACTTCCTCGCGAGCGTCAAGAACCCGAGGCTCGGCAAGCCCTTCGACATCGAAGCGCTCTTCGCGCTCGTTCGCGCACGGATGCCTGTCGCGCCGCTCCCGTGAGTCCGTGACCGCCGGAGCCCCGTTCGTCGAGCTTCTGGCGCGCACGAATTTCTCCTTTCTGCGCGGTGGCTCTTCGCCGCGCCGGCTCGTCGAATGCGCCGCGGCCTTCGGCTACGACGCGATCGGCGTCGCCGATTGTGACGGCCTATACGGCATCGTGCGCGCCATGGAGGCGGCCGTGGAGGTCGGGATGCGCCTCGTCGTGGGCGCGGAGATGGCCATCGACGAAGCGCCGATCGACACGCTCTGGCTCCATGTCGCGACGCACGCCGGGTACGTGAACCTGTGCCGTCTCTTGACCGAGAGCCATGAGCGGCACCCGAAGGGAGAGCCGCGAAAGCCCGAAGAAGGCGTTCCGCGTAACCAGTTCGCGGGTATCCGGCTCGACCGAATCTGCGAATGGGCAGACGGCCTGTGGTGCACCATGGCGGTCCCCTCGGCCGCCACGCCCGGGCTCGGCGATGCCGTGGCGGCGCTGAAAGCGGCATTCGGTGAGCGCCTGTCGATCGCGCTCTGGCAGCACCGCGACGGCAACGACGAACCGCGCCGCGCTGTCGCCCTGGCGCTGTCGAGCGAACACCGCGTGCCCATCTGTGCGACCAACCGTGTGCTCTTCGCGCGCCGCGAAGACAAGGCGGTCTTCGACGTCCTGCATTGCATCCGCGAAGGCACGACCCTCGACGAAGCGGGCCGAGCGCTCTTGCCGAACAGCGAGGCCCATTTGAAGCCGCGCGCCGAGATGGAGGCGGTCTTCGCCGGGCATCCCGAGTGGCTCGCGCGATCGCGTGAGATTGCCGGCGCGTGCGTCTTCGCGATGAAAGAGCTCAACTACCTGTTTCCGAGCGAGCTCGATGCGACCGCAACGGCCGCCGGAGAGACGCCCGACACGGTGCTCCGGCGGCTCACCTACGAAGGTGCGCGCACGCGCTACCCGCAAGGCCTGCCCGAAGCGGTCGGCGCGCAGATCGAGACGGAGCTCGCCCTGATCGCCGTCATGAAGGTCGGGCCCTACTTCCTCAGCGTGCGCGAGATCGTGGACATGGCACGCAAGCGCGACATTCTCTGCCAGGGGCGAGGGAGCGCCGCCAACAGTGCGGTCTGCTATTGCCTCGGGATCACCGCGGTCGATCCGACCCGGAGCAGTCTTCTGTTCGAACGCTTTCTTTCGAGCGTGCGCCACGAACCGCCGGACATCGACGTCGACTTCGAGCACGAACGGCGCGAGGAAGTGATCCAGGCGATTTACGCCACCTACGGCCGCGACCGCGCGGCGATGGTGAGCGAAGTCATCTCGTATCGCGGCAAGAGCGCGCTCCGCGAAGTCGGCAAGGTGTTCGGCCTCTCGCTCGAACAGATCGACAGCCTCTCGGGCCTCGTGTCGTGGTGGGACAAACTCGACGCGATTCCGAACGAACGCGTGCGCGCGTGCGGATTCGACCCGGAGGACCGGCGCGTGCGCCTCGTGCTCGGCATGGCCCACGCCATCCAGGGGTATCCGCGGCATCTGTCGATCCACGTCGGCGGATTCGTGCTGAGCGCCGAGCCTCTCCTCCACGTGGCGCCGATCGAAAAGGCGACGATGGCGAATCGCACGGTCATTCCCTGGGACAAGGACGATCTCGACACGCTGCGATTCTTCAAAGTCGACGTTCTGGGCCTGGGAATGCTAACGGCCATTCGCAAGGCGCTCGCTTACAGCCAGAGCGATTCACGCATTGCCGCGCGGACCGCCATCGATCAACTCGCACGCATCCCATCCGAGGATCGCTCGGTCTACGAGGCGATCTGCGCGGCCGATACCGTAGGCGTCTTCCAGATCGAGAGCCGCGCGCAGATGGCGATGCTCCCGCGCCTTCGCCCGCAGAAGTTCTACGATCTCGTCGTCGAAGTCGCGATCGTGCGGCCGGGGCCCATTCAGGGCGGCATGGTGCATCCTTATTTGCGACGGCGGACAGGCGAGGAGGCGCCGACGATTCCCCACGAATCGCTCACGCCGATCCTCCATCGGACGCTCGGGGTGCCCCTCTTCCAGGAACAAGTGATGCAAATGGCGATCGTCGGGGCGGGCTACTCCGGTGGAGAGGCTGATCAACTGCGCCGCGACATGGCCGCGTGGAGGCGCAACGGCAAGCTCGAACGGCACCGCGAGAAGCTCCTCGAAGGTTTCGCCAAGAAGGGCATCGAGCCCGACTACGCCGAACGCCTCTACCAGTCGATCAAAGGATTCGGCGAATATGGCTTTCCCGAAAGCCATGCCGCGAGCTTCGCGCTCCTCGTGTATGCGAGTGCCTGGCTCAAGGTGCACCATCCCGCCGCGTTCGCGGCGGCGCTCATCAACAGCCAGCCGATGGGCTTCTATTCGCCCGCGACGATCGTCAAGGACGCGGAGCGCCACGACGTCGAAATTCTGCCCGTTCGGGTGGATGCGAGTGACTGGGACTGCACGCTCGAAGGCGAAGTCCCGCCGATGGTGCCGATGGCGCAGCCGCCGGCTCTACGCCTCGGCCTGCGCCTCGTGTCGGGGCTCGGCGAAAAGCGGGGTCGTTGCATCGAAAAGGCGCGCAAAGAGCGCATGTTTTCATCGGTCGAGGATCTCGTGGCGCGCGCGGGCATCGAGAAGCGTGAGCTCGAGCAACTCGCGGAGGCAGGTGCCCTCGCGGTCTTCGGACTCGAAAGGCGCGAAGCCATCTGGAAAGCGCGTGCACCGGCGAACCGCGACTTGTGGGCCGCCGTGGAGTTCGACGATGCCGTGCCCGAGTTTGACCCCATGTCGCGAGCCGAACAGCTCTTGCTCGACTACCGGACGACCGGCGTCGCCGTCGGCGATCACGCGATGGGCGTCGTCCGGCCGTCGCTACCCGCCCACTTCGTGAAATCCGAGGACCTCGCGAAGCTCGCGCATGGATCCCGCGTGAGCACGGCGGGGATGGTCATCTGCCGCCAGAGGCCCGGAACCGCGAGCGGCGTCGTCTTCATCACGATGGAAGACGAAGTCGGTTTCATCAATTTGATCTTGTGGGCCACCGCATTCGACCGATGGCGCCACGTGGCGACCTCGAGCTCCTTGTTGGCCGTGCATGGGAAGATCGAGCGTGAAGGGCAGGTCGTCTACGTCATTCCGGATCGCCTCGAGCCTCTCTCGCTCTACGACGTGCCCGCGATGAGTCGCGACTTCCACTGACTCTCCGAAGCCCGCCGCAAATGGCGCATCGCCGCGTGAAATCGGTACCTATCCCGAGGACATCCAGCGCCGACCGAGGACACCCAAGTGGCGCCGCGGAGACACCCCGCGGCCGGATAGTCCGGCCATAGGCCTTCCATTGCCTTGGCAATGAAGGGCCGATAGTTCACTCATTTTTGCGCGGGTTCGAGTGCCCTGCCGGTTGCGAGTGCGAGATCGAGGGGCGCTTTGGGCGTTGGCACGAGATGTGATTCTCTGCTGGGAATGCACCCGGTATTCTTCGGTTTGAAGCGCGCGTACTACGCGACCCTCGGGCTCACGCGACGGACCCTCGGCAAGATGGGTCTCACCGCGGCTCGCATGGACATGCTCTACGTGATCCACAAGAGGGGGCGATACCCGACGCAGCAGGGCCAGTTGTGGCGCACCCTCGGTGTTTGCCCTTCGGTTGTCAGTCGTATGCTCAAGAGGCTGGAAGAAATGGGCTACGTGGAGCGCGACATCGTTACCAATGATACGCGCAAGCGGACGGTCACGTTGACCACCAAAGGGCGGGCGCGCATTTTACGCGCGATACGGCAATTCATCGGGTGGGGCTATGCGCAGCTGGTGCTTCATTCTGTGCTCGTGCCCGATCGCTGGCACAGCGAGTGGCATACGCACGTGGCCGTATCGCAGCTCGAAGAGTTTCTTCGCTTGATCCGGCTCGGATTCGGCGATCGCGCTTCGCTCGTGGTCTACACGAGCGGACTACGGGACGACCAGCTTCCTCGGGCGACGAGCCTTGCCCAGCGGTGGGTCAGTTAGCGACGCTTCGCCTGCGTCGCCAGGTCAGGATTCGGGCTCGCGTAGGCTTTTCTCGAAGAACGTGAACAACGACTGCGCGATCGACATCGTGGGAACGGCCAGGAGTGCTCCGATCGCGTGGAAGAAGTGCTCGCCGACGAGCAGCGCGAAGATCACGAGCACCGGATGGAGCTTCGCGGCGTCGCCCATGATCTTCGGATTGAGCAGGTTTGCCTCGAGCTGGTGCACGCCGATGATCCACGCGAGCACGAAAAACGCCGTCGAGAATCCCTGCGTGAGTCCGACTGCCACGGCAGGCACGGCGCTCGCGATCGATCCGAAAATCGGAATGAGCGAGAACATCGCGGCGACGAGCGCCATCACTGGCCAATACTTCAAATGGATGAACGCGAAGCCGATCGCGCTGAGGGCGCCGTTGATGCAGCAGATGACGAGCTGCCCGCGGACGACGCCGCCGAGACCGCGGTCGATCGTCGCCATCAGCCCGTCGAACGAGACGCGATTTCGTGGCACCACGAGCTGGCGAAAAAAATCGTAGATGCGCTCGCGCGAGATCATCAGATAGGCCGCGAGCATGAGCGTGATGAAAAACACGAAGATCGCTCGGCTGACGGTCGCGACGAGGTTCTGCACGGCGCGGGCGACCTCGAGTGAGTTTTCCTGCGCGTAGGCGAAGGTCCGTCCGACGGCGTCGGCGACGATTCGATTCGGATCGAAAGGGACGTCTTTTCGCTCCCGCGCCGGCGCGATCGACCAGCCGTTCTTCGTCTCGACGACCTCGGCGCCGGTGCCCACGTCGACCGCGAGGGTGCCGTCGCTCTGCGGTCGGACCACGAACGCACTCGTAGCGACGGGCTCCGGCGTCTCGTCGTCGCTCTCGTCGGCCGGGGTGATTCCGAGCGACCGGAGACGGTCGGTCACCGCGGGGACCCATCTCGTGCGCGCCTCGTCCGCGAGGCGAGGCAACTCGCGGCGAAGGTTGCGAAACTCGAGCGCGATGCGAGGCGTGACCGCGCGAACGAAGATGGCGACGGAGCCCAGCACGACGACGTACACGAGGATCACCGCGAGGCCACGCGCGAGACCCCGCTTCTCCACGGCTGCGACGAGCGGCGCCAGCACGTACGCGATCACCAGCGCGATGACGAAGGGCAGCATCACTTCGTGCGCCGCGATCATCACGGCCACCGCGATGGCCGCGCTGAAGGCGAGAAAGAGGGTGCGCCGGCGTGCGCGTGCCGCAGCAGCCGTGCTCATGCGTGTTGCCCGGCAACGTCGGCGAAGAACGGCGCGAGCCGCTTCCAGGATTCGTCGAGGTACTCCGGCATGACGCGGGTGTCGGCCACGACGGGCATGAAGTTCGAATCGCCCGACCAGCGCGGGACGACATGAGCGTGCAGATGGTCCGCGATCCCTGCTCCCGCGGCCCGGCCCAGATTCACGCCCAAGTTCACGCCTTCCGGCGTTGTGGCGGCGCGGAGCCGGGCGACTGCATCGCGGCAAAGGCGCATCCAGGCGTCGTACTCCTCCGGCGCGAGCCCGGCGAAGTCCGCCGTATGGCGCCGTGGGACGACGAGCAGGTGGCCCGGCGCGAATGGATACCGATTCAGACACACGAACGCATGCTCTTGCGCGACGAGCACGAGCTTCTCGCGGTACGCGGCCGGCGGTAAGGCGCCGATCTCGCAGAAGACGCACGCGCCGCTCTTCGGCGCTTCGAGGTATTCCATGCGCCAGGGCGCCCAAAGCCGTTCGGTCATGTTCGTTCCTTCCCGGAAGGGAAAATACGAAACGAGGCGGGTTGCTGATAGCAACCCGCCTCGCTGGAGCGCTTTTCTCTCGAAAACGGTGTTTTCGAAACCCAGCGCTACGAAGGACCTAGGACGTCGGGACGACTACTCGTCCTTCCCGTCCTCTTCCTCTTCCTTCTTGTCTTTTTCGGTGCTGATGGTGGCGAGCTTCGCGCCGAGCTTCTGCTTGATGAGCTCTCCGATCGTGCCGCCCGCGGCTTCCGCCGCGGCGCTCTTCTTCGGAGTCTTCGAGGCGCGCGCGGTCTTCACTGCGCCGCCCGCCGTCGCCGACGAGGACGAGGCCGACGACGACGACGTTTCGGCCGCCGCGACCGGCGCCGTCTCTCCACGACGCATCGACAGCGTGAGCCTGCGCTCTTGCGTGTCGATGTTCGCGATCTCCGCTTCGATCTCGTCGCCTTCGCGCAGCGGCTTGTCCTTGCCGGTTTCGTCCTTCGCGAGGACGAGATCATTCTGCGGGATGAGGCCCTCGATGCCTTCGCGTACGCGGACGAAGACGCCGTAATCGACGAGGCTCAGCACCTTGCAGTGCACGACCTTGCCCGGAGGCAGCTCGTTGAAGATGGTCGGCCACGGATCGTCGAAGAGTTGCTTGACGCCGAGGCTGACCTTCTTCTCGTCATGGTTGATGCTGAGAATGATCGCTTCGACCTCGTCGCCCTTCTTGTAAAGGTCGCTCGGGTTGTTGACCTTCGCGGTCCACGAGATGTCGCTCTTGTGCACCATCCCGTCGACGCCCTCTTCGATCCCGATGAAGACGCCGTAGTCGGTGATGCTCCGCACTTTGCCGTCGATCTTGTCGCCCGGCTTGTACTTCTCGGTGAAGAGCGTCCAGGGATCGGGCTCGAGCTGCTTCAAGCCGAGGCTGATGCGCTTGCTCTTCGCGTCGACTTCGAGGACCTGGCACTCGAGCTCCTGGCCGATTTCCATCAGCTTGCTCGGGTGCTTGACCTTCTTGGTCCACGACATTTCGCTGACGTGGATGAGGCCTTCGACGCCCGGCTCGAGCTCGACGAACGCGCCGTAGTCCGTGATCGACTGGACCTTGCCGCGCACCTTCTTGCCCGGCGGGAACGCCTCTTCGGCGTGGCTCCACGGGTCTTCTTGCGTCTGCTTCAGACCGAGCGAGACGCGCTCCGTTTCGGGGTTGTATTTGAGGACGCGAACGGTCACTTCGTCGCCGACCTGGAACAGCTCGGACGGGTGGTTCACCCGGCCCCAGCTCATGTCGGTGATGTGGAGCAAGCCGTCGATGCCGCCGAGGTCGACGAACGCGCCGTACTCGGTGATGTTCTTGATGACGCCGCGGACGACCTTGCCCTCCTCGAGGGTCTCGAGGGTCTTGGTCTTCTGCTCGTCGCGCTCCTTCTCGAGAAGGACGCGCCGCGACAGCACGATGTTGCCGCGCTTCTTGTTGAACTTGATGACCTTGAATTGATAGGTCTGGCCGATGAGCTTATCCAAGTTGCGGATTGGCCGGAGATCGACCTGCGAGCCGGGCAAGAAGGCTTTGACGCCGCCGCGGATCGTGACCGAGAGGCCACCCTTCACGCGCTGGCTGATCGTCCCTTCGATGAGCTCGTCGCGTTCGCACGCGGCCGAGATCTCATCCCACACCTTCATCTTGTCGGCCTTCTCCTTGGAGAGTGCGACAAGGCCGTCATCGTTTTCACGGCTCTCGATGTAGACATCCACTTGGTCGCCGGGCTTGACCGTGGTCTGCCCTTGCGAGTCGGCGAACTCGGCGAGCGCGATGATGCCTTCGCTCTTGCCGCCGATGTCGATCACGACGTTGTCGCGCTGGACGGCGACGACGGTGCCTTTGACGATTTCGCCTTCTTTGCCGAAATCACCAGCGCTGATGCTGGCTTCGAAAAGGTTCGCAAAGCTGTCGGCGTTGCTTTGCGGCTCCGTGCTTTTGCCTGTGGAGCCCAGGGCTGCGGTGGTTTGGGTCGACATGGGATTCTGGAGAGGCCTCGATGGTCCGGTGCATGCGTGGAAGGCCACGCGGTAGGTTGTTTTTGTCACGACCCGCTTGCGGAGGAAGGACCAGTCCTCGATACGGGCGGCGGTAGGCGGGATAAGTGGCAGGGCCAAGTAGCCCCAAATCCTGCCATTGTCAAAGGCCGCCGGGTTTTTCGGGTGGTTCCGGCTGTCCGGGCTGTCCCGTAGGCCGTGGCTGTCCCGCTTGCAGCCACGCGTCCA
>DATHQY010000408.1:0-3044 GCA_035482215.1 Polyangiaceae bacterium | reverse complement strand
TCATTCTCGCTGTGGTCGCCGGTCTCTGCGCGGCCTTGGCGATCCCGCTCGTTCCCCTCGCGGTTCATCGCCTCGGGTACGCGCCGGGCGTCGAGCGCGCGATGACGACGTACGTGTCCATTCGCCTTCTATCGGTCGGCGCCGTCGTCGGGACGGAGGCGCTCGGCGCCTGGTACGGCGGCCTCGGGAACACACGCGTCGCGATGATCGCCGGCGCGACGTCGATGATCGTGAACGTGCTGGGGTGTTATGCCTTGATCCAGCCGCGCTTCGGCTTACCGGGGTTCGGCGTCGCCGGCGCGGGGTGGGCGAGCGTCCTCGCGAGCACGTCGGGCTTCGCGGTCGTCCTCGTGGCTTTCGCGGGAAACCGCGGAACGAAGGACGCGGCCCGCGGCGGCAAGCTCCGCGCGAAAGAGTTCGCGCGCGTCCTTCGCTTCGGGCTGCCCAACGGCTTCAACTGGTTTCTCGAGTTCGCCGCGTTCGCCGTGTTCGTCAATGTCATCGCCGGCCATCTGGGAACGACGGTGCTGGCCGGGTTCAACGTCGTCATCCAGATCAACTCGATCGCGTTCATGCCCGCGTGGGGCGTGTCGACCGCCGGTTCGATCCTCGTGGGCGAAGCCATCGGGCGAAACGAGAAAGACGCGGTCGGGCCGCTCGTTCGTCTGACCGGCACCGTGGCCATCGGCTGGATGGTCGCGGTGAGCGTGCTTTACCTCGTCGCTCCCGAGGCGCTCATCGGCCTCTTCGTGCCGGACGGATCGACGAGCCGCCTCGTCGCCGTCGGATCGACGATGCTCATGCTGTCGGCCGTGTGGCAATTCTTCGACGGCACGGGGATCACGCTCTCCGAGTCGCTCCGCGCCGCGGGCGACACCACGTGGCCGATGGCCGCGCGAATCGTCCTCGGGTGGGCGGTGTTCATCCCGCTCGCGTGGCTCGCCGTGATCCGGCAAGGCGGCGGCATCGTGCCGATGATGCTCGTCCTCGTCACGTACATCGCGCTCCTCGCCGGCGCGCTCGCGTGGCGCTTCACGTCCGGAGCCTGGCGGCGCATCCAGCTCGTCGAGCCGGACGTGACCCTGGAACCGCGGTAGAATTGCGCGGAGAAAGTGAAACGGGCAGGAGGAAAGGAGACTTTTGAGGGGTGGCCACCTCGACCTCCTCCTCTCCTTTCCTAACCTGGTTCTCCCCTCTTCGTTCTCTAGTGCCCGTGGCGCTCTAGATATTCTTCGTAGGTGCCGCCGAAGTCCGTGACCGCGCAGCCCGGCGCTTTGTCGCCCGCGGGGCGGTCTTTCAGCTCGATGACGCGCGTCGCCAGCCGCGACACGAAGTGGTGGTCGTGGCTGACGAACAGCACGGTCCCCTCGAACTTCAGGAGCCCGTCGAGGAGCCCTTCGATCGATTCGATGTCGAGGTGGTTGGTCGGTTCGTCGAGCACGAGAACATTGTGCCGCCCGAGCACCATTTTGCCGAGCAGGAGGCGCGCGGCCTCGCCGCCCGACAGCGCCTCCGTCGGCTTCAGCGCCGCCTCGCCGCTGAAGAGGAGCCGCCCGAGAATCCCGCGGATCTCTTCCTTGGTCCGCGACGGATCGAACTGATAGAGCCAGTCGTACGGCGTCGTCCCCTTCGCCGTCGCGCCGAGCGACTCGTGGTGGTCTTGCGCGAAGTACCCGACGCTCGCGTCGTTGCCCCAGCGCACGTCCCCCGAGTCGGGCAAGAGCGTGTACGTGCGGGTCTCGTCGTCGAGCTGCTTGTACGCCCCGACGAGGAGCTTGAGCAGCGTCGACTTGCCGATGCCGCTCCGCCCGATCACGGCGATACGGTCGCCGCGGTTCACGTTGAGGCTCATCCCGCCGAGAACGACGCCGCGCCCTTCGAACGATTTGGTCACGTTCTCGACGCGCACGACGTCGCGCCCGCTCGGCTTGGCCATCTCGAAGCGGACGTACGGCCGGACCAGGCTCGATCGCTTGGCGCCCTTCGTCTCGACCACCTCTTCGAGCTTCTCGATCTGCTTCAGGCGGCTCTGCGCCTGCTTGCTCTTGGACGCGTGCGATCCGAACCGCTGCACGAATTCCTGCAGCTCGCCCATCTTCTTTTTCGCGCTCTGCGCCGTCGCTTCCGCGCGCTGCTGGTTTTCGTACTTCGCGCCGACGAACTCGGCGTAGTTGCCCGTGTAAACGGTGATCGTCTTGAAGTCGACGTCGGCGATGTGGGTGGCGACCTGGTTCAAGAAGTGCCGGTCGTGGGAGACAACGAGGAGCGTGCCTTTGTGCTCGTCGACGAGAAAGCGCGTCAGCCACTGGATCGACTCGAGGTCCAGATGGTTCGTGGGCTCGTCGAGGAGCATCACGTCGGGTCGCCCGAAGAGCACTTTGGCGATGAGGACGCGCAGCTTGTAGCCCGCGGGGAGCGACCGCATCGGGTCGCCGTGCTTTTCCGCCGGGATGCCGAGGCCGACCAGGAGCTCCGCGGCTTGCCCGTCGGCCGAGTAGCCGTCGTTGTCCGCGATGACGCCTTCGAGCTCGCCGAGGCGCGCGCCGACCACGTCGTCGACCTCGCCGGAGAGCAGGCGTTCCTTCTCGACCATCGCGTCCCACAGCTCGGACTTGCCGGCCATGACGGCGTCCAGGATCCGCTGCTCGTCGTAGACGAAGTGGTTTTGCTCGAGCACGCCGATCCGCGTACCGCCCGGCACATCGATGCTGCCGGTGTCCCAATCTTCCTGGCCCGACAGCATCTCGAGCAGGGTGGATTTGCCGGCCCCGTTCGCGCCGGTCAGGCCGTAGCGCTTTCCCGGGTCGAATTGCATGGTCACGTTCTCGAAGAGAACCTTGGGCCCGTAGCGCTTGGTGACGTTGTTGAGAGCGATCATCCGAAGGTCGCCCCCCATAGCATGCGCCCGCGCGCAAATTCAGGCCTTCGGTGCCGGATGCTTGTACGCTCCTTTGCAGAGTGCGAGACGCGACCTTTTACGCCCGCAGTCTGCTCGATCTGGAGAAGCTGACCGACGCGGCGGAGCGACGGGCGTGCTGGCGCCA
>DATHQY010000407.1:0-4628 GCA_035482215.1 Polyangiaceae bacterium | reverse complement strand
GGCCATCCGGCTCGTCGAGACGCGTCGCGTTCTCCGCAGGACCGGCTCGATTTACGTGCACTGCGATCCGACGGCGAGCCACTACCTGAAGTTGATCCTCGACGCCTTGTTCGGGCCCGAGAACTTTCGCCGCGAGATCATCTGGCGAAGCGGCTGGGTCTCCGGTTTCAAAACGAGGACGGCGAACTGGGTCCGTAACCACGACACGCTGCTCTATTACCTGCGGGACCGGCGCGCAGCCTTCACCTTCAACAAGGAGCTCGCGTACAAGCCGCACGACCCCGGGTACGTGCGCCGCGGGGGCGGCAGCAATCCGCGCGGGGTCGCGATCGACGACGTCTGGGACGAGGGGGCGCTCTACTCGCCTTGGATCAAGAGCTTCTCCACCGAGAAGCTCGGCTATATGACGCAGAAGCCGCTCGCCCTGCTCGAGCGAATCATCGGCGTCTCGTCGCGAGAAAACGACGTCGTGCTGGATCCGTTCTGCGGATGCGGAACGACGCTCGAAGCGGCGGAGCGGCTCGGACGCCGGTGGATCGGCGTCGACGCCGCGCTTCGGGCGATCACGGTCGTGAAAGACCGTCTGCGCGAGAGGTTCCCCGGGGGATCATGGGCCGTTCACGGCGAGCCGGCCGATGCCGATCACGCGGCGCGGTTGGCGGAGACGAACCCGTACGACTTCCGCTGGTGGGCCGTTCGCCTCCTCGGCGGGCGGCCGCCGAAGAACGCAGGCGCGGGCGCCGACGGCGAAATGACGCTCATCGACGGGTCCGGCGCGCGGCGGAGCGGGCTCGTCTCCATTGAAAGCAAGCGCCTTCTCACGCCGAGCGCCGTCGAAACGCTCGCCGAAGCCATGGAGCTTCGGCGAGCGGACTTCGGTGTTCTCGTGACGCTGCAGCCGCCTGCGAAGGGCGTGCACGATGTCGCACGCGATTGTGGCGTCGCGTCGTGGGCAGCGGACGCGCACGACCGCTCGAGCCACCGCGTGCGCATCCTGACGATCCCGGACATCCTCGCAGGACAGGTGCAGTGGCCCGGACAGCTCGAGGGCGGGTGCGTCTAGAGGCTTAGCGACCGATGTACGAGCCGAGCTCGCGTTCTTCCGAGACCGCGCGGAGCTTCTTCAGCGCGGCCGCTTCGATCTGGCGCACGCGTTCGCGCGACAGATTGAACGACTTGCCAACTTCTTCGAGCGTCTGGCCAGGCCCGCCATCCATGCCGAAACGGAGCTTCAGCAGTTGTTGCTCGCGCGGCGTGAGCAGGTCGAGAAGCGCGCGCGTCTGCACTTGCATCCGCTCGCGCGCCAGCTGCTCGTCCGGCGCGGGCGACCGCGAGTCCGCCACGAGAT
Organism: Polyangiaceae bacterium; assembly: GCA_035482215.1. Taxonomy (GTDB): domain Bacteria; phylum Myxococcota_A; class Polyangia; order Polyangiales; family Polyangiaceae; genus Palsa-1150. The sequence continues at coordinate 3,280 of DATHQY010000407.1, read as the reverse complement.
CACCGAGCTGCCCTCCGTCCCCCTCGTCGCCGAGAGGAGCCTCGAGCCGCAACGGCTCGCGCACGAGCCCACGGATGGTCCGCACCTTGTCGATCGGCAGACCGCTTTCGCGCGCCAACTCTTCGTCGGTGGGATCGCGGCGGCCCTGTTGCGCCATCGCGCGCCGCACGCGCTCGAGCTTGTGACGGCTCTCGAGGAGGTGAACCGGAACGCGAATCGTCTTGCTCTGGTCCGCGAGCGCGCGAGCCATCGCCTGGCGCACCCACCATGCCGCGTACGTCGAGAATCGGTGCCCACGCCGCCAGTCGAACTTCTCGACCGCACGAATGAGGCCGAGCTGACCCTCTTGCACGAGATCGTGCATGTCGAGACCCTGCCCGACGAACCGCCGCGCATACGTCACGACCAGACCGAAGTTCGCGCCGACGAACTCGTGCACCGCGCGCTCGGCCGCGCGGCGACCGCGCGCAAAGGCGCGGCGCGCGCGCTCGTGCGCCCCGCGCGTACGCAGAGCGCGGCCGATCCGCTCGAAGATGGAGCGCTCGAACCGCTCGGCACAGAGCTCCGTTGCCAACCGCGTCCGCCGCCGACGCACACGCTCGCGCGAAGCTTCGTCGGTTCCATTGCCGTACGCGGCGGCGGTCGCCGCACGCTCCAGCAGTTTCGCCAGCCGCTCCACCCCTTCCGGGCCGTCCGCGTCTTCGCTCGCGTTGCGCAGAAGACCCGAGGGGATGAGACGACCATCTCGCAGCTCGGCCGCGATGGCGCGAAGCGGCACCGCCGCTTGCACGGAGCTCAGCATCGCGCCGAGCGCGTCGCATTCCCCGCCTTCGATGCGTTGCGAAAGCGCGACTTCCTCCTCGTGCGTGAGGACGCGCCGCCGCGCATGGCGCGGTGGCGCCATGATGGAATGGGACGTCGAATGCGATCCCGGATGTGACGAGTGCGACCCCATTGGATGGGGTGCGGCGTCGTTGGCGACGGCCACGTCCGAGAGCGTCTCGAGTTCGAGCGGCTCTTGATCAAGATCCGCCCGTAGAGGTGCGAGGGCAGTGCTGGGTGCGTTCACGATCGGTACGTACGTTGGAGGGGTGAAATGCCAAACGAAGCGCCGAACGAGAACGTAAGGTCGCTCCTATGGGCGAACAACCGTCGGGACCGCGCGGCGCTTCCCAAGGAACGCCAAACCTTAAGCATCATGTGCGTTTTGGCTAGGACAAAATGGTGGACCGTGGGAGCCGCCGTCCGGTTGGCATCGCGCCCGCGCTTCGTTACCTGCGGCAATCCGTTGCGCAGGTTCGTACGCAGGCCGTTTTGCGCCGTTTCCGTGACTCACCCTCGCGTCGCGGTGCCGCTCTCGCTGGCCGGCAGCCTCGGCAGAGCGCAAGCGCGGCTCGGAATGCACTACGAAGGCGAGAATTATTCAGTGCTTACGCGGCAGCGTTCCGGCTCTACCGCCGAGTCACGATCAAGTGCGCGTGGCCGTCCCGATCGGGATAGCCGTAGCGAAAAGCCAGCTCGCGGGGCGGCTCGGATGAAAATAGATGCTTGAAGTCGTTCGCGTCCTTGTCGTCGTAAAGACCGAACAGGGCCGGGCCGTCGAACGTCCCGTACGTGTCTTGCGAGTAGCCCGCCGGCTGAGCGTAGCGTGGCGGGATTCCAGTGGAATCGGACACCATCCAATCGGTATGGCCGACGAGCCAGTCGCGAATCATCGAAAAATGGTCGTTCCAGAGAAGGTGGCTCGCGGCCTTCGTCATCGCGGCCACCTTTCCTTTGGCCGACAGATGCGCCAGGAGCGACGGGTCGGCTTTCAGGTGGGCGTCGTCCAGGTTGAAGGCGATGTGCCGGAGCACCTGGACAGGGGCTTCCGGATGGCCGCTCTTCCTGAACCTTAGCTCAGCGTTGTCGAAGAGCGCGCGAAGCGCCTTGGGATGATGCGCCTGCGCGTCGATCTCGGCTTGCGTGACGTACGCGACGGCGCCGTCCGCGCCGAGGTGGAAGTACCGGAGGCTCACCGGCTCGTCCCCGTGCACGACGAGCGCGCCGAGCGCGAAGACGATCTCGCCCGGCAGGTCGGCCTGGGCCTCCTTCTCGAGGTTATCGGTGCGCGAGTGCGCTTTCTCGAAGAGCCGCTCGAGGTGCGAGCGGTGCGCCGCGAGCTCTCGCCCCAGCTTTTCGGGCGGCAGCTGATCGATCGGGCGTACATCACCAGCCGGCTCCAGCGAAATCGTCGTGATCTCCGACGCATCCGGGAACGTGGCGAGGGCGCTCACGAGGTCACCGCCACCGAACGGGTAGACGACGACGTCGGGCAGCGTCTTCGGACGGAGAGACGCGAGGAAGGGCTCCGCGACCTCGAGCCACGACTTCTTGTAGTCCTCGTATGCGTGCGCGAGCTCGTCGCAGTGCTTGGCGACGACGGTCGCGTCGAAGCGCGAGGGCAAGTCGTCCGACGAACCGCACGCCGCCACACGGAACAATCGCCGGGCCTGTACGGCGAAGTCCTCGCCCTCGAGCGGCGCTTCGGATTTTGCGGCCGCGACAGGCGCGGCTGCATCCGGATCCAGGTTCGCGGCGCTCGCGGCCGGTGACGAAGCCGTGACCGCGCTTGCCGACGCCCGCGGGGCAGGTCCTGCGCTGTTCGCCGCTAGCACGGTCGCTTCAGGAGCTTTGGCCGAAGCCACCGAGCTCGCCGACGATGCGCTGTCGGTCGTCGCGCCGTGCGCGCACCCGAGACCGCCGATGCCAACCCCAGTGACGCACGACACGGCCAGCGCGCCAAACGACGGAAATCCGAACGAACCCCACCTACGCTTCATCAGGCACTCTCCTCGGAGCGAATCTTTCTGCGAAGAAAACTGTAAGCGGGGACTCCGGTCGCAACGATCGCCAGGCCTTCCACCGCCGCGAGCGGCTTGTACTGCAGCACGCTCCAAAGCACCCAGGCATTCACGACGACGAAGAGCGCGGGAACGAACGGATAGCCCGGAACACGAAAAGGCCGAAGCGCGTCCGGTCGCTGAACGCGGAGAACGAACACCGCGACGACGGCCAGCGTCGAGAAGGCCATGATCGCGAACATGGCGAACGCGAGCAGCTGGTCGAAGCTGCCGCTCACCAGCTCGACCACGGCGATGATCGCCTGCACCACGAGCGCGTTGACCGGCGCGCCCACCCTCGGATGCAAGCGGCCAAGGGGCGCGAAGAAAAGTCCGTCGCGAGCCATGGCATGATAAACGCGCGGCCCGACGAGTACCGTCGCCTGCAGGGAACTCAG
>DATHQY010000406.1:0-2652 GCA_035482215.1 Polyangiaceae bacterium | reverse complement strand
TCGCAAATTTCACGCGAGCCACGTGCGCGCGGAGGGCCTCTCGATGCGTGCGCGGCTGCGCGTCGACGCGGCATCACCCGAGCATTTCGCCGCGTTGCCGCCGATCCCGGGGTTCGACTACCTCCCCTGGAAAGACCCGGGGCCCGAGCAAGCGCCTGCGACCGACGCCAACTACTCGTTGTGGGGCGTAGAGCTCGACGACGTCCTCGCGGATCCGATCCCCGAAATATGGATCGACACGATTCGGTATTCGACCGATCTGCGCGTCCGCGGTCGCTGGCTCTTTCGGCCCGACCGCTGGCTCGACGTCGGCCCGGCCGACGTCGACATTCGCCGATTCGACGTGAGCTACGGCAAGACTCCGCTCCTGACCGGCGGGCACGGGAACGCGGTCGTGACATTGCATCCATCCGACGTCCGCCTGTATGCACTCCAGAACGGCCTCGGCATCCTCGACTTCTTGTCGACGCGACTCGATCTCGAAGGCGATTTGCATGCGGCGGACGGCCTGCAGGTGCTCGCGCCTTCGGATGCAGCCTTTCCGCGCGGCGAAGGGCCCTGCGCGGTCTTTCTCGATTTGCGAAAAGGTGTCCTGTCCGAGGGGACCCGAGTGACTGCCGAGCTGCCGAACGCCGAGGCGAAGGCCGAGGGCGCGACCCTCGACGCGGTGATGGCCGTGAACGCCCGCGTCGCCGCAGACGCAGACGGCAGGCCGACGCTCACGGGCACGCTCGCGGCCGAACAACTGCGGGCCTCGCGCGAAGGCGCGCAGGCCGAGGCCGACAAGGTCGCGTTCGCCCTCACGAGCCGCTCGCTCGCCATGGCGCACAGCGCGTTCGATGACGCCACCTTCGTCGCCGACGTGGCTTCCGCACGGACACAATCGCTACAACCGTGGCTTTCAGGACTGCCTGAGCTCGGAGTCAGGTCCGGACGCGCCGAGACGACCGCGCATCTCGAGGGGTCGTTCGCCAAGAGACGCGTGTTCTGCCGGATGGACGCGACGCTCGACGGCGTCGACCTCGCGCCGCCCGGATCTGCCCCCGTGCGCGTCACGACGTCCGCGTCGGTGCGAGCGGCCGGCGAATACGACGGAAGCGCCGGCGTGCTCACGGTCGGTGAATCCCGCGCGGCGCTGCGCGACCTTCGTGCGGGCGCGCGGCGCGCGTTCGTACAGGTGCCCGCGGCAACGATCGCGACCCCAGGATTCACGCGCGGCAACGAGGGCATGCGTGGGAACGTTGTGATCGATGTCCCGGAGGCGTCGATGAGCGACCTTTCGATGCTCCGCGACATCGCCACTGTCCCCGACGACATCGCGATCGAGCAAGGCGCACCGCGGGCCCGCGCGAGCCTGACGGTGGACCTCGGATCGCTCGCGCTCGACGGAACCGCCGAAGTCGACGTGTACGGCCTGCGCGCGCGCGTCGGCTCGAAGGCGCTCGACGGCAGTGCCGCTCTCCGTTTGCGCGCCGCGGCCCGCGGCGGCGCGACCGACCTGTCCGGAAGTCACTTTGCGTTCGACAGCACCGTGACGCCTGCGGGGAGCGCCGCCGCGAGCGCGACGCACGGCGACGGATGGTGGAGCCGGGCGGATCTCGCCCCCGGCACGGTGCGGCTGCCAGGCGGCCCATCGTTCGACGGGCATATCCACTTTACGGCGCGCGACGCGTCGCCAATCATCGCGATGGTCGCGAGCCGAACGCCGGTGCCCTCGTGGGTCATGAACGCGATCCTGCCGATGAACGGCCTCGACGTCACCGGGCACGTACGAGTCGGGCCATCGCGCCTCGACGTCCGGTCGCTCGTGGCTCGAGGGGGTAACGACACGGTCGAACTGGAGTACGACTCACACGCGAAAGACACGGAATGGGCGCTGCTCGTGGAAGCGGGTGCGATAGGAGCTGGCTTTCACATGCGCGACGGCAACACGGAGTTCGCGCTCGCGAACGCTCGTTCTTGGTATGAAAACAAGGTGACTTCGCTTCGTGAGGCGAGCGCGCCGTGAGCGCACGTAGATCCCTGCTGTCGATCGCGGCGGCCTTTGCGGCCGTCGCCACGGCTACGGCCGCGCGCGCGACGGATGCGCTGAACTCGAGCGAAAAGTCGGGCACCGGCACGAAGGTGATCTACGGCGACGAGGCCGCCGAGAAGACCGAATTCAACTTGCTGCCCGTCGGCGGAGGCACGACCGACATCGGCGTAGGCGGCGGGTTCTTCGCGAACTACGCCGTCGTGAAAGCCGGCTACGACCCCTATATCTGGGAGATCGAGTCGGCCGGGCTCGTGACTCTGAAATACACCGATAACCAGGTGATCTTCCCGTATCAGGACGTGTACGTGAAGCTCACTATCCCGCGGCTCTTCGGCCTGCCCTTGCGCTTCGAAGTGCGGCCCGAATACAGCTGGGAGACGACGCTCGGCTACTACGGATTGGGCAACGCGTCTTCCGCCACCGCGCCGCAGGGCGCGCCGAACAAATACTTCCAATACGGACGACTCCACCCGGAGCTCGTGGCCGACCTTCGGTGGCGCATTCTCGATCACGTCGGCGGCCGCGCCGGCCTCACGTACACCGAGAACTGGAACCAGATCGCGAGCAACTCGAAGCTCGCCAACGACCTTCAGAACGGCAGCCCCGAAGTCAAGAGC
>DATHQY010000405.1:0-4097 GCA_035482215.1 Polyangiaceae bacterium | reverse complement strand
GCACCGACACGACCGTGTGCGACGTAAAGCGCCTGTGCATGGGCGCCATCGAGTCGACGACGAAGGCCCTCGCGCTGAAGAATGAAGTCGCGCAGCGCCTGAACGAGTTGGACCAAAAGAAGCTCGCGCCGGACTCGCCGGAGCTGGAGGCGTTGCCGGGCAAGTTGGACGAAGCGACGCGCATGCTGCAAGAGGGGCGCACGCAGATGCTCGATTGCGACAAGCGTCTCGCCGACCTGCGCATCCAATTTGGCGGATAGGCTGCGGCTCGGGCGCCTCCGCACGGCGGAGCCATGCCGCTTCCGGCGAAGGGGCTAGCTCTCCGCGGGAAGGCGCCGCCCGGGAAAGGAAATCCTTGCTCGAGCACGATCACGGAGCCCGGGTGACAAACCAGGGCCTGTGCTAAGGCGCTTCCGTATGTTCGACGCCCTATCCAAGGGGTTCAAAGCCGCGCGCAATCGTTTGGCCGGGCTCACGGAGCTCAACGAGCAGAACGTCGAGTCCGCACTCCGCGAGGTACGCCTCTCGCTTCTCGAGGCGGACGTCGAGCTCGGGGTCGTGAAGGCGTTTCTCGCTCGAGTCAAAGAGAAGGCCCTCGGCGAAGTCGTTCGTGTCCGCGCGAAGGGCCAGGACGGGGCGACGCACCGCGTCTCCGCCAGCGATGCCTTCGTCAAGATTTGCCACGACGAGCTCGTCGCCTTCATGTCGCCAGGCGACGGCCCGGCGCTCGTGCCCGCCGCCACGAAGGGCCGGCCGATGGGCATCATGATGGTCGGCTTGCAGGGCTCCGGCAAGACGACGACGTGCGCGAAGCTCGCGCGCCTCTTGCAAAAAGAGGGAAAGAAGCCGCTCCTCGTCGCCGCCGACATGCAGCGTCCGGCGGCCGTCGAGCAGCTCAAGATCCTGGGCGAGCAGGTTGGCGTGCCGGTGTTCAACGTCGCCGGCGCGACGCCGCTCGAGATCTGCAAGCAAGGGCTCGAGCAGGCACGCGCCGGCAAGAACGACGTCGTCATTTACGACACGGCGGGCCGGCTCGCGATCGACGAGCCGCTCATGGTGGAGCTCCACGACATCAAGGCGGCCACGGAGCCTGAGAACGTGCTCCTCGTCGTCGACGCCATGATCGGGCAGGACGCGGTCAAGACGTCGAAGTCGTTCCATGATCGCCTCGGCCTTACGGGCGTCGTGCTGACCAAGCTGGACGGCGACGCGCGCGGCGGTGCTGCGCTGAGCGTGAAGGACGTGACCGGCGCGCCCGTGCGGTTCGTCGGCGTCGGCGAGACGCTCGACAAGTTCGAAGAGTTCCGCGCCGACGGGATGGCGAGCCGCGTGCTCGGCATGGGCGACGTCGTCGGCCTGATGAAGGATTTCCAGGAGGTCGTCGACGAGAAGGACGCCGCCGAGAAGGCGATGCGGATGCTCGAGGGCCAGTTCACCCTCGACGATTTCCTCGAGCAGGTGAAGATGATCCAGAAGATGGGGTCGATCAAAGATCTCATCGCCAAGATGCCCGGGATGGGGGACATGATGCCGCCCGGGGTCAACGTCGACGACCAGGAGCTCGTGCGCATCGAAGCGATCATCCAGTCGTTCACGAAGTTCGAGCGGCGCGACCCCTACGCGCTGATTCGCGAGCCGGGCCGCGTGGGCCGCATCGCGCTGGGGTCGGGGCAGCCCGAGCCCCAGGTCACCGAGCTCGTTCAGAAATTTCTCTTCATGAAGCAGATGATGGAGGGCCTCGGGTCCAACATGGGGATGCTCGGCAAGATCCCCGGCATGAAGAACGTCGCGATGGCCAAGCAGCTGAAAAAGATGGCCGGCGGCGGCGGTTTCCCCGGGATGCCGGGCATGGGCGGCGGCTTTCCTGGGATGGGCGGATTTCCCGGGATGCCGGGCATGGGCGGATTTCCCGGGATGGGCGGGCTTCCTGGGATGGGCGGCATGGGGATGCCCGGAATGGGGGCGGCCGGAGCGGGCGACAGCCTGACGAAGATGCGGCCCGTCAGCGCGGCGGAGAAGAACGCCCGTAAGGCAGCCCGGAAGCGGGAAAAAGAAGCGCGCAAGAAGAGCCGGCGCTGAGGGCGATTTCGCCCCTGCACCCCCCGGCGGCCCGGCGCGCGGCAGAAGTGGGCCGCGTTCGTCGACTGGATCTCGACCGAAGGGCGCTTTTCTTGTTAGAAGGCCGCCATGCTTCGTTCCAGGGGTTGGTTGGCGATCGTGGCGGTCGCGTCGTTCACGTTGGGCGGCGGCGTGCTGTCGGCTGGCTGCGTCGGCGGCAGCAAGGGTCTGAGCTCGAGCGACAAGGATCGGTTGAAGGCGTACGTCCTCGACGCGCCTCCCGCGGACATGCCGCACAAGCTCGATGTCAACTTCGAGAACAAGGTTCACTTGATTGGCTACAAGTTCGAACCGGAGCTCGCAAAGCCCGGCGAGGAAGCGAAGGTCACCTACTGGTGGCGCTGCGACGACACGCTCGACGACGGGTGGGTCCTCTTCACGCACACGCGCGACGAGGGCAATGGCAAGCTCGGTAACCTCGATTACGACGGCCCGATACGCGAGAACCGCAACGGCCACCAGGTGCTGGGCCCCGAGCACTGGGAAAAGGGCAAAGTGTACGTCGACGAGCAGACGTACCACGTGCCGAACGACGTCGTCGGCTCGGAGGTCACGTTCCTCGTAGGCGTCTGGAAGGGCGACGCGCGCCTCCGGATCATCAGCGGGCCGAACGACGGCGACAACAGCGCGATCGTCGGCAAGCTGAAGACGGGCGTCGTGCAACAGGCAAAGGAAGAGCACACGACGAACGACGTCCCCCAGCTGTCCGTGCCGAAGCTCGCACCGGGGGCGAAGATCACGGTCGACGGCAAGGCGACCGAGGCCGAGTGGGCGACCGCCGCCTCGACCCCAGCGTTCGTCGATGTGGGGACAGGCAAGCCGAACGTCGTCTTCCCGGTGAATGGGTCGGCGAAGATGATGTGGGACGACAAGAATCTGTACGTCCTCGTCACGGTGAACGAGGCCGAGCCCTACGTGGGATTCACCGACGCGAAAGCCCAGCCCAGCGACTTCACGGCGGGCGGCCAGCCGAAGCTCTGGACGAAGGACACCATCGAGATGATGGTCGACCCCGGGCCTGCCGGCGACAACAAGACGTATTACGAGCTCCAGATCAATCCGCAGAACAAGATCTTCAAATCGCAATTCGACGCCTTGCAGCTGCCGAACGGCGGACCGAACGGGCCGTTCGGGCACGAAGATTGGGATCCCAAGTTGAAGAGCGCCGTCGCACTCCAGAAAGGCGCGGACGGCAAGGTGAGCGGCTACACCGTGGAAGCGGCGATCCCGTGGACTGCCTATGCGAAGGCGTCGCCGCAGCCGCCGAACCCGGGGGACGTCTGGCGCGTGAACTTCTACGCGATGAAGAACAACGGCGGCGTTGCGTGGTCGCCGATCCTCGGCCAGGGCAACTTCCACAAGGCTAGCCGCTTCGGGAAGGTGACGTGGAGCGCGACCGGAGCGTCGAGCGCGACGGGCCCCAGCGATGCGGGCGCGCGTGGCGCGATGGCTGCCATGCGCGGAGACGGCGGAATGCGCATGATGCGCGTGCCGCACCCCGGTATCCCGACCCCTCCTGCGACGCCCTGACCGAAATTCGTCCCGCGGGGGGCATTTCCTTTACGCTAGGCGCAATGCGCCATGGAATCGCGGTAGTGGCCTCGACCGGGGCCCTTGTGCTGGTGGCGTTGGCGCCGGGGTCGGCCTGGGCCGGACCGCGCGGTTCGAACGGTGGCGCGTCGGCTGGCGGTTCATCGCACGGCGGGACCGTGCAGGGCTCGCCGAACGGCGACAAGAGCGGGCCGCTGAATCTTCAGCACGCACAGCTCGGGTCGTACGGAATCGCGGCGTCTGCCCGCGCCAAGATGGCCGCGGGCGATTGCGCCGCGGCGCTCGACTTGTTCGATGAAGCGCTTCGTTCGTCGATTGATCCGACTCTCTATCGCGACCGCGGGACCTGCCACGATCGACTCGGACATCCGTATCCGGCGATCGACGATTACCGGCGCTATGTCGTCGGCGCGCCCGACGCGGCGGAC
>DATHQY010000404.1:0-3473 GCA_035482215.1 Polyangiaceae bacterium | reverse complement strand
AGTGTCGAGGACAACGACGGTCACGACCCCGCCCGCGACTTGCCGATAGCCGCAATGCCGCAGGCAGGAACGGCGCCAGATGTGAATCACGTCGCCCGGAGAAAGGGTGTCATTCGTTCGGACGAGAACCACGGCCGCGCTGGGCGTGCTTACGACGACGGTTGACGCTGTCTCCACGGGCGTGCAACCCACGGCTAACCCGAGCGCGCATACGAGCGCCCCGATTGACGCGCTCCCCACAGTGGAGCGCTTCGGATGAACGCGTGGCCCGACGTTTTTCGCCCGCCGGGAACCGAACGTTCGTCCCACCATCGTCACGAGGGCGCGGCAATCTGCCCAGGCGTCGCCGCGAATCACGGCGCAGTTCGCGGCAACTTCGACGGCGGGACCCCTCGCGGGACGGTTCACGCTCGATTCCCCAGCAAGCGTCGAGCCACGGGAGAGGCTGCGCGCTTTGCCGACGAGCACTTCGCGCTCGCCCACTTGCGCCGGCCAAACTGTGTGGCTTCTACAAGCGTCCCACCGTCGAATTCGCCGGAAGATTCGGACGGAGACTTCCTGCGCGCCACGAAACACTCGAGCGCCAATCCTGATATCGCAATGGGCGCATCGATCGGCGCCATCTCCTGGCTCTCGCCGGCGACCATGTCTAAGCCGCCCGCAGGCGATAGGCGCAGCGCGCGCCGTCCCTACAAAAGCACGTAGTCATCCGCGACGGCCGCCGGCGCCGAATCGAGCGCGCGAATCGTGTCGTCGTCCCTGCGGATCGCCGTGAGATACAGCCCCTGCAGGATCGACGGGTGCGCCTCCACGAGCTCCATGAACTCGCTGCGCGGCAAGAACAGCGTCACGGTCGGGTGGATCGCGATGACGTCCGCGTTGGCCTTGCGCCGCAAGACGAGCGCGACTTCGCCGACGGTGTCGCCGGGCTTCAGCGTCGCCACGACGACCGACTCGCCGGCCTCGTGGGCCACGACGGCCACTTCGCCGGATGCCACCAAGTGCAGGCCCTGCGCGTCCTGCCCTTCGGTCACGAGCTTGTCGCCCTTTTCGAAGATCTTCGTCTCGAACCGCTCGACGAGCTCCGTGCGCTCCTGCGGCGAGACCGCCGCCAGCATCGACGACGTGCGCCCGAGGTTTGCGACCATGCGCCGGCGGCAGTGGGCCGCGAGCTCCACGGCGACCTCGGGGCGCTTCTCGGCGACCGCTTCCAGCACTTCGCGTTTGGCCACGAGAAGGATCGACGGGCGCGTCGCGATGACGCTCGCCGCGCGCGGCGCGCGCGAAAGGAGCGCCATCTCGCCGACGAGCGCCCCGGTCACGAGGCGGGCGAGCACCGTCGGGTACGCGCCTTCTTCGCCGCTGTTCGAGCGCGTCACTTCGAGCTCGCCCCGCGCGACGATGTACGCCTCCGCGCCTTCTTCGCCCTCGGTGATGATGCGCGCGCCGGCAGGCACGGTGACCATCTCGAACGCGCCGAGCAGATCGCGCAACGCATCGTGCGTGAGCGTGCTGAAGAACGGGAGCGGCGCGGTCAACATCAGCTCGCCCGTCGCCTCGGTGTAATTGCGGGTCGCCACGTGCACGATCTGCGTGGCCTTCGACGTCAGCGCCGGGCCGCTCAAATACGAGCTCAGGGGCTGGAATCCCTCGAAGTTGGGCAGCGGCGGCGGCGGCGTCTCGGTCTCCTGGAGGCGCGCCGAGCCGAGGCAGAACGCCGACGCGACTTCTTCGAGAGGCCCTCGCACGTCGACCGCGAGCGTGCGCAGGTCCGCGATCGCGGCCACGGCGAGCGGCAGGTTGGCCGCGTCGATCGCGCGGCGAACCGCGAGCCCGAACCCCTCGATGGCCGCCTCCGGACGTCCGAGCTGCTTCAACAAGCGGCACGTGATGACGAGCCCACTCGGAATCGACGGGTCGCGCTCCACGACCGCCGCGCTCCACCGAAGGGCGGCCTCGACTTCGTCGGCCAAAAGAAGGGTGAGCGCCCGGTCGATGGGCGAATCGGTGGTCGTGGCGCCGGGCAGATCCGGCGGAGAAGGGCGCATCGGCACGAGGCCTCCAGCCTAGCCCCTCTATGGGTCGTCGGTCTCTTTTCGTGAGGCTTCGGACCGTTCCAGAAACTCGCTCATCGCCGTGGCGGTCGCCGCGACGAGCGGCAGGACGCGCGCGTAATCCATCCGTGTCGGGCCGATGACGCCCACGGTGCCGGCGGTCTGCCCATGGCTCGTGTACGCGGCGCCGACAATCGCGAGCTGCCCGCCGCCGAGGTCACCGGTTTCGTCGCCGATCGCGACATGGCCGCCTTTCGTGCCCATGGCGAGGTCGAGCAACTTGATGAGCTTTTCGCGCGCGTCGAGCGCCGTCACGAGGCGCCGCACCTGGCTCCCGTCGATGAACTCGGGCTTCTCGAGCAGCCGGTCCTGCCCCTCGATGACGAGATCCGCTCCGGAGCCGGCGGCCTGCTCGACGGCCGCACCCCCGAGCTCGAACGCGCGCCGCCGCAGCTCGTCGTGCTGCACGCGCTCGCTCTGCAAACGTCGCTCGAGAAGGTCGCGGAGGTCGCCGAGCGTGCGGCCCTCGACGACGTCGTCGAGCAAGTTGTGAATCCGCTGCAGATCGTTCTCGGTGACCTGCGCCGACAAGAATCGATTCTGCACGCTCCCGTTGTTCATCACGAGGACGGCGAGGACTTCGTTCGGGCCGGTTCGCAAGAAGCGCAGCTGCTTGAGCACGAGCGTCTCGGGCCGCGGCGCCACGACGACCGCCGCGGTGCCCGTCAGCGCCGACAGGAGCTTGCCCGTCTCGCGCATGACGTTCTGGCCCGGCTCGAGCGACGAATACGTCTCCCGGATCGTCGACGATTCTTCGGTGGTGAGCGCGCGGACGTGCATGAGCGCGTCGATGAAGAGACGAAATGCCCGGTCGGTCGGGACCCGGCCGGCGCTCGCGTGCGGCTGGCGCAGGTACCCCGATTCTTCCAGGTCGGACAGAACGTTGCGAATGCTCGCCGGCGAGAGGTCGAGCCCGGATTTCTTGGCCAGCGTCCGCGAGCCGACGGGCTCACCGGTCGCGACGTACTCGCTGACGCAATGATAGAGCACTTGCCGGGCCCGGACGTTGAGCTCCGCCATGCTCTTGTTTTAGCACGCTTTCCAAGGACTTTGCCGGGTTTGCCGGCCGCGGACGCCCCTCGTGGTCCCCGGCCCCGCTGGCTCCGCTCGCTCCTTCGGCTCCGTCGGCTCCGTTTGCCCGTCGAGCCGGTCGAGCACGGCCTGCATGTCGTCCGGCAGCGCGAGCGACCACGAGACCGGGAGCTCGGTCGCCGGATGGATGAAGCCGAGCGCGGCCGCGTGGAGCATGAGGCGCGGCGCTTCGATGCGCGGGCTTGAATAATGGCGAATGTAGACGCGGTCGCCCACGATGGGATGGCCCGATTCACTCAGGTGGATGCGGATCTGGTGGGTGCGGCC
>DATHQY010000403.1:0-2681 GCA_035482215.1 Polyangiaceae bacterium | reverse complement strand
GAGCCGCGAGCGGCACTACGGGCGCGGATTCGGGAACATCCGCGTACGCCCTGCACGAGCCCCGTTCTTTCGGGGTAATGCGCGGTGACGCATGCTTGTCGGTATGACGGAGACGGAAGCGAAGTGGACGGAGCGTGTTCGCGAGTGGAAAGCGAGCGGGCTGACGGCGAAGGAATTTACGGCGGGGCGGGACTTCAAGCCGTCGACGTTGGTGTACTGGGCGAGTTGCCTGCGGAAGGGGACGGCGGACCAGAAGCCACAGCGCCGCGTTCGGATGGCGCGAGTCGTTCGGGTGGATGCGGCGAGCGACGCGGCGGTGACGGTGGCCATTGGTGCCGTAAGGGTGTCTGTTCGCGCGGGGTTCGATCCGGTCCTGCTGCGGCAGGTCGTGCGGGCGTTGGGTGAGGGCGCATGATTCCGCAGGGCGTTCAGATCTTCGTCGCTCTCGAGCCCGTCGATATGCGGTATTCGTTTGATCGCCTATCCGGTCTCGCGCGGGAGCAAGTCGGCTATGACGCGCGCAGCGGGGCGCTGTTTTTGTTCTTCGGTCGTCGCCGTGACTCGTTGAAAATTCTTTTCTTCGATGGCAGCGGGATGTGTCAATTCTACAAGCGATTGGACGCTGGCACGTTCGGGCTTCCGCAGGCCGGCGAGGGTGCAAGGCACGTCGAAATTGACGACGCGACCCTCGAGGCCCTGCTCGACGGAGTGCAGGTCGAGCCGGCCCGCGCGCGAAAAGCACGCCGTCCCCGAGTGCACTGACGGCGCCTCGCGATCGATTCGTATGTAGAATGCACCATTCGTATCGACATGGATCGTTGATTCATGTAGATGCGACTTCGTGCTTGAGGAGGTAAAGTCTACCCATCCCGAGCTGCAGGACGCGCTCGGGCGGATCGCGCAGCTCGAGGCGACCCTCGCGAAAACGCGTACGGAGCTCGCGCAAGCGACCGCCGAGCGCGACAAGCTGCGACGGGCTTACGAGCAGCTCAAGGAGCAACTGGAGCTTCTCCGCCGTCGCATCTTCATCGCGAAGGCCGAGCGGATTGACGCCCAGCAGCTGGAGCTGGAGTTCGCGCAGACACGCGAGAAGCTGCAAGCGCTCGCCCGCGAGCTGGGTGACCACACGGCGCTACTTCCCCCGGCCGATCCGCCTCCCGACGCCAAGCCGCGACCCAAGCCCACCGGACGCCGTGACCTCAGGGCCATCGATATGCCCGAAGAGCGCGTCGAGCTTCTCGATCCCGCGCGCGAGGGACACGTCGAGCGGATCGGCTTCGAGGAGAGCTGCCGCATGGCGTACCGTCGCGGCGGTCCGGTGCGTTGGGTCGTGGCCCGCGCGACGTACAAGACCGAGGTAAGCTCGGAGCCGCAAGCGGATGCCCAGGCCGTGATCGTCACCGTCCCCAAGCCCAAGGAGTTGGTCGAGCGCGGGCTTCTGGCCCCATCGATGATCGCGCACATCCTCTGCCAGAAGTACCGCTGGGGGATGCCGTTTCACCGGCTCTCCAAGAAGTTCTCGTGCGACGGCTTCCCGCTCGACGACGGAATGATGTGCCGCTACGCCGAGCACGTCGGCGCCAGCCTCGGGTGCATCGTCGATGCGTGCGCGAAGGAGGCCAAGGCGACGGCGTTCTGCCTCGCGACGGACGCCACGGGCGTGTGCGTGCAGCCCGTGCCGCAACCCGGCAAGCGGCAGGCATGTCGCAAGGGCCACTTTTTCGTGGTGCTCGCCGATCGCGACCACGTCTTTTTCGAATACCAGACCAAGCACACCAGCGCCGCCGTCTGCGAGATGTTCCGCGGTTTCTCCGGCTACATTCAGGCCGACGCTCACGCCATCTACGACGCCATCTTTCGCGGCGAGGCGCGCGACAGCGAAGAAGACCCGCCCCCCAAGGAGGTGGGCTGCTGGAGCCATTGCCGGAGGCGGGCGTGGGAGGCGGCCGTCGTCGCCAAAGAGCCAGCGGCGCGAGAGGCCCTGCTGCGCATCCGCGCGCTCTTCGAGCTTGAGGCGCAGTGGGCCGATCTGCCTCCGGCGCAGCGGCACGACCGACGGCAGCTCGCCTCGCGACCGCTTGTCGACGACTTCTTCGCGTGGGCGACCGAGCAGTACGCGCACTTCAAAGCCACACGCGGGCTCGCCGCCGCGGCGTTCGGCTACGCCGTCCGGCAGCAGGCCGCGCTGCGGCGTTTCCTCGACGACGGCCGTCTGCCTCTGACCAACAACCACTCCGAGCGTGCGTTGAGGGGGATCGCCGTCGGGCGCCGCGCCTGGTTGTTCTTCGGCTCCGACGACCACGCCTCCGCTGCCGCCAACCTCTTCTCGCTCATCGCCTCGTGCGAGCTGCACGGACTCGATCCCGAGGCCTTCCTGCTCGACATCATCCACGTCGTGCCCTACTGGCCGCGCGACCGCTACCTCGAGCTCGCTCCCAAGTACTGGCGCTCGACCCGCGCCCGACTCTCCGAACGGGAGCTCGACATTGAGGTCGGCCCTATCACCGTTCCTCCGCCGCTCTCCCCGGAACAACAGCCGACTGCGCGCTGACCGAACGTCCACGACCGCGAGCTTGCGTCACGCCGACATCCCCGTCGAGAACGGGGCTCGTACAGGGCGTACGACATCACGTCGCACGTGTAAGGGCTACTCGGGTACCGCCTGGCCGCCTATCGACACC
>DATHQY010000402.1:0-4888 GCA_035482215.1 Polyangiaceae bacterium | reverse complement strand
CGATCTTCTCGTCGAACGCGCTGATCACCTCGGCGTCGTCGGCGCCGAACTTCGCCTTCGCGCCGTCCACCCCGGCCCGCGGCCCGTCCCAGACTTCGCGCTCACGGTCGCGCGGGCGCACGAAGAGCGTGAACCTGCGCTCCTTCGCGTCGAGCACGGCGACGCTCTCGGGCTCGTCGAATCCGGTCAAGTAGAAGAAGTCCGAGTCTTGCCGGTACTCGTGCTCGACGTCGTTGTTGCGGACGAACACCGGCGCCGCGAAGATCACCGCGGTCGAGAGCGGCTCGGCCGCGGCCATCGAATCGAGCATCGCGCGCCGGCGCCGCGCGTACGTGTCGGTCGTTTCGGTCATCGGGGGTCACGATTTCTCACGAAAGCCTGCCCCTCAGTATAGCCATCGCGCCAAAAGTTGGCCCCATCCGAGCCAGCGCGGAACACTTCGCACCATGAATTTGGCCGAGGATCGCCGCCGGAAGCGTAGCAACGACCCGCTCGTTGCCCTCCACTACCAGCTCTCGCATGCGCGGAGCGAAGGGCACATGGAGACCATCGTCGTCGCCGACGACGCCGGGCTCGTCGTCGCCGGAGCCGGGCCGTGGGCCGCGTGTGAAGAGCTCGCCGCGTACGCGCCGCTGCTCGCGCAGGGCGGATGGGATGAGCCCGCGAAGACGGCGCGGTCGCGCGTCGACGAAATCCGCGAGGACGTCGGCGTGCAGCCGGTCGACGTCGACGGGCAGACCGTCCTCTTGTGCGCGCGCGGAGGAAAAACCCAGCCCGCCACGATGGACAAGACCGCACGCGCCGTCGCGCGAATCCTGCGCAAAGCCGCTTAGATTCGCCCCGGCGTTCACCGGAAACGCGAAGTCAGCTGTCCAGAATTTCGCGCGCGCGTTCCACGTCCGCCGGCTTCACCTGCAGCCGCACGCCTCCCATCGCGTTCGTGAGAAACGGCATCACGCCGGCGGTTTGGCCGCCGATCACGAACGCTGTCACCCCTTCGAGCTCGAGACGCCCACGCGCGAGCTCGGCTTCGGAGACGTCGGCGTACGTAGCAACGGTTGCAAGTGTCTCGTCATCCATGTCACTCATGGGGTGTGGCGAGTCTAGCCAACGCGAACGTCCGTTGACCGCAAAAGCGGCCCGCGGTACTAAATAAACGAGGGAATTGAGGCATGCGGTGAACGAGAAGGACTCCGGCCGCCGCCGCCTCGAGAGCGTGATTCCCGACCTGCTGAAGCGCGCCGTCGAAATCGGTGTCGAAAAAGCGGCCATCGCGCCGGACAATCTCAAAGAGTTCGTCGGCGGGATGAAAGTGCCGCGCGAGATGGCGCACTACCTCCTCGCGCAGGTCGACGAGACGAAGAACGGGCTTTTCCGCGTCGTGGGCAAGGAGGTCCGCGACTTCCTCGAGCAGACGAACCTCTCCGGCGAAATGCAAAAAATGCTAACGACGGTGCAGTTCGAAATCAGCACGACGATTCGCTTCAAGCCGAACGACCTGGGTAACCACGGCGGCCGGACGGAAGACGACGGCAAGCTGCCCAAGCCCGAAGTGAAAGCCGACGTTCAGATGAAACGCATACCGCGGACTGACCGGGCCGAAGCGAACGGGAGCGCTGCGGTCGACGGCGAGAGGCCGCGCGACCGAAGACGACCGCGAGAGTAACGAAGACATGCCCAAAGCCCTGACCGTTGCAGGGGAGGTGGACAGCTGGTGCACGCGCTGCCGCCTCACCTTGAATCATCGCATCGTTTCCATGAAGAGCAGCAAGCCGCACCAGGTCGAGTGCCTGACGTGCCGCGCGACCCATTTGTGGCGCCCGCGGGCGCCGGGCGAGAAGGCTCCAGCGGCAGCGGCGAACGGCCGCATGCGCTCCACGGCGCCGTCCGCGGGCCCGCGGATGACGAAAGCCGCCGCCGCGCACGCGCGGCACGAGCAGAGCTGGGAACAAGCCATCGCCGGCAAGGGCGTGCGCGAGTTCAAGTCCTACACCGTGGGCGAAACCTTCGCGGAGGGCGATCTCGTGCGCCACAAGAAGTTCGGCGACGGGGTCGTCTCGCGCGTCATCGACGCCCACAAAGTCGAAGTCTTGTTCCGCGACGAAGCGCGAACGCTGGCGCAGGGCATGACCTGAACTTGCTTGGGCGCCCGCAAGCGACCACGATGGCGGTCGCGTGCGGGACAAGCGCAGGGCTTCGTGGTCGGCGGGCATCATCGCGCTGCTCTTGGGTGCGTGCGCGGGCGCTCTCGGCCCTGACCGCGCCGCGACGCAGGCCAGCGCCGTCGCGCCCCCGAGGCCTTCCGCCGACGCAGCCGACGCGGGAAATGGCCCGGACACGAACGAACCCGCCCTCGCGCTGAACCGCGAGGGGGGCACGGTCGGCACGACCACGCACGATCCCGAGCGCTTCGCGATCGCCCCCGACGGGACGATTGGCGCGTGGCTCGCCGCGGCCGTGCCGGCCCGCGCGCGGCCCGAAGACGAATCGAAGATGGCCCCGCGCATCGGCGATCCCGCCATCGACGAAGCGGGCCCTCTCTGGCGGACGGTGTCGTCCGCGGACGGGTCCGTCGACCTCGCCGCGGCTTTCGGCGGGCTGGATCGCGCGGGCATGGCCTATGCGGGCGCAAAGGTCCGCGTCGGAAAAGAAGGCGCGCGCATCCTTCTTCTCGGCCTCGTCGGCGCCGCGGACGTCACCGTTCTCGTCGACGGGCATGTCTCGTTCGCGAGCGATCGCGCAAAACCCCACCGCGACGACGAGGAGCTCGTTCCGATCGACGTTGCGGAGGGCGAGCACACGATCGTCCTCGCGATCTCCCGCCGCGGGACACACTGGACGTTCCACGCGCGCTGGCTCGACGACCGTCTGGGGGCGGCGGGGGACGCATGGCGTCTTCCCGGCCTCGCGGACGACGACGCGCGGGCCCTCGGCGGCGCTCTTTCGACCGTCGCCTACGACCGTGGCACCGACCCCGAGGGCGCCGACGTGTACGCGCCGCAGCTCACCGTGCGCTTTCGCGCAGGGGCTCCGGAGGGCGTCGCGCTTCGGCTGCACGCGCGCCTCGTACGGACGCTGCCTGGCTCCCCCAATGCGCTAGGCATGACGAACGATCCCATCGGCACGGAAGTCGTCAGCGGCGCGGGCGCGGACGCGCGGCTCGACGTCGACACGGAGCTCGCCCCGCTGCGGACGAGCGAGCCGCTCGAACGCACGGTCCCCCTGGGCAAGCTCGCGCCGGACTCGGTCGAAGACGACGACTTCACGCTGCACGTCGACGTGTCGAGACGAACGCTCGACCTCCCCTTCCATCCGCGCCGCGCGGTGCGCGAAGCGCTGCGCCACGCCGCGCGTGCCTGGGGCGCCGTGCAGGCGGGGTCCCTCGCCGACGTCTCGGCCCAGACGATCGACTTTCTCCGGCAGCGTCTCCTCGGTTTCGCGGACAAAGGCGACGGCGACGTGGACGCCCAGATGGCGGACGCACGCGAGCTCGAGGATCTCGCGACGGCGCTCGACGACGGCAAGGACCCCTACGATCCGAGCCTCCCCTCCCCCCGCACCGGGCCGATGCGCCGCGCGTACCTGTCGCCGGCCGACGGGCACTTCTCCGAGTTCGCCGTCTACGTCCCGCCGCACTTCGACAAGCGGCGTTCGTATCCCCTCATCGCCGCTCTCCATGGAATGAACGGCCACCCGATGCAGATGCTCATGTGGCTCTTCGGGCATGACGACCCCGCGCGGGACGGCCTCTGGGAAGACCGCCACCCGCGCCGCGACCTCGAGTACCTCGACGCGATCGTCGTCGCGCCCGACGGCCACTTCAACGCGATGTACCGCGATGCCGGCGAAGACGACGTGATGCGCGTCATCGACTGGGCGACGAAGACGTACCCGATCGACCGGTCGCGCGTGACGATCACGGGCCCGTCGATGGGGGGCATCGGATCGGCCGCGTGCGCGCTCCATCGGCCCGACGTCTTCGCCGCCGCCGAGCCGCTCTGCGGCTACCAGAGCTACTTCGTACGGAGCGACATCGGCGGCCGGAGCCTCCGGCCCTGGGAGCGCTTCATCGCCGAACGGCGCTCGAACGTCATGTGGGCCGAGAACGGCCAGTACCTGCCGCTCTACATCGTGCACGGGACGAAGGACCTCCCCGAAGAGAACAGCGGCGTCCTCATCGATCGGTACGACGAGCTGCATTACAAGGTCGAACACGAGCACCCCGACCTCGGCCACAACGTCTGGCAGCCCACCTACGAGGACCTAAAGGGCGCCAAGTGGCTCCTCGGGCACCAGCGTCCGATGCATCCGCGCGAGCTTCGCTTCAAGACGCCGAGCCCGCGCTGGGGGGACGACGCGTGGCTGCACGTGCAGGCGCTCGCGTCGAACGACGGGTGGGGCGAGGTCATGGCCCGCGTCGAGGGCCACGATACGTTCTACGTCGCGACGCACGGCGTGGCCGAGCTCTCGCTCGATCGCGACGCCGTGCTCGTCGACGACGCGGCGCCCGTCAATGTGACCATCGACGGAACGAAGCTCGTGTTCCAGGCGGGCGAGCCGATCGATCTGCACCTCGCGCCGCCGGCCCCCCATGCGCCACCGGGCGGCGGGCGCGCGCCCTGGCTTGCCGGCGCGGCGCCGGCCGCGCGGTTTGCGAAGCGCGGCACGATGACGGGGCCTCTGCGCGACGTGTTCCACGAGCCGATCCTCTTCGTGTGGGGCGCGGGCGATCCCGCCGAAGCGCGCATCAACGAGGAGGTCGCGCGCGAGTGGGCGCGCGATCACGCGGGCGTGCGCATCGACTATCCTGTCCTGAGCGACACGGAGTTCGCGGCGCGTGGCGAATCACTCGCCAACGACCACGCGCTCTTTCTGGTTGGCAACGCTC
>DATHQY010000401.1:0-5030 GCA_035482215.1 Polyangiaceae bacterium | reverse complement strand
AAGAGCCTCGAGCGCATCTTGAAGACGCGCGAGCGCCCCAACGCGCTCGTCGTCTGCGAAGGCGTGTATTCGCTCGACGGCGACACGGCGAAGCTCGAGGAGTTCGTCGAGTTGTGCGACCGCTACGACGCACCGCTCGTCGTCGACGACGCGCACGGCACGGGCACGCTCGGCAAGACGGGCCGCGGGACGCTCGAGGCCAAGGGACTGCAAGGGCGCGCGCCGATCGTCATCTCCACGCTGTCCAAGACGTTCGGCGGCATCGGGGGCCTCTTGTTCGGGCCGGGCGAAGTCGTCGACCACATCAAGCACAGCGCCCGGAGCTTCATGTTCAGCGCGGCCCTCCCCGTCCCCGTCGTCGCGGCCGCCTCGACGATCCTCGACATGCTCGAGTCGGACGGCGAGAAGCTCGTCGCCGAACTGCACCAGAAGGCGGACTATTTCCGCGACGGCCTCACGAAAGCCGGATTCGATCTCGGCGAGAGCAGCACGCACATCATGCCGGTCATGTGCCGCGAAGAACGAAAGACGCTCTTCATGCACGTGGCGCTGCTCGAATGCGGCGTCCTGATGGTGCCGCTCACCTATCCGTCCGTGAAGGTCGGCGAAGAGCGCCTCCGGGTCAACGTCACGCGCGGCCATACGCAAGAGGACCTCGACCGGGCCCTCGAGCTCCTGAAGACGTACGGCGAGGCGTTCTTCGTCCAGTCCGGCGAGGACATCGGGCCGCTCGAAGAAGACTGATTCGCGCCGGCGCACCGGCGCCCGTCGTCACGCGTGGACCGGCTGCTGTTCGAGCTTGGCCACGGCGCGCGCGACGTCTTCGATCGTCGCGATGTTCTCGAACATGTCCGACGGGATGCTCACTCCGAAGTACGACTCGACGTCCGAGACGAACTCCATCACGCCGAGGCTATCGAGCCCGAGATCGTTCTGGATGTGATCGGAAGGTCGAATTTCGCGCCCGTCGTCTACGTGGCGACGCACCAGCTCGCACATGACTTTCAGCGATTCGTCGTAGCTGGGCATGGCGCGTGACTGTATCAGCGACGCTGGAGCCCGTCATCGATCGCGCGGGCGGCCTCGTCCGGCCGAGGGCTCGCAAGGATCGCGCGGATCACCGCAACCCCATCGGCCCCCGCAGAGACACATGACGCCACGGTATCGGCGGTGATTCCACCGAGCGCAATGACGCATAGCTCCGGAGGCGCGCACGCGCGTGCGGAGCGCAGCGCTTCGACGCCGCGCGGTACTTTGCGCGTTGCCGTCTCGTCATTCGCAGGTTTCGCGTGCTTTGCCGGAGCGGTCGCGAAGATCGGGCTCACCAGCACCGCATCGGCGCGCTCGTGGCCGGCACGACGCACGTCGTCATCGCCGTGGGCGGCGACGGAGACCCAGGCACGCGGCCCCAAGACAGCACGCGCTTCGGCGACCGACCCCGCGCCGCCGCCAAGGTGCACGCCGTCGGCGCCGACATCCCGCGCCACACGCACGGCTTCCGCGTGGTGACCGTTGACCGCGAAGAACGCGCCCGCCTCGCGCGTCACGAGGCGAAGGCGCGACGCGAAGAGGCGCAGGCTCGGGATCGCGCGCCTCTTGTCGCGGAGCTGCACTCCGAACGCGCCGCGATCCAGCACACGGCCCACACGCTCGACGCAGCGGACGATCGCGTCGTCGCCGAACGAAGGGTCCGTCACGAGCCACAGTCGCGGTGCACGCGGCACGCGCGGCGCCGTCATTCGATGCGCGTTTCCTCTGGCGCGCGTCCTGCGCCGCCGACGAGACCGCCCGTCGGGCTCGAGGCATTCGCATAGCGACGCCGCCCCATCCGCCCGGCGAGGTACGCTTTGCGCCCGGCGGCCACCGCCTCGCGCATCGCTTCGGCCATGAGCCAGGGCTTTTGCGCGTGGGCAATCGCCGTGTTCATCAGAACGCCCTGGCACCCGAGCTCCATGGCAACCGCCGCGTCGCTCGCCGTGCCGACGCCGGCGTCGACGATGACGGGCACCTTGGCGCGCTCGAGGATGATCTCGAGGTTGTGCGGGTTGCGGATCCCGAGGCCGCTTCCGATCGGCGCGGCGAGCGGCATCACCGCGGCGCAGCCGATGTCTTCGAGCTTGCGGCACACGATGGGATCGTCGATGCAGTACGGCAACACGACGAAGCCTTCGCGCACGAGCTCCTTGGCGGCAATGAGGGTCTGCTCGTTGTCCGGGTAGAGCGTCTGCGCGTCGCCGATGACTTCGAGCTTCACGAACGGTCCCGACCCAGAGGCCCCGGACGCGCCGGACGCGGGAATACCGAGCCCCAGCTCGCGCGCCAGGCGCAGCGTGCGCACGGCTTCGTCAGCCGTGTAGCAGCCGGCGGTATTCGGGAGGACGAGCCACGGCTTGCGCATCAGGAGCGCCATCAGCGACTTGCCCGCGGGCTCGCCCGTGTTCACGCGCCGCAGCGCGACGGTCACGATCTCGGCGCAGGACGCATCGATCGCGCGCTCGGTCTCTGCGGCGTCCTTGTACTTGCCGGTGCCGACGATCAGCCGGCTTTGGAAAGCGCGTCCGGCGATGACGAGCGCGTCGGCGGGCTCGGGTTGCGGCTCTTGCGGTTGCGGCTCTGGCCGTTGAGGCGATTCGCGCATGGCGCCGCGAGTGTAGCCCCCTCGGCGCGGCGGTCGACTCCCGCCGGGGCCTTCCAGCGCCGGTGCAGCCAGAGCCATTGGCTTGGATAAGCGCGCACGAAGCGCTCGAGCTCGCGCGTGGCGGACGCCGTGGCCTCGTCGATCCAGGCGCGCCCCGGCCGCGCCGGCGGGACGAAGACGCCGAGCACGTAGAGCACGTGCTTGCCTTGCGCGTCGCGCCGGCTCGCCGCCACGACGAGAGGGGCTCGCGCACGCGCCGCCAGCGCGGCCGCCGCGCGATCGCACCAGGCCTCGGCGCCGAGGAAGTCCACGGGGAGCGCGTGGAGCGGCGAGGCGGGCACCTGATCGATCATCATCGCGACGCTGCCTCCGCGCTGGAGGACGGCCAGCGACCGCGCGACGGCGCCTTCCGCGGACGCGAGCGACACCCCGCGATTCGCGCGCGTCGCCTGCCAGAACGCATCGAGAGACGCCGCGCGCAGGTGCTTCGTCACGACGAGAAGGTCGGTCTCGCGGGCCAGCGCGCACGCCGCAAAGTCCCAGTTGCCCGTATGCGACGCCGCCAGCACGATGCCGCGGCCGTGCGCCACGGCCTTCTCCCAGGCCTCGTGCGACGCGGCGTCGAAGGCCGCGTGCGCCGTTGCATCGGGCCCCCGCGCCGCCATCCAGAGAAACTCGAACACCGACTGGCCGAGCGATCGGTACATCGCACGGGCGGCCGCCGAGGGCAGCGCGATCCCCGCGCGGCGCATCGCGCCTTCGACGTGCGCACGGCGGATCCGGAGGAGGCTCCCGGCGATCCACCCGAGCGCCGCGCCCATCGGCGCCAGGAGCCACCAGGGCGCGAGCCCCACGAGCGACGCCAGAGAGCGCCAGGTGCGCGAGCTCCCCATCGCAGGGCGCGCGGTGACCCGGGGCGCTCTCAGCCGAAACCGGCGCGGCGGACGACGCGACCCGTCGTCGCCTCACCCTCCAGGGCGACCGCGAAGATGTCCGTGCGCACCACGACGAAAATCTCGCGTTTCGGGTTGCGCGCGTACACGAGCTCGCCCTCCGGTCGAATCGCGTCGACGCGGGGCACCGTCATGCTCGCGCCGTCGTGCGCAACATGCAGGGTCATCGTGGTGCCGCCGCCGGCCGACCACCACCCTTCTTTGTCGGGCTGGGCTCCTGCCGTCTTCAAAATCGCGTCCAGATGATCGCCCGTCATGCGGCAAGGCATACTCTCGGGCGACAGCCATGGCCACCCCCCCGCCCCCCCGTCCGGCGAGTCCCGCGCCGAGTCCCGCGCCGCGGAGCGAACCCGCGCGTGACATCGTCGTCTTGAAGGACGTGCGCAAGCGCTTCGGCGACACCGAGGTGCTCAAAGGGATCGACCTCGTCTGCCACCGGGGCGAGACGACCTGCATCGTGGGGGGCTCGGGGGCGGGCAAGACGACGCTCCTCCGCCTCGTCGTCGGCCTCGACCGGCCGACGAGCGGCCACATTTTCGTCGAGGGCGAGGACATCGCCGCGATGCGCGAGAGCGAGCTCAATCGCGTGCGCCGCAAGTTCGGCATGGTCTACCAGTACGCCGCGCTCCTCGATTCGATCAACGTGCTCGACAACGTCGCGTTCCCGCTCGTCGAGCACACGAAGCTCGGAGCGCGCGAGAGACGGCAGCGCGTCGTCGAGAAGTTGCGCGTCCTCGGGCTCGACGAGAGCACGCTGAAAAAGTATCCGGCGGAGCTCTCGGGCGGCATGCGCAAGCGCGTCGGCCTCGCGCGCGCCTTGATGCTCGATCCCCCGATCATCGTGTACGACGAACCCACGAGCGGCCTCGACCCGCTCACGAGCCGCTCGGTGGACGAGCTCATCGACGAGACCCGGCGCCATTTCGGCGTGACGAGCCTCGTCATCACGCACGACATCGCGAGCTGCTTCAACATTGCCGATCAGGCGATTTTGCTCGTGGAAGGCCAGATCGTCGCGCGCGGAACACCCAACGATCTGGCCCACGGCGACAGCGCCGTCGCGCGCAACTTCATCGCGAAATCGGAGGTGAACGTGGACGCCATCGGACGAATCGCCGGCAGTCGGCCTCCGGCGCCGCCATCGGGAACGCCCCCCCAGCCCCCGGACGACTAACGCGGTCGGGAGAGGGAGACGGAAGCTACTTTGGCGTGAGCTTGCGCACCGCCCCGTCGCTCGTTCCTCCGGGCCCTCCAGCGTTGGCCCAGTAAACGCTCGTCGCGTCGACCGCGATGACCGTGGGCTCGTACTCGTCCGACGCGAGGATCGTCGGCTTCCCGCCGCCGATGGGGACCTTCATGACCTTCCCGCCGGAGCATGGGGCCCCGGCCGGGGAACACGCGCTGTTTGGCTCGTCCAATAGACATTGGCATCATCGACG
>DATHQY010000400.1:0-2199 GCA_035482215.1 Polyangiaceae bacterium | reverse complement strand
TTCGATGAACGACTGGCGATCGCGCGCGGCGTGATACTCCGCGTTCTCTTTGAGGTCGCCGTGTTCGCGCGCGGTGGCAATCGCTTGAATGACCGCTGGGCGCTCGACGCTCTTGAGCTGAATGAGCTCTTCGCGGAGCTTGGCGGCTCCCCCCGGGGTGATGGGATTTTTCTGCATGGCCGGGCGGGTTTAGCATGAGAGGCGCATGCCCATCACCGGTGAGTACCCCGAAGGGGGCGTTCGTATCGAAGTCGAGCGCTTACGAGACAACCAGGACGACGCGCCCCCCTGGACCTACGAGGGCCACGCGGTCGCGCCCGGGACCCGCTGGGCGCTCCGGGCGGTGGTCTCCGAGACGGGAGCCGTCAGCGTCACTCTCGGCGAAGGCGCCCCCGACGGCACGGCCGAGCGCGTTCGCCTTCTCTTGCGCGCCGCGTGGAAGCACGCCGTCGGCGAAGGGCTCGCCGCCCCGCCCCGCCGCATCCAGCGGTGGCGCGACGACCGTTAGTACGCGGTCTTCCCTGGTCGGGGAGCGCTAGCGCGCTCCAATCGTGAGGGCTAGCTTTCGCCGCGACATGCGCCTTCGCCGGATCGTTTCTGCTTTTGCCCTCGTCTTTGCCGCAGGCGCCGCCGCGGGTTGCGACACCGAGCCGCCGAAGACCGCGCTCGGCTACACCGAGAGCGCCAAACGCGCGTACGACGCCGCCATGCAGGAGTTCAACGCGCACAACTGGCTCGAAGCGCAGTCGATGATGCGTGAGGTCAAACGCAAATACAGCTACTCGCGCCAGGCCCGCCTCGCCGAGCTCCGGATCGCCGACGCGGACTACGAGCAAGAGAAATATTCCGACGCGATCCGCGAATACAAGGATTTCGTGCACGAGCACCGGTCGGACGAAGAGGATCTCGCGTACGCGCGCTCGCGCGTCGCCGAGGCGACATACAAGGAAATCCCCGAGTCGTTTCTCTCGCCGGCCTCCGAAGAGCGCGACCAGGCGTCGGTCCTCGACGCGTACAAGGAGATGCGCGCGTATCTGGTCGACTACGCCAATTCGAAAGAATCGGCCCATGTTCGCGAGCTCCTCGGCGACATCATCGCGAGGCTCATTCGCCACGAGCTCTATGTCGCGCGGTTCTATCTGAACAAGGAGAACTACGACGCGACGATCGCGCGCATCCAGTACGCACTGCACAACTACGCCCCGGCCGAGCCGGCGCTGGACGCATCGCCGCTCAGCGCGGGGCACGAGCTCGCGGGGCAGGCGCTCCTCCTTCTCGGCGAAACGTACCTGCGCATGCACAAGTGGCCCGACGCGCGCGATGCATTCGAGGCGGCGTTCCGGAACAATCCGCGGAGCGCGACCGCCGTGATCGCGCGCAATTACCTCGACTCGATGAAGGGCCAGGGCGTTTGAGCCGCGGGCTTCGGGTGACCTCATGATCGCGATGCCTCCGGGGCCGTCGACGCCGTCGTCCGCGCCGCCGGGCACTCCGGCGCCGCCGACGGTGCTCGTCGTCGACGACGAGAAGAACATCAGGCGGACGCTCCAGCTCGTGCTCGAGGGAGAAGGCTACCGCGTGCTCGGCGCGGAGACGGCGGGCCAGGCGCTGGCGGTCCTCGCGAGCCCGGAGACGCCCGTGGATCTCGTGGTGCTCGACGTGCAGCTGCCCGACATGAGCGGACTCGACGCGCTGGCGAAGGTGCGCGGCGACGAGGCGACGCGCGATCTGCCGATCATCGTCATCAGCGGCCACGCCACGGTCGACGACGCGGTGCAGGCGATCAAGCTCGGCGCGAGCGACTTCTTCGAGAAGCCGCTGGCGCGCGAACGGGTCCTCGTCAGCTTGCGCAACGTCCTCGACGCGGCCAAGGCGCGGCGCGAGCTCGCGATCGTCACCGAGCAGCAGCTGCAGCGCTACGAGATGGTCGGGCGAAGTCCCGTCATCCGGCGGATCTTTCTCGAGATCGAGAAGGTCGCCCCGACCAAGGCGTCGGTGCTCATCACGGGTGAGAGCGGCACCGGCAAGGAGCTCATCGCGCGGGCGCTGCACAGGCTCAGTCCCCGGTCCGACGGGTCGTTCGTGAAGGTGAACTGCGCCGCCATTCCGCGGGAGCTCATCGAGAGCGAGCTGTTCGGCCACGAGAAGGGCGCCTTCACGGGCGCCATGCTCAAGCGCCGCGGCCTCTTCGAGCTCGCG
>DATHQY010000399.1:0-5839 GCA_035482215.1 Polyangiaceae bacterium | reverse complement strand
CGAGGGACTATGGACGATCCCAGAAGCAGCCGGCCTGACGAGACCCAGCCTGAGACCCGGAAGGAACCGTCCGCGCAGGCAGAGGAGGGGCAAGCGCCCGCAGCTCCGCAGGACCCATACATCGGCAAGACGATCGACGGTCGCTACTTGGTCGAGGCCGTTCTGGGAGAGGGGGGCATGGGGGTCGTTTATCGGGGGCGGCACAAGGTCATCGACAAGAAGGTCGCCATCAAGGTCCTGCGCGGCGAGATGGCCAGCGACACCGAGCTCACCGAGCGCTTCCTGCAGGAGGCGCGGGCCGCGAGCGCCATCGGAAACCCGCACATCATCGACATCAGCGACTTCGGCCAGCTGCCGGACGGGCTCACGTATTTCGTGATGGAGCTCCTCGAGGGCAAGAACCTCAGCGCGGCGATCGCGGCGACGAAAGGGCCGATGCCGCCACCGCGCATCTACGCCATCGCGAAGCAGATCGCCGAAGCGCTCGCGGCCGCGCACGCGGCGAACATCATCCATCGCGACCTCAAGCCCGACAACGTGATGCTCGTCAATCGAGGCCAGGAGAAGGATTTCGTGAAGATCCTGGACTTCGGCATCGCGAAAGTCGGCGGCGGATCCAAGAAAGTCACGCGCGCCGGCAGCGTCTTCGGGACGCCCCATTACATGAGCCCCGAGCAAGCCGCGGGGGCGGTGGTCGACCACCGCACGGACATCTACGCGCTCGGCGTGATTCTCTACGAGCTCGCGAGCGCCCGTGTCCCGTTCGACGCCGACAACTTCATGGGGATCCTGACGCAGCACATGTACAAGGCGCCCGTTCCGATCCGGGCGCTCGTGCCCGAGGTGGACGTGCCGCCAGGGCTCGACGCCGTGGTCCTGAAGTGCCTGACGAAGAAGCCCGAGGGCCGCTACGCGTCGATGGGCGAGCTGCTCCTCGATCTCGAGAAGCTCGAACGAGGCGTCCTCCCCGACGCGGTCTCGGAGATGATGGCGCGCTCGGGGGGGTTCAACGTCCCGGCCGACTACTTCCGATCGGCCATGCCGGCGCCGGTCCCGGCGACGCCCTCCATGCCCCCGAAGAGCCGCGGCCCCGTCTACACGGCCGTCGGCGGCGGCGCCGCGGTCCTCGCGGGCCTCGTCGCGATCGGACTGGCGATGCGAGGCGGAGCGCACGACGTGCGGGTCGAGACGACGGTGGTTCCGCCGACTGCCCTCGTGGCGCCGCCGGTCGCCCCGCCGCTGCCGAAGGAGCCTGTGACGGCCGCAGCGCCGCCGCCCGCGCCGGTTGCGTCGACGGAGGTGCTCATGAGCGTCGTCCCGGGCGATGCGACCATCAAGCGAGGGAATCAGGACCTGGGCACGTCGCCCGTGGCGCTGCACCTCGCTCCCGGAGAAAGCGCGGTCCTCGAAGTGTCGCGCAAAGGGTTCAAGCCGACGACGGTGACCGTCGACGGCAGCCAGGCGAAGCAGGTCGTCGCGCTGGAGTCGATCGCGGTGCCCGCCGCGCCGCGTCCGGCGACGCCCGTTGCGCCGAAGCGCCCGGCCGCGGGCCCCGGCATCGGCGACGACGTCGGCGATCCCTTCGCGGCCAAGAAGTAGCCCGCGTCAGTCGCCTTTGACGAACTGCGAGCCGTTCCACGAGTAGCGAACGGAGGGGACGCCGCCCCACGGCAAGAGCAGAGGCTCGATGTCGCCGGAGCCCGGCTCCTCTTGCGCCCAGGGGTACGTCCGCTTGGTCCACCCCGATGCCCGACCGGGCGCCGCGAGAATGTCGAACGATTTGCCGTCCGACGAAGGGACGAACTGCACCATCCCCTGCACGCGCTTGTTTCCTTGCTCGCGCTCCGTTTCGATCCCGAAGACGCGCGTCAACGTCTCGCCCTGCAGCGTGTAGACGAACATGACGTCCGAGTCCGCGGTGGCGGGCTTCGTGCCCTTCGCGGACGTGAGCCGTCGCTCGCCGCGTACGATGATGTCGGCGTCGCCGTCGCCCGTGAGGTCGCGTGCGGACATGTCTTTGATGTCGTTCGCGTCGGCGAATTGGCCGAGCGTCGTGTACGCGTACGCCGAGCCGCCCTTGAATCCGGGCCCGAAGATCACGATGTCGCGCCCGATGAGCAAGACGCGCTCCGGCCGCTCGTCGCCCGCGACTTGCACGGCCAGGTCGACCTTCGGCGCGACGTTGGGCGCGACTCCGCGGTCGTTGCGGTAGGTCGCGAGAAGCTCGCCGGAGACGTCCCCGCCGTGCGTGACTTTCGGCGTCGGCGGCTCCGGCGGGTGCGCCGGAAATGAGTCGCCGTCCGTCCCGGCGGCATGCGCCATGGGCGCGCCCGGAGGGATCTGCTCCTTCTGCGTGACGATTTTGGCCTTCGCGAAGTGCGATCCGTCCCAGCGCCAGGTCTGCGAGCGAATCCCGCCCCACGGAAGGAGGATCGGCTCGACGTCCGTCGCGATGGGCTCGTTGTACGTCATCGCGTCCCAATGGGTCGGCGGCTCGACCGCGACGTCGATCTCGCCCTTGGCCATGCGCACCGAGTTGTCGATCTGGTGATCGGACTGGCGCACCGCGATCTCGTGCGCGAACGTGACCTTCGGCTCTTCTTTCGGGCCGAACACGCTGAGCACCTCGAGGTACTCGCGCGTCCCGTCGCCCACGCTCGCGCGCCGTCGCACGATCACGTCCTCGCGGCCGCGGCCCGTCACGTCGCGCACGTCGAGCTTCACGAGCTCGCCCCCGAGGTCGCGATAGAAGAATCCGGTGCCGTCGAGGTACGACGTGCCGCAAATCGTGAGGTAGTGCTCGTACACCGCGATGCGCTCGCGCACGCCGTCGCCCGTGAGATCGGCGACGATCTCGGCGACGGGCGCGACTTTCGTGAGGCCTTTCGGCGCGAGAAGCTGCTCGATCATCGAGAGCTCCGGCTCGCTCGGCACCCAGGTCATCGCCGCCGGGTGCCGCGCGTCGCCCGGTCCGGTCGCGACGACCGTATCGGCGCTCTCGTAGCGCGCGACGCCGTGGATGCCGACGCGCGTGAGCCGCGCCTCGGGGAGCGCGCTCCACGGGATCGACGCTTCGAAGTCGTAGCCGCTCCCGGTCGGGGCTTCGACGATCTTCGCGCCCGGAACGGAGGCGCGCCCGCCATAGCGCACGCTGCCCTCGCTCTCGCCCGGCTTGCCTGCGTAGAGACCGAGATCGTAGCTCGCGTACCCGCCGCCGGGCTGCGGCACCGCGAGGACCAGGGAGACGTGGTCGCGCCCCGCCACGAACGAGGGGTCGGTCACTTCCGCGCCGACGTAGATCTTCGCTTCGTCGTACATGAGCGCGATCGACAGGGTCGTCTTTCCCGCGGTCCCCTTGACGACGGTCTCGGCTTTCGCCATCGCCGGCCATTCGGTGATCACGCCGTCGAGCTTCACGGGCTTGCTCGCGTCCACATGCTCGAGACGCAGGCCGTCGGCCGAGACTTCGGGCGCGGGCCCGCCGCCCGAGCCGCCGCCGTTCAGCGTGTCGATGCCGTGGGTCGCGGCGTACTCGCGAAAGCCGGGGTCGGAGGCATTCTCCGACGAGGACGCGGAGTTGGCCTCGCGCGCGTCCGGCGTGCCGGCGCCGCCGCATCCGGCCGAGGCGGCCAACCCGGCCAAAGCGAACGATCCCGTCACGAGAGCCACGAGCCCTACGCCACGCGAGGGCGACGAACGACGCATGGCGGCCACGATAGCAGGCGGCTCGCCGGGCTGGCGTGCCGGCGGTGGGCCGGGTGGTGCGGGCTGCGGGCTCAGGAAGGACGGGGCTCGGGCCGGCGCCGCGCCACGAGCTTGAGCGCTTCGACGGCGGGGATGATGGACGCCGAAAGGAGAAGGAGCAACGTCCATTCGCGGCCGTTCATGGCGTAGGTCTGGAACACCGGGCGAAGACCGGGAACGAGCACGGCGACGAGGTGAACCGCCGCGCTGGTCGCGACGGCGCCCACGAGCGCCAGCGGGAAGATCGGCCGAAGCGACAGGAACGACGCGGTCGCCGAGCGGCAATTGAAGGCGTGGAAGAGGGGGCTCAGCGCGAGCAGCGAGAACGCCGCCGCGCGGCCATGACGGAGGGAGAAGACTTCGTCGCCGGAAAGCCAGCCTTCGTAACAGAGCATCGCGGTCGCGCCCATCCAAGCGCCGATGAAGGCCATGCCCAGCCAGTCGCGTGCGCCGAGGAGCCCGTCCTTGCGCTTTCGCGGCGGCTCGCGCATCTGGGTCGGATCCGGTGGATCGACGCCGAGCGCCAGCGCGGGGAGCCCGTTCGTCACGAGGTTGATCCAGAGAATCATGAGAGGCGACAGGGGCCGGAGGTCGGTGAAAAAGCTCACGGCGAAGACCGTGACCAGAAGGCCCGCGTTCGACGACAAGAGGAAGAAGATGAACTTCTGGATGTTCCGCCAGATCGACCGGCCTTCCTGCACCGCGAGCACGATCGTCGCGAAGTTGTCGTCCGCGATGACCATGTCGGCGGCCTCGCGCGCGACGTCCGTTCCGCTCTTGCCCATCGCGACGCCGATGTGCGCTTCGCGGAGCGCGGGCGCGTCGTTCACCCCGTCGCCGGTCATCGCGACGACGTGCCCGGCGTTCTTCAGCGCGGCCACGATGCGGAGCTTTTGCTCCGCCGTGACGCGCGCGAACACGCGGACGCGATCGATCCGCGCCGCGAGATCGGCGTCGCTCAGCGCCTCGAGCTCGGTGCCGGTGATCGCCAGCGCGTCCTCGTTCTCCGCCCAGAGCCCGAGCTCCTTGGCGATCGCCACCGCCGTCAACTTGTGGTCGCCCGTGATCATGACCGCGCGTACGTGCGCTTCCGCGCAGAGGCGAATCGCGTCGCGAACGCCGTCGCGCGGGGGATCGATCATCGCGACGAGGCCGAGAAACGACAGCCGCCGCTCGACGCGGCTCGACTCGCGCATCCGGCTCGACGGCGGCTCCGACGGCATGCCCAGATCGCGCCGGGCGACGGCGAGCACGCGGAGCGCCTGGCCGCTCAGGTTTTCCGCCTCGTGCAGGATCGTCTTGCGCGTCTCGTCGTCGAGAGGCCTTTTGCCTTCGCCCGTCTCGATCGTCGCGCACAGCGGCACGAGCACGTCCGCGCTGCCCTTGGAGTGCACGATCTCGCGCCCCTGCTCGTCGAGCGCGATCACCGTCATGCGTTTGCGCTCGCTGTCGAACGGCAGCTCCTCGAGGACCTGGTGGGAGCTCGCGACCTGTTCGCGGAACACGCCCGCCTTGGCCGCGAGGGTCAAGAGCGCGCCTTCCGTCGGATCGCCCACGACGCGCCACTGGCCCTCGCGCCGCACGAGCTCCGCGTTGTTGCAGAGCGCGATCGTGGCGAGTAAATCATGGAGCGGCGCGGTCTCCGGATCGACCTTCCGGCCCTCGGCGTCGACGATGTCGCCGACCGGCTCGTAGCCGCCGCCCGTCACGGAGTAGTGCGCGCCGCCGGCGTAGACGCGCTGCACGGTCATCTCATTGCGGGTGAGCGTCCCCGTCTTGTCGGTGCAGATGATCGTCGCGGCGCCGAGTGTCTCGACGGCCGCGAGCTTGCGAATGATCGCGCCCCGCTTGGCCATCCGCTGCATGCCCATCGCCAGCGTGATCGTCGTGATGGCCGGGAGACCCTCGGGAATGGCCGCGACGGCGAGGCTCACCGCCTCGAGCAGGAGGTCGTGCCACGTGCGGTCCCCGCGGAGCATGCCGCGCGTGAAGAGCAGCGCCGAGAGCGCGAGGCATCCCCAAAGAATTCGCTTCCCGAAGGCGCCGAGCTTCTCTTCGAGCGGCGTCGTGCGGTCGCGCGGGCGGTGGATGAGCG
>DATHQY010000398.1:0-8122 GCA_035482215.1 Polyangiaceae bacterium | reverse complement strand
GCCCGTCGACGCAAGTGGTGGGCGAAGTCCTGCGCGCGACGCGCGTCGTGAAGGCGTTCAATACGCTTCCGGCGGCTCTCCTCGCAGCCGATCCGGGGGTCTCCGACGGGCGACGGGTCCTCTTCGTGTCCGGGGATGACGCTTCCGCCAACGCCGAGATCGCGGCGCTGATCGAGAAGCTCGGCTTCGCGCCCATCGATATCGGCAAACTCTCGGAAGGCGGACGCCTCCAGCACTTCGGCGGCGCCCTGACCATCAAGAACCTCGTGCAACACCCCATTCCGGGATGACGCTCGCAGCGTAAGATTCCCGCGTCCGACGCTTGCGGCGCGAACTCGTCGCCATATTCCCCACAAGCCGCCGAACTGGAAGCCGCGCTCGACCGGCCGTACCCTGCGTGCGCCCGAGAATCGCGTTGCCCAATTTCCGGCCATGGGGGCGTCGTAAGAATGAAGTTCAGCCAACCGATCGCGCTTCTCTTTCTCGCCGTGGCGCTGGGGGCATGTGGAGACGGGTCATCGTCAAGCTCGTTGGAATCCGGCACAACGACGGGCAGCGCGGGTTCGAGCGGTGCTTCAGCGGGGGGGAGCGCCACGATGGCCGGCCCGAGTAGCGGTATTTCGGCCGGCCCGAGCACGGGCACCGGCACGATGGCCGGCCCCAGTAGCGGCAGGTCCGGGGGGAGCACCGGCACTTCGGCAGGCTCCAGCAGTGGGACGACGGGAACCAGCGGCGCCGTGACCTCCGCCAAGGCGAACGACGCCGGAGGCGGCGGGGCCGGTGGCGCGGACGGCGGCGCCTCCGCCGGCTGGCTCCACACCATGAATAACCACATCTACGAGGCGGACGGCGCCCCTTGGATGGGCCGCGGCGTCAACATCGATGATCTCTTGTTCTGCGGTTACAATTACAATCTGCAAACGCTGGGGGCGACCACCGCGGAAGCCGACGTAAGAACGGTGATCGACCAAGCCGTCACCCAGTGGCATTCGAACTTTCTGCGCATCTCGCTCTACATGGATAGCTACGGTACGGTCCTCGATTGGGCGAGCGACACCGACGGCTATGCGTCGGCCATGACCCGGATCGTGAAGTACGTCGGCACCCAGTACCCCGGGACCTACGTGTTGCTTTCGCTCCGAAGCGACGCGTCGATGAATTGCCCCAGTGAGCCCGCTTGCGTGCCCACGGCCAGCACGATTCCGGTCTATCAGGCCCTCCTCGATTCCTTCGCCAACGACAGCTTCGTCGTATTCGGTTTGGCGAACGAGCCCGCCCCCTCGACGGCGGCGGAGCTGATCACCGCGATGAATCTCGGCGTGGCCGCCATCCGCAGCGAAGAAACGAAGCTCGGCGTACCGCAGCACTTGATCGCCGTACAGACGATGAGCAGCACCGGATCGTTCACCACCACGTCGATTCAGCCGAGCGGCAATATCCTTTACGAAGTGCACTACTACCCGACGCTCGGGAGCGGCGGCCCGAGTTATTACTCTTCCTATGCGCCTACGTTTCCGATGGTCATCGGCGAATACGGCGATTTCGGTTCGAGCGGCAACACGTCCGCGGCGAGTTTCTTCAAAGACCTGGAGGACATGCAGATCCCGTCCCTCGCCTGGGATTTCGATCCGCTGAACGATTGCGCGCCGGACCTGCTCAACACCAACTCCGGCAACGCCGTGAGCCCGGTCACCGCGAGCTCGTGGGGCCAGGTCGTCCAGCCGTACTTGGCGAATCCCGGCAGCTTCAAGTAGGCGATCGCCAGGGGCTCGGATTCCGATTACGGCAGCGGAACGCAGGCCGCGTCCGCCTCTCGGCAGCCGTACGACGGCGGGACGCCGGTGTGACCCTGATCGCAGCAGAACTGCCCTGCGGGGCAAATCCCGGAGTGGGCCACGCCGGCGTCGTCCTTGGCGCCGCACGCACCGGGGACGCTCACCGACGAATCCATCGAAGCGTCGGCCGTGGAGCAACTCACCGCGCAGGTCATGGACCCCATGCAGCACTGGAGCGAACCGACGCAGTAGGGAGCCACAGCGGTGGTGCCCACTCCGCCGAGTGCGCCGCCCGGACAACACGCGTTGCCCGCGACCTCGCAGCTCGGACCCGTGGCGTCCGTCGCCGCGGCGTCGGCGGGCGATCCGCTCGACGATCCCGTGGACCCCGTGCTGCTTGCCCCGGCTGTCGATCCCGATCCGGTCCCCGTCGACCCCGTGCTCGAGGATCCGGTGCTCCCCGCCGTGTCGCCGGACGCCATGCCCGTGCTCCCGCCCGCCGTCGTTCCACAACCGGATGCGATGACCGCGAGCGGCAGGATCGCGGCGAGCCATGTGCCACTTCGGGGCGCCCGGGTCGCGATCACTCGATGCAGCATCGAACCGTTACCTTTCATCGCCGAGCCAGCACCGGCGAGAACTCATAACCCAGGATGGCCTTGATCACGATGCCGGCGCTCGACGGCGTGAGCCCCTCGCCCACGCCGAAGTTGAGCTCGAGCCGGTCGATCGAGACCAGGTCGACGACCTCGAAGATCTGGTGCTCCTGCTCGCGCCACGGGAGCGGCGCGGACAGGGGCCCGAGTGTCGCGTAGTATTCGAAGCCGAGCGCCACGGGTCCGACGGTTCGCGCCACCTTGGCCGCCGGCTCGAACACGGGGCCTTCGCCCGCGTCGGACCCGGCAAACGCCTGATCGAGGATCGGATTCACAACGAACAGCCAGTGGTCGTCATGCCACGCGGCGATCGGTCGAATCTCGCTCCCCCAGCGATCGTGATCGTAGACCGGAGGCAGATACGACACTTCGAAATTGACTCCGAATCGCCAGTGCCGATCGAACGACGGCGGCGTCACGAACTTCGACCGGAGCTTGGTGCCGGCCCATCCGGCCACCCCATCGCTCGTGCGCACCGCGGCCTGTAGATAGGCACCGATCTCCCAGAACGGAAAGAGCCCCAGCGACGGCTCCAGCGTGGTGTGGAACTGGCCATGGAGCGGCGCTTCCGGTGGGACCGCGGAGCGATAGCCGCTGGCCCAGTCGTTCAGATGAAGCTCGATGCCCGGAGCCCCGGGCGCGTTCGCGGTCCCGTCGTAGACCTGAATCTCGAACGGATCGCCGGCGCGCGCCCGCGATGCCACGGAGAACGACGCGACGGCGGCGCACGACGCGACGACGCACGAGAGCGCGCCCTCTCTTCGCATGGTGACTCGACCCTAGCAGTGC
The DNA here is from genome assembly GCA_035482215.1 of Polyangiaceae bacterium. GTDB lineage: Bacteria > Myxococcota_A > Polyangia > Polyangiales > Polyangiaceae > Palsa-1150. The sequence continues at coordinate 4,902 of DATHQY010000398.1, read as the reverse complement.
TCGGAAAGAACCGCCGCGCGAACCATGCAAGGGATCGGGGTTTTCAGTTTCAACATCCCATAACGCCCGGGCTCGCATGACGCGGGAGCCGTGGCCCCACGAGATTCCCGCGCGGCAGGTGTGGCTTGAGCTCGACGTCGAGAGCGTCGAGACCGCGACGACAGTGCTCGACGCCGGCGGCTACCGGATGTTCGTGAAGAACGCGAGAGAGGACCTAGCCCACGTTCAGCGGTAACCGCGTGAGAGGAGGAATGCCGCGCCGGCCTCGAACGCCTTGGGGCCCGGTACGGTGAATCCGAACGCGCAAGCCAGCGTATTCGTCACGTCGAACGCGAACGCCACCGCGAGCGCGTCCTCGATCTGCGCGCGCGAAACGCCGGCGCCCAAAAGCGCACGCATGTCGTCGACCGGTACCGAACCTTCGCGCAGCAGCTTCGCGAGCATGTGCAACGTGGCCCGGAGCGGCGCGGCGATCGGCGCGTGGTCGAGATCCGCAAGCGCCGCAGCGACTTTGGCTTCGTCGCCGTACGCCCGCGCGGCGACCGCGGAGTGCGCCTTGATGCAGTACTCGCACTCGTTCACTTTCGACACGAAGGCGGCCATGAGCTCGCGGTCGCCGACGCTCCACGCCGACGGACCCCGCATCGCCTCGTGCGTCACGGTCTTCATTTGCGCGCCGAAGAACGCGGGGCGGTATGCAATCAGCTTGAGGGCCTCCGGTGTCGGCTGCCGCGAGACGGTACGGATGAACGCGAAGAGCACCTTCGTGCCGAACGCGTGCCCTCTATCGAGAATGGAGAGGCGCATGTTCATTCCACTTTCGTGCAAGCGCGGAGCGCGGCGAGCGCGGCCTCGTGACGCCGCGTCGCTCGGCCGACGGCGGCGCAGACGACGACTTCGAAAATCTCGTCCTCGCTCATTCCGGAGGCGCGCGCCCGCGCGACGTCGTCATCGCCGACTTCGTGCGCTCTCGTGCTCACCTTTGCGAGGAGCGGCCGCAGCGGTTCGGCGACGTCCCCCCCGTCGAACGCGGCCCGCCGGAGCCCCGCCGCGGCCCTCCCTGCGCCTTCGAGAATGCGGGCGACCAGCGTGCGGCGCGAGGCTTCGATGTCCGTCATGGGTTCTCCTCGTTGGCTTCGGCTGCGAGCCTATTCGCTCCGCGCGCAACTACCAGCTCATCACTTGCTTGAGGTACGCGGCCATCCGTTGACCGACGTCCATTTGCTGTTGCACGTTCGGATGCCCGTCGCAGCCGCCGCCCGGGAACGGCAACCCGTCCGCGTACCCGTAGACCCGCGGCGCTCCTCCGGCGGCGGCGTCTGCGTAGTAACCAACCACCGCGTCGATGGCTTCTTGCACCTCCGGCGCGTTGGCGACGAGAACGAATGTGACTGACGGAAAGTCCACGGTGAGCTGATCGATGAACGCAACGAAGCCACCGACGAGGCTCGGTCCGGCGTCCGTCCCGTCCGACGGGCTCCCGATCGCCATCGCGGGCCGCTGTCCGCCATCGGCGGTCCCCAGCGACAGATCGTTGCCCCCAGCTCGATCACGACGACGTCGGGCAACGCAGCCACCGGTTCGCCATCCGAAGCCGCCCACTGGGCGACGGGCCAGAGCGTCGGATTGGTCGTCGTCTCCGGGTAGAGGAGCGGGTAGATCTCCGCGTCGAGCAAACGCGCCGTCACGACGCCGAACGCCTACGTAAGAGACGTTCGGGGAATTGGGCCCGTAGGCCTGCGGGCCGCATCCGAATCCGGATCGCCGGAGCAAGCGTCCCCGGTCGTCGCCATCGCGGCCGCCACGTCCCTCGCATTCGCCGGGGATGCAGCCTCCTCGTCGGCGCAACCCACCAGAACGGCGAGGGCGCACGATGCCAGAGTGTACGTGCTCGCTGCGCGCATGCGAAGACCCTCGACAGGCACAGGGACGTCCCCGGATGCTCTACGCCATCATTGGGTCGTCGTTGCCGGACCCGTCACGCGCGCGGCCCGCTTCTCAGCAGCCACCCGAGAACGTAGTCGTGATGCTCGCACCGCCGGAGCTGACTGCCGTCCCGAGGCACGCCTCCTTCACACTGCTGCAGTCGCCACCGGCGCCACTGTAGAAGGTCTCGTAGAACGAGTACGTCGTCGAGCCGACGGTCTCGTTGATGGTGCACGTTCCGACGGCATCCGCGGTCGGGCACGAGGAGACCGCGCTGACCGTCTCGTCGCCGGCACTCTCACTCGGACAGTAGCTTCCCGAGATGCTCACCGGCAGGTTGGTCCACTCCAAGCAGACTTCGGGAATGCCGCTCTCGCTGATGGTGCATCCACCCGCAGACTCTCCGTTGTTGTCGCCGGAACCGCCGCAGCCGGCGAATGACAGGAGACTTGATACGACGGCTGCCATGATCCACTTGGAATCCATGCTTCGTCCTTCCCCGCAGGCCGCCGGGTTCCATCCCGGCGGCGAGCCCCAATCGAGGCCTCGAACAGTACCGGATCGCCGCACGCGTAGGCGACCGAAATACGCCTCGAACCTCAACCCGGCGTCTCGGCCTCCGACACGCGGACCACGACTTTCCCGCCCGCGCCTTGCTGCGCAAACTGCTGCGCCTCGCGGATCTGCGCGAGGGCGAATTGCTTCGCGATGGGGATGACGAGGGCGCCCTCGGCGACGGCGCGGACCAACGCGGCAAGCCGCGAAGGATCAGGATGCGCCGAATGATGGCGGACTTCGATCCCACGTTCCTGTGCGCCCTTCGGATCGCTCGCGACGGACGAAATGACGCCACCCCGACGCACGCGATCGAAGAGCTTCTCCGTGACCGATGCCCCGACAGTGTCGGCGATTCCATCGAGCGTCGGCAATCGTCGGCAGTCGGCGTCGTCCTCCAGCGCGACGGCGCCGTCGAGTCCGAGAGCCTCGGCCGCGCCCCTCTGGCTCGCCCGAACGCCGGCCCACACTTTGACGTTGCGGCCCTTCGCCGCGAAGACGGCCGCCCGCCCGACGCTGCCGAGCGCGCCGGTCACGAGGATGGTCTCGTGAGGTCGGGGATTCAGGCTCTCCTCGACGAGCTGCGATCCCGTGAGAGCCACGAGCGGAATCGCCGCGGCGTCGAGCAGACGCAATCCCTCGGGCACCTCGGCCCACGCCTCGTCGTTCGCGACGACACGCTCGGCGTACGCCCCGAAGACAAGTCCCGCGACCCGCGCTCCAAGACGCCATCGCGTCACGCCCGAGCCGACCTCGACGACCTCGCCCGCCGCATCGCGACCGAGAATCGCAGGCAGCTCCAGCGACAAACCGGGTCGCTTGACGCCCTCGCGTAGTTTCCAGTCGATCGGGTTGACACTCGTCGCGATCACCCGGACTTTGACCTGGCCAACGCCCGTCTTCGGCTCTGGAACGTCGCGAAGCTCCAGCTGATCGACGCCCCCGAATCCCACCAACACTGCTGCTTTCATGACTTGGTGATCCGCCTTTCCGTTCCACGTCGATGAGACTATACCGCTACGGCAGGCTCCGGTCGGCGGCGGCTTGGCGGGATCGGCTTCTCGGAGGAGGATGGGGGAATGGCGCACCGATTCTCGCGCGACAGCACGCTCGCCGGAGCGGGAGCGATCGTTGCGCTCGCACTGGCATCCGCGGCAACGGCCGCGTGCGGTGGCATCGCTTCCGGGGGCTCCGATGCCGGTACGGCGGGTTCGAAGACCGGTGCGAGCGGAGATTCGGCGGCCTGCGCGACCGTGGTCGTCTCGGATTACGACCAGTCCTGCGCCGTCGACACGGATTGCGTCGCCGTGGGCGAGGTGCCCGAGTGCCCGGCCTCGGCATGCGACTTCTGCCCTTTGGAGGCAATCAACGAGAGCGCCATGCCGAGGTACGCGACGGCATTCGCATCGGCCTTCGCAAGTAAGCCTCCGGGTCAGGTTTGCGGCTGTCCGTGCGCAGGCGTTGCCGTGTGCCGCGGCGGCCAGTGCGAGGGATCCTTTTGCGGGCCTCCTTCCGCCGATACGCTGCCCGCGTGCGCGAACTCCGGTGGCATGTGCGCGTATTCGGCAAACACCACGTGCAGCAGCATTGTGCAGGGCGACGGGTGCGCGTACGCGGACGAGATCTGCTGCATCGACTGAGTCACGTCAACGCGCCGCACGCACTGCCAGCTCTTTGGCGGCTTCGACGAAGAGGCGCAACGGCGCCGACCGCCGGGCGACGCTGGGGAAATAGAGAAAGAAGCCCGGCACCGTAGGCGCGTACCGCTCCAACACCACCTGCAATCGTCCCTTGCGTAGCGCCTCGAGGACCATCGGCTCGAGCGCGTAAGCGAGGCCAAGGCCGCGCTCCGCGAGCGACGCACTGAGGCGGGCGTCACTGGTGACAACGCCGCCACGAACGGGGACGCGCCAGTTGCGCCGACCCCGCTCGAGCTCCCAGGCGTAGAGCGCTCCCGTCGTCTGCGAGCGGAACGTGAGGCACTCGTGCCGCAACAGGTCCTCGGGGCGTTCGGGCGCACCGTGGCGCGCGAGGTACGCGGGCGCCGCGACCACGACGAAGCGAAACGAATCCGTGAGGCGCACCTGCACCATGTCGCGCTCGATCGCCTCGCTGAGCCGCACGCCGGCGTCGTACCCCTCTGCGACGATGTTCACGAAGCGCTCTTCGACGACGACCTCGACCTCGACCCGCGGGTGACGTTCGCGAAACACAGGGAGCACCGGATCGATCACGAACGACAAGGCCGCCCGCGGGACCGAGAGCCGCAAGCGACCCACCGTTTCCCCCGGCTTCGCGGCGACCTCGGCGAGTGCCGTCACGACTTGTCCCATCGACGGTCCGGCGCCGTCGACGAGCCTCCGGCCGGCATCGGTGAGCGACACGCTGCGGGTCGTGCGCGCCAGCAGCACAACATGCAAC
>DATHQY010000397.1:0-22401 GCA_035482215.1 Polyangiaceae bacterium | reverse complement strand
CTTGATCGACGCGCCGAAGGCGCGGGGGATCAGATAGCCCCCGCAAGCGCCGATCGCCGAGACGAAGCCGAGCACCGTCGCGCTCTCGATGCGAGCCGCGTCGATGGCTGCTTGCCGCGCAACCGCGTCGCGCGGGGCGAGCTCACGCAGCTTCTCGTTCCGGAAGATGACCGGGATCATCCGGAATGTCGACCCGTTGCCGATGCCACTTGCCACGAAGAGGCACAAGAACGTCAGGAGAAAGCCGCCGAAGTTCTTGTCGTCGACGAAGTAGATGGCGAGCAGCGTGAAGGCGGCCATCGCCAGGAACATCGCGAAGGTGAGGCGCGTGCCGCCCAGCTTGTCGGCGAGCTTGCCGCCGTAGGGCCGCGCAATCGAGCCGACGAGGGGTCCCAGGAACGCGAGGCTCATCGTCACGTCGGGGAATTGCGTCTTCAGCAAGAGCGGGAACGCCGCCGAATACCCGATGAAGGAACCGAACGTACCGATGTAAAGCCAGGCCATGATCCAGGTGTGCTTGCGGCGGGCGACGACGAGCTGGTCACGCAGGCTCGCGCGCGCCGACGAAAGGTTGTTCATGTAACGGCCCGCGCCGAAGACAGCGAGCGCGACGAACGGCATCCACATGATTCCGGCGTTCGACAGATAGAGCCCGTTCACCGGCTCGAGCAGCCCCGCGTTGACCCATCCCCACCCCACGATGAGCGGCACGAGCAGTTGAACCGTGCTGACGCCGATATTGCCGCCGGCCGCGTTGAGGCCGAGGGCGAACCCTTTCTCGCGATCTGGATAGAAGAACGAGATGTTGGCCATGCTCGAAGCGAAGTTGCCGCCCCCGAGCCCGGCCGTCGCCGCAGCGATGGCCATCAGCCAGAAGGGCGTGTCGGGCTGCGTCACGAGGTACGCGAGGAGTGAGGTCGGCACGAAAAGGAGAAGCGCGCTGACGATCGTCCAGTTGCGGCCGCCGAGCTTCGGAACGGCGAAGGCATACGGGAAACGCATCAGCGCGCCCACGAGGCCCGGGTATGCGACGAGATCGAAGAGCTGGTCGGTCGAATAGTGAAAACCGGCTTTCGGCAATTTCGTGGCGACGACGCTCCATATCAGCCAAATCGAGAATCCGAGATTCTCGGCGACGATGGACCACACGAGATTGCGCCTCGCGATCCGCTTGCCCGTCTTGGCCCAGAACGAAGCGTTCTCCGGATCCCACTCCTTGATCCAGGTGGACTTCTCTTCTCGTTGGTTGCGTTCGCGAGCGACTTCGCTTTCGTCGGTCATGCCCTTCTCCCTACAAACGGCGCCAATGCAAGAAGCGCGTCACCGCTCGCCGTGCGCGTGATGACCCGCGCCGTCATCGGGGCTGCGTGCGCGGCGCGCGGTGCAAAACCGATTCTGTGATCGCGCTCGGCAGGAGCGTGCGAAGCGCACCGGGCGTTCGCCGCTTTCGCACGGAAAGCGCGGTGCGCGAGACACCGCCGAAACGTACGGAGCGGGATTGGACGCGATTAACCGAAAAAAGGCCTCTTCCGCGCGTTCCGACAATTTCGTCGGCGAAGAGACCACCATTCCGTCGATTTCGGGGCAACGGAGGATTGCTTTCTCATTTCCACATTGTTTCGACGCCCTCGAAGAGGCCATTCGCACGCGGGATCGCGCACGCACGGGCCGCGTGCGTGCGGAAACGCACCGCTGGCGCCCAATTTGCTCCTAGCGCCTACACCGATGAATTCTGTAGCGACGACCCCCATGCCGCGCGTGGCTTTGCTCGAAGCACGAATGAGCAGCGAACTCGCTCGCCTCGTCGAGAAGTTCGGCGGCGAGCCGATGTGCGTACCGGCGCTCCGCGAGCACCACGAGCTCGACGCAGCGAAGGCCGGCGCGCTCGTCACGGCGCTCGCCGCGGGGGAGTACGACGTCGCGGTGTTCATGACCGGGGTGACCGTGTCACTCCTCTTCGAGCTCGCCGAGCAGCTCGGCCGTCGCCCGGATCTCGTGGCGGGCCTCCGCCGCGTGACGACGGTGTGCCGCGGGCCGAAGCCGACCGCCGCCCTTCGGGGCTTCGGCGTCGTGCCGACGCTCATCGCGCGCGAGGCGTTCACCACGGCCGAGGTCATCGACGCGTTCGCGAGCATCGACTTGAAGGGCCAGCGTGTCCTGCTCTTTCATTACGGGGAGCGGAGCGACGCCCTCGCCGAGACGCTCCTCGCGCGCGAGGCGGTCCTCGACGAGCAGTGGCTCTATCGCTGGCAGCTTCCGGACGACACGACCGGCCTCGAACGGCTCACGCGCAGTGTGATCGAAGGAAGCGTCGACGCGCTCGCGGTGACCTGCCAGATTCAATTCCGGCACCTGTTCCAGGTCGCCCAGAAGCTCGGAGCCGAAGCGGACCTGGTGAGCGCGCTCAACGGGCGCATGGTGGTGGCCGCGATCGGACCCACCTGCCAGGCGATCCTGCAGTCCCACGGCGTTCGCGTCGACGTGATGCCGGACCACCCGAAGATGGGGCCCCTCGTCGCCGCCCTGATGCGGCACCTCGATCGCCGCGCGACGCCGCGGCGCAGTAGCTGAGCGTCGTAACGGAGCAGAACGGAACCGATGCCTCGTACCAAGAATCTCGCCGTCATCGGAAACGGGATGGCGACGTGCCGCCTCCTCGACGAGCTCGTTCGGCGAGGCGCGCAGGATCGTTATGACATCACCGTCTACGGCGAAGAAAAGGGAGGCGCCTACAACCGCGTCCTCCTCAGCAAAGTGCTCGCGGGCGCCAAGCCCGACAACATCGTCACGAAGACCCCGGCCTGGTACGAAAAGCACGGCATTCGCCTCGTCGACGGCACCACGGTCCGCAAGATCGACCCGTCGCGCAAATCGATCGAGAGCGACGCGGGCGCCGCGACCCGGTACGACGTGGCCGTCATCGCCACCGGGAGCCAACCGCTCGTCCCGCCCATCCGGGGGATGACGACGGAGAGGGGCGACCTTCGCGAAGGCGTCTTCGTGTACCGGACGATGGAGGACTGCATCAAGATGCGGTCTTTCGCGCAGCCCGGGGACAGCGCCGTGGTCCTCGGCGGCGGCCTGCTCGGCCTCGAGGCGGCCAAGGTGCTTTCGGACCTCGGTCTGCACGTGACGATCGTCCACGTCGCGCCGACGGTCCTGAATGCGCAGCTCGACCCGCTGGGGGGCGAGACGGTGCGCCGGCAGATCGAGCGGTTCGGGATCTTCGTCCGCACCGGCCGCACCGTCGAGGCGATCCTCGGCGAAAACCGGGTCGAAGGCGTCGTGATGGACGACGGCAAGGCGCTGCCCGCCGACATGATCGTCCTCGCCTGCGGCGTCCGGCCGCGCATCGACGTCGCCAAAGCCTCCGGGTTGCCGATCAACCGCGGCATCGTCGTCAACGACGCGCTCGCGACCGAAGCGCCCGGCGTCTACGCGGTTGGCGAGTGCGCCGAGCACGCGGGCAAGACGTACGGGATCGTCTCGCCGGTCTGGGATCAGGTCGCGGTGCTGGCCGACGTGCTCAGTGGATCATCGCCCCCCGCGCGCTACCGGGGCTCGAACCTCTACGCGCGCCTCAAAGTGGCCGGGGTCGACGTCGCGTCGATGGGCGTTCTGGAGCCGGAGCTCGAGACCGACGCGGTCATCCAGGTCATCGAAGAGCGGCGCAACGCCTACCGCAAGCTCATCGTGCGGAACGGCATGCTCGTCGGCGCGATGCTCGTCGGCGACACGGCCGCCGCGCCGGCGCTCATCCAGGCGTTCGACCGCGGCGATCCCCTCCCCGACGACCCGCTCGAAGCCCTCTGCGCGCTGTCGTCGGCGAGCGCCCACGACGCCGACCGCACCGTCTGCAATTGCAACAAGGTCACGGATTCGATGATCCGCACGGCCGTATCGAACGGCGCGGCGTCGGTCGAAGCCGTATCGGGGGCGACCCGCGCCGGCACCGGATGCGGGTCGTGCCGGACCGAAATCGCGCGCCTCGTCGCGAAACACTCTCCGCGGCAACTCGCCGTCGTTCACGCAGGTTGAGGGGATAGGCAAGATGGCTCTGGAAACGCCGCAAGAAGAAGGACTGGACCTCGAACGCGGCGACGCCGCGTCCCGTGCGCACTCGGCGCGGCGCGCAAGCCAACAGCGCGTGCTCGTCGTCGGCAACGGAATGGTGAGCCACCGCTTCTGCGAGAAGATGACGGACTACGATCGCGAGAAGGCCTTCCGGCTCGTCGTCGTCGGCGAAGAGCCGCGCCCGGCGTACGACCGCGTGCATCTCACGAGTTACTTCGTCGACCGCTCGGCCGACGCGCTGCTCCTCGGCACGCACGCGTGGTACGCCGAGCGCGGGATCGATCTGCGCACGGGCGTCCGTATCACGGAGATCGATCGCCAGGCCTGCCAGGCGAAAGCCAGCGACGGTTCGGTGATCGGCTACGACGTGCTCGTGCTTGCGACGGGATCGGCTCCGTTCGTCCCGCCGATGCCCGGCGTCGACAAGGCAGGCGTCTTCGTCTACCGCACCATCGAAGACCTCGACGGGATCCTCGCGTATGCAGGCCGGGCGAAGCGCGCCGCGGTCGTCGGCGGAGGCCTGCTCGGGCTGGAAGCCGCGCGCGCGGTGCTCGACGCAGGGCTCGAGACGCATGTCGTCGAGGTCGCCCCCCGCCTCATGCCGCGGCAACTCGACGTCGTCGCGGCGGCGCTGCTCGAGCGAACGATCCGCGCGCTCGGCGTCCAGGTGCACTGCGACAAGCGCATCGTCGAGCTGACGGGCAACGCGGCGGTGACCGGGATCGAGCTCTCCGATGGGGAGACCATCGACACCGACATGGTGATCGTCTCGGCGGGCATTCGCCCGCGCGACGAGCTCGCGCGCGCGGCGGGCATCGGCGTCGGCCCGCGCGGCGGCGTCGTCGTGGACGACGAGCTCCGCACGAACGACGGCCGGGTCTTCGCGATCGGCGAAGTCGCGTCGCACCGGGGCACCACCTACGGCCTCGTGGCCCCCGGCTACGAAATGGCCGACGCGCTCGCGAAGAACCTCACCGGCGGTACGGCGGCGTTCACCGGGTCCGACTCGTCGGCGAAGCTGAAGCTTCTCGGCACCGACGTGGCGACGTTCGGCGATCCGTTCCAGGACCCGGCGACGAGCCGCGTCATCTGCAGCGAGAACCAGGTTCGCGGCACGTACAAGAAGCTCGTATTGCGCGAAGACGGGCGGCAGCTGCTCGGCGGCATCCTGGTGGGAGAGGCGGCGAGCTACGGGTCGTTGCTGCACCTCACGCGATCGGGGACGGTCCTGTCCGAGGCGCTCGACGAGCTCGGATTGGGCGGAACGAGCGCGAGCCCGGGGGCTCTTCCCGACGAAGCGCAGGTCTGTTCGTGCAACGACGTCTCGGCGAAGGCGATCCGGCTCAAGATCCAAGAGGACGGCCTCGAATCGGTGGCGAAAGTGAAGGCGTGCACGCGCGCGGGTACCGGGTGCGGCGGGTGCCTGCCGATGGTCGCCGATATCCTGCAGGCGGAGCTGAAGAAGGCCGGACGCGCGGTCAAACCGGTGCTGTGCGAGCACTTCGCGTACTCGCGCCAGGAGCTCTTCCAGATCGTCGCGGCGCGCAGGATCCGCTCGTTCGCGGAGCTCCTCGCGTCCCACGGCAAAGGTCTCGGCTGCGAGATCTGCAAGCCCGCGGTGGCGAGCATTCTCGCGAGCACGCACAACGAACCGATCCTGAACGAAACGCACAGGACGCTCCAGGACACGAACGACCGATTCCTCGCGAACGTCCAGAAGAACGGCACCTACTCGGTCGTTCCGCGCGTGCCGGCCGGTGAGATCACGCCCGATCAACTCATCGCGATCGGCCTCGTGGCGAAAAAATACGGCCTGTACACGAAGATCACCGGCGGCCAGCGCATCGATTTGTTCGGAGCGCGCGTCGAGGAGCTGCCGGATATCTGGGAGGAGCTCGTCCTTGCGGGCTTCGAGAGCGGGCACGCGTACGGCAAAGCGCTTCGTACCGTGAAGAGCTGCGTCGGGTCGACGTGGTGCCGCTACGGCGTGCAGGACTCGACGTCGTTCGCCGTACGGATCGAGCAGCGCTACAAGGGCGTTCGCGCGCCGCACAAGATGAAGAGCGCCGTGAGCGGCTGCGTGCGCGAGTGCGCCGAGGCGCAGAGCAAAGACTTCGGCCTCATCGCGACCGAAAAAGGCTGGAACATCTACGTGTGCGGCAACGGCGGTGCGTCCCCGCGGCACGCGGACCTCCTCGTCGCCAACGTCGACGAAGACAGGGCGATTCGCTACCTCGATCGGTTCATCATGTTCTACATCCGGACGGCGGATCGACTGACCCGCACGTCGGTGTGGCTCGACAAGATGGAAGGCGGAATCGAAGCGCTCCGCCGGATCATTCTCGAAGACTCGCTCGGGATTGCCGCGGATCTCGAGCGCGACATGCAGCACCTCGTCGACACGTTCGCGTGCGAATGGACGGACGTCGTCCGCGATCCCAAGAAGCGCGCGACGTTCCGGCACTTCGCGAACGACACGGCGGGCGACGAGACCGTCCGGTGGGCCTTGGAACGAAACCAACGCAAGCCGGACCTGTCGGCGCGGCCGGTCGAGGCGCCCTCCGCTATCCGAAGACTGCCGGTCCTGCGCCGGCGCTGGGTGCGGCTCGCGCAAGTGCACGACGTGCCGAACGACGGAGGCATCGCGGTGCGTTACGGCTCGATGCAGCTCGCGCTCTTCCACTTCGCGACGACGGGCCGGTGGTACGCGTCGCAGAACATGTGCCCGCACCAGCGCGAAATGGTGCTCGCGCGGGGAATCGTCGGGGACACCGCGGGGACGCCCAAGGTTGCGTGCCCCTTGCACAAGAAGACGTTCGACCTCGAGACGGGTGCGTGCCTCTCGGGTGAGTCGCTCGACATCGCGACCTTCCCCGTTCGCGTCGAGGGGGACGACGTGCTCGTCGAGCTGCCGCCCGTGGAGGACCTCGCGTCGGCGGCGGCCCCCGACTGCGGGCGGGACGGCCCCTGCGCGACGGGCCCGGCGCTCGCGGCGCTCGCGAGCTGACGGCGGTGGCCCAGGCCTCCGCCGAATTGGCCGTCGATCAGGTCGGCGAAGCGGTTCGCACGCACTGCCCGTATTGCGCGTTCCAGTGCGGTATTACGGTCGCGCGCGAGGAGGCCAAAGCGGGCGATCCGCCGCTCTGGCTCATTCGCGGCGACGAGACGTTCCCGGTGAACCGCGGGCAGATGTGCATCAAGGGGTTCACTGCAGCGGATCTGCTCGATCACCCGAAGCGGCTGCGTTCGGCGCTCCTGCGCAAGAGCGACGGACAGCTCGCACCCGTGAGCTGGGACGCGGCGCTCGACTTCGTGGCCGAAAGGATGCTCGCGTTGCAGCGCGACCACGGGGCCGGTGCCGTCGGCGTCTTCGGAAGCGGAGCCCTGACGAACGAGAAGGCGTACCTCCTCGGCAAGTTCGCGCGCGTCGCGCTGCGCACGCCGAACATCGATTACAACGGGCGCTACTGCATGGCCTCGGCCGCCGCCGGACAGAACCGCGCGTTCGGGATCGACCGCGGCCTGCCGTTTCCGTTGGCGGACGTCGCGGAGACCGACACGCTGATGCTCTGGGGAAGCAACTGCGCCGACACGATGCCGCCGATCATGCAGTGGATCACCGCGCAGCGCGAGAACGGCGGGTCGCTCATCGTGGTCGATCCGCGACGCACGGACACCGCGCGCGCGGCCGCGCTCCACCTGCAGATCACGCCGGGGACCGACCTCGCCCTCGCCGTGGGCCTTTTGCATCACGCGATCGCGGAAGACTGGATCGACGAGAAGTACGTCGCGTCGCGCACCCACGGATTCGACGACGCGCGCCGCGCGGCGCTCGCGACGCATCCGGCCTACGTCGAGCGGCTCACCGGGATTTCGATCGACGATCAGCTGAAGGCCGCGCGGATGCTCGCCAAGGCCGATCGGAGCATGATCCTGTCGGGGCGTGGCGCCGAGCAGCAATCGAAGGGCACGGACACCGTACTGGCGCTCATCAACTTCATGCTGGCGGTCGGCAAGGTGGGCAAGCCGGCGAGCGGGTACGGCTGCCTGACCGGGCAAGGCAACGGCCAGGGCGGGCGCGAGCACGGCCAGAAGGCCGATCAGCTCCCCGGCTACCGGTCGATCGAAGACGCGGATCACCGGGCGGCGATCGCACGAATCTGGGACGTGGATCCCTCGGAGCTGCCCGGCAAAGGCAAGAGTGCCTACGAGATGTTCGACGCGCTCGGTCCCGAAGGCGGGATTCGGGGCCTCTTCGTCATGGGATCGAACGTCGCCGTGGCGTCACCGAACTCGGGCCACGTGAAGCGCAAGCTCCGCGAGCTCGAGCTCCTCGTCGTGTGCGACGCATTCGAGAACGACACGACCGAGACGGCCGACGTCATTCTCCCCGTCAGCCAGTGGGCCGAAGAGGGGGGCACCATGACGAACCTCGAGGGCCGCGTGCTCTTGCGCAAACCGGTGCGTTCGCCGCCCGCCGGGATCAAGACCGATATCGACGTTCTCTGCGAACTCGGCGCGCGCCTCGGTGTCGGCGGCAAGTTTCGGTACGCATCGACGCGCGACGTTTTCGAGGAGCTCTGCGCGGCGACGGCGGGCGCCAAGGCCGACTACAGTGGAATCACGTACGAGAAAATCCAGGACAGCCGCGGCATCTTCTGGCCGTGCCCGTCGCCGTCGCATGGAGGCACGCCGCGCCTCTTCGCCGATCGGTTCTACCATCCCGACGGGAGGGCGCGCTTTTACCCCGTCACGTACCGTCCCGCGGCCGACCTGCCCGATGCGACGTATCCGCTCTACTTCACGACGGGCCGCTACAAGGAACACTACAACTCGGGCGCGCAAACGAGGCGCGTGAAAGCGCTAGCCGACGCGCAGCCCGGGCCTCGCGTGCAGATCCATCCGCGTCTCGCGGCGCGCCTCGGCGTTCAGGAAGGCGAGGGCTTGCTCGTCGAAAGCCGGCGCGGGCGAGTGGTGTTTTCCGTGCACGTTTCGACGGACATCCGGCCCGACGTACTCTTCGCGCCGTTCCACTGGGGCGGCCGCCAAGCCGCGAATCTGTTGACCGTGGCCGCGCTCGATCCCACGAGCCGGATGCCCGAATTCAAAGTATGCGCGGTGCGTGCGTGCGTCGCGCCGCGGGAGATTCTCTGAGCCGATCGATGCCTTCGAACGAGCTCAATGCCCGAGCATCCACGGACGGCTGGGCGATTCGCACGCCTGGCCCGGCTGCCGTGGCGCCAGCGGCGCGTCGCGGGCTCGCACCAAGATCCGCGGCTCGTGCGCGCTTCGCTCGTTGCGGTCTCGCGCGGTGAGCTCCGCGCGAGGCAGCCCGCGAATGCGCGCGGCGCTCAACACACGCGGCGCCGGCCGCGCGCATACCGGGCACGACGACGGCGCCGCGAATTCGCTCATGCGGCGCTGATCGTCGAACACGCCGTGTTCGCTACACTCGTATTCGTAGAGGGGCATGGAGGCATGCCTCACTTCACGACCGCGAGGTCCATCCCCGCGGGCACGGTGGGAAGCGCCCCGGCCGTCGGGGCGATGGGGAACGAGAAAATCTCGGTGGGTATCGCGAGCGTCGCGCAGGCATTCGGGATGTCGACGATCCCGCTGATGCGGCCCTCGACGGGCGCCGTCCCGAGGATCGCGTAGGCCTGGGCGCCCGTGAACCCGAACTTCTTGAGGTAATTGATTGCGTTGAGGCACGCCTGCCGATAAGCCACGTGCACGTCGAGGTAATGCTGCTTGCCTGCTTCGTCGACGGAAATGCCCTCGAAGATCAAATAGGACGAATACCTGGGCTCCATCGGGCTCGACTTGAAGACTGGATTCTTGATCCCATATTTCGCCATCCCGCCTTTGATGACGTTGACCCGGATGTCGACGTAACCCGCCATCTCGATTGCGCCGCAGAACGTGATTTCGCCGTCGCCCTGCGAGAAGTGGATGTCGCCCATCGACAGGCCGCCGCCCTTCACGTACACGGGAAAGTAGACGGTCGATCCTCGCGAGAGGTTCTTGATGTCGCAGTTGCCGCCGTGCTCGCGCGGCGGAACGGTGCGCGCGCCCTCACGTGCGGCATCTTTCGCGGCGTCGCCCTTCATGCGCCCCATGTGCGCCGTCTCGGCGGACGGCAACGCGGCGAGGGGGGGCACGCGCGTTGGGTTCGTGTCGAAGAGCGCCTTCTCGCGGGTGTTCCACGTCGCCAACAGCTCTTTCGACGGAAGGCATCCAATGAGGCCCGGGTGCATGATGCCCGCGAACTCGACGCCGGGGATGTGGCGCGAGTTGGCGTAAATGCCGCTGAACTGCCAGCACGCTTTGCGCGCGTCCGGGTAGTGGTCCGTCAGAAATCCGCCGCCGTTCTCCTTGGCGAAGATGCCGGTGAAACCCCACTGCGACGACTTCAACGCACCGAGGTCGAGAATATCGACGACGAGGAGGTCACCGGGCTCCGCGCCATGCACGCCGATCGGTCCGCTCAGGTAATGAACCTTGGTGAGATCGACGATCTTGACGTCCGTCGCGCTGTCGTCGTCTTTGATCTGGCCGCCGGTCCAGTCCACGCACTCGACGCGAAACTGGTCGCCCGGCTTGACCCACGAGACGATGGGGATGTCGGGGTGCCATCGGTTGTGAATGACGTCTTGCTTCGGCGCGGGAGTATCGACGTCTACGCTGATCAGAGTGTCCATCGGGGAGCCTTTCCTGCCGTGAGGGGTCGTAACGCCTAGAGAGCCAAGAGTTGTCCGAGCTCCGTTTCGTCCAATTCGCCGCGCGCGCCTTCGTGGATGATCGCCCCGCGCGCCATCACGAGGACGCGGTCGGCGGCCGCGAGCGCGAAGCTCAGCACTTGCTCGGAGACGACGACCGTCACGCCGCGCTCGTCGCGGATCCGGCGCAGCTCCACGGCGAGCTCTTTGATGATCGACGGCTGGAGCCCCTCGGTGGGTTCGTCGAGCAAGAGGACGCGCGGGTTGCTCGCGAGCGCGCGCGCGATCGCGACTTGCTGCTGCTGCCCGCCCGAGAGATTGCCCGCACGGCGGTTCCGCATCTTCCCGATCGCGGGGAAGAACTCGTAGAGCTGGGCCGGCACCTCCCGGTTCGAGCGCGGTAGGCCCGTCTGGATGTTCTCGTCGACCGTGAGCGTCGGGAAGAGAAGGCGGCCCTGCGGCACGTAGGCGAGCCCCGCGCCGACGCGTTCGAACGGCTTGGCTCTGGTGACGTCGCGCCCGGTCACTTTGATGCTGCCGGCGCGAACGGAGAGAAGCCCGATGAGCGCCTTCATGAGCGTCGTCTTGCCCATGCCATTGAGACCCATGACCGCCAGAATTTCGCCCTGCTGCACCCGGAACGAGAGATTCCCGATGGCCTCGCTCTCGCCGTAACACACGCGGATGGAGTCGACCTGCAAGGGTTCTGCGCTCATGTGTCCTCAGTGGCCCAGGTAGACTTCGATGACGCGCGGATCTTTCTGGATCGATTCCATCGGGCCTTCGGCGAGGAGGCGGCCCTGGTGCAAGACGCTCACTTGATGGGCGATCTGCTTGACGAACTCCATATCGTGCTCGACGACGACCACCGCGCGGCCCTTCCCGAGCGCGTTGAGGAGCTCCGCGGTCTTCTCGCGATCGCGGACGCTCATGCCCGCCACCGGCTCGTCGAGGAGCAGAAGCGACGGACGCTGGATCAGGAGCGCTCCGATCTCGAGCCATTGTTTCTGGCCGTGCCCGAGCGCCTCGGCGCGGTCGTGCAGGCGGTCCTTGAGGTAGATCGTCTCCGCGATGTTCTCGACGGTCTCGATCACCTCGCGGGTGCGGCCGAACCGCCAGGCGGACCACCACGTCCGCGCGTCGGGATACGACATCTCCAGGTTTTCGAAGACGGTCAGCGATTCGTGAACCGAAGGCGTCTGAAATTTCCGCCCGATCCCCTTGCGGACGATCTGGTATTCGCGAAGGCCCGTCAGCTCGATCTCTTTGAAGCGTACGCGTCCCGAGGTGGGTGGCGTCCGGCCGGTGATGATGTCGAGCAGCGTCGTCTTGCCAGCGCCGTTCGGACCGATGACGGCGCGGATCTCGTCCCTCTCGATGCTGAGACTCAAGTCGTCGAGCGCCTTGAATCCGTCGAACGAGACGCTGACACCCTCGATTTCGAGAATGCTCTCGGTGCGAATCCCCTCCGTCATGAGTGGAGGGCCTCCGCGCCCTTCGATCCATGGCCGTCCGGCGCTTCGGGCACCGGCCCTACCACAACGGGCGCGGGCGGCGCGTTGCGCCGGCGGGAGGTGCCGCGCCGCGAGAACCGCACGATCATCGTCAGAACGGCCTTGCGCAAATCGACACCCGCGAGCCCGTTCGGCAGCACGAGGACGACGCCCATGAAGAGCGAGCCGATGACGAACAGCCATAGCTCCGGGAAGCTCTCCGAGAAATACGTCTTCGCGAAGTTGACGAGGAGCGTTCCGTAGATCGCCCCGAAGAGCGACGTGCGACCTCCCACCGCCGCGGCGATGACCATCTCGATCGAGGGGACGATGCCGACGAACGACGGCGACATGAAGCCCACTTGCAGCGTGAACATGGCGCCTCCGATCGCCGCGTAGACCGAGGCGAGCACGAAGGCGAACGTCTTCATGCTGGCGACGTCGTACCCCGTGAACAGTACCCTCTCCTCCCGATCGCGAATTGCGACCAGGATGCGCCCGAGCTTGCTGCGGTCGATCGAGAACGCGACGGCGGCGGCGCCGAGCAGGAGCCCCACGTTCACGAAGTAGAGCACGTACTTCGCCGTATCCGTCCGGATGTCCCAACCCTCCAGGGTCTTCAGATCGGTGATCCCGTTGACGCCGCCCGTGTAGCCCTGCTGGCCGATGATGAGGATCGAGAGGATCGCGGCAACCGCCTGCGTGATGATCGCGAAATAGACACCGCCCACGCGGCGCTTGAACATCGCGAGACCGAGGACGAGAGCGAGCAGACCGGGAACGAGCGGTATCGCAACGAGCGTGCAGAAAAGGCTCTTGAACGGAATCCAGAACGTCGGAAGCGACGTCAATTGATTCCAGTCCATGAAATCGGGAATGCCGGGCGTGGATTGAATCGACGTGCTCTTGACGTCGGACGCCTCCAACTTCAAAAACATCGCCATGCAGTAGCCGCCGAGACCGAAAAAGACGCCCTGCCCGAGGCTCAGGATCCCGGCCTGACCCCAGCACATGACGAGGCCGAGGGCGACGAATCCGTACGTCAGGTATTTGCCGACGAGGTTCAATCGGAAGATGTCGAAGAACAGAGGAAAGACGACGAGCAGGACCAAGGCGAGGATGACGAAGTAGACGTTCTGGCGCGCCCGCCGGTCGACCGTCAGCTGCGTCGTGAAGCGAGCTAGCATCGGCGGGCGCGCCGCCGGCTTGGGCGCGGGGGTGACTGAAGCCGTCATCGTCGCACCTTCAATGCGAACAACCCTTGCGGCCGCATCATGAGGATGAGGATGACGGTCGACAGCGTCAGGACTTTCGCCATGGATCCGGTCATGAAGAACTCCGTCGTCGCCTGGAGCTGCGCGATGCTGAACGCGGATCCGATCGTGCCGATGAGGCTCTGCGCGCCTCCGAAGACGACCACCAGGAACGCGTCGACGATGTAGCTGGACCCGCTCGTCGGCCCCGTCGACCCAATCGTGGTGAACGCCGCTCCGGCGATCCCGGCCAGTCCGCATCCGAGCCCGAAGGTGAGGCGGTCAACGCGGCCGGTGTTGATGCCCGCGGCGCTTGCCATCGCGCGGTTCTGGACGGTGGCCCGCACGTCGACGCCGAAGCGCGTACGGAGGAGGATGAAGGCGACGCCTCCGGTGAGAGCGATCGCCAGGCCGAGCACGACGAGCCCGTTGATCGGGATGTCGATGGACGGGGTCGGCTTGAGGGACCCCATCAGCCAATCCGGGAGCGTCGCGCTGACCTCACGGGCTCCGAAGGTCGACCGAAACGCCTGCTGCATCACGAGACTGAGGCCCCAGGTCGCGAGCAGTGTATCGAGGGGCCGTCGATAGAGCCTTCGCACCAGCACGTGTTCGACGAGAAGCCCCAGTCCGCCGGCCAGAAAAAACGCCACGACGACCGCCACGAGGAAGTACGTCTTTTCGAGCCAAGGCGCCCACCGCTCGCTGACTTGCGAGAGGACATAGGTCGTGTAGGCACCCACGGTGAGGAACTCTCCGTGAGCCATGTTGATGACGCCCATTTGCCCGAAGATGATGGCGAGCCCCAGCGCCAGCAGGAGCAGGACGGAGAAGTTGCTCAGGCCCGTGAAGGCCTGCATTGCCCAGATTGCCAACGAGACGTGCATGGGGAGTGAACTCCGTACGGGTTAGAGGAGCAACGAGCGTCTCCCGGCTCATTGGTAACCCTTCGGAAACGGATTGGGCTCGATGAGGTCCGACTCGTAGAGCACCTTGTATTGCCCGTCGAGCTGCGCCTGACCGATGCGCAGGCGACTCCAGAGATGGTGATTCGGGTGAATCTTGACGTAGCCCTCGGGCGCCGTCGTGAGCTCGATTCCCGGCGACGCGTCGACGACCTTGTCGACGTCGAAGCTGTTGGCTTTCTCGACGGCCGCCTTCCAGAGCCACGGTCCCAGATAGGCTGCCTGCGTGACGTCTCCGATGACGGATTTGTCGCCGTATTTGGCCTTGAACGCCGCGACGAACTTCTTGTTGTTGTCGTTGTCGAGGCTCTGGAAGTACTTCATCGCCGCGTAGAAGCCGACCATGTTCTCGCCGCCGATCCCGAGGAGCTCGTCCTCGGTGACGGAGATCGTGAGAAGGGTCTGGTTTTCGGCGGTGACGCCGGCGGCCTTCAGCTGCTTGTAGAAGGAGACGTTGCTGCCGCCGACGACGATCGCATACACGACGTCGGGTTTCTGGGCCTTGATCTTGTTGATGAGCGACCCGAACTGAGTGTGCCCGAGGGGGTAGTACTCCTCTCCGACCACGGTCCCGTGAAGGACATTCTCGATGTGTTTGCGCGCGATCTTGTTCGACGTGCGCGGCCAGATGTAGTCGGAACCGATCAAGTAGAACGTCTTGGCGTTCTTCGTCTTGGCGATCCAGTCGAGCCCCGCGAGGATTTGCTGCGTCGCTTCCTGCCCGGTGTAAAAGACGTTCTTCGATTGCTCGAGACCCTCGTAAAAGGTCGGGTAATAAAGCAATCCGTTGTCCTTTTCGAACACGGGCAAGACCGCCTTCCGGGAGGCCGACGTCCAGCATCCGAAGACGCAGACGACTTTGTCCTGCTCGAGGAGCAGCTTCGCCTTTTCTGCAAATGTGGGCCAATCGCTCGCGCCGTCTTCTTGAATGATCTTGATCTTGCGCCCCAGTACGCCTCCCGCGTCGTTGATTTGGTCGATGGCGAGGCGCTCGGCCTCGATCGAGCCGGTTTCGCTGATGGCCATCGTTCCCGTGGCGCTGTGGAGCTGCCCGACGGTGACTTCCGTCGCCGTCACCGTGGGCGAACCCATGGACGCGGCGGTCGCCTTGTCGGCGGGAGCCGCGGACGCCGTGTCCCCTCCCCCTGACTTGCTGCACGCAAGGAGCAGGAATGTTCCGGCGAGGATCAAGCCCCGTGCGACGGAATGCGTTGTGAACGTCTTCTGCGTGGATGCAGGACTCATGGATGGCCTCTTCTGGTGAGCGTGAGCATGTGCGGCCGGTGTGCGGCGGCAGGTCGGCGCAGCTCCCCCGAATGCACTTCAATCAGCGCGCGGAACGGCAGCCCTCTGACGCGAAAAATACTTTTAAATGTTCGTGTTCGTCGATTCGGGATCTATCCCCGAGCGTGTTTCGGTCCAATGTCGCGGATACCCATTAAATCGATTTAATGAATTGCCAGCGGCAAACGCGAAGCTGCGACCAGGCGCGCTTACTCGCGAATCGTCGACACGAGTATTCGTGATATGCGATTCCGTTACTCCACGGTCCGCGTTCGGAAACAATGCGCCGCACTGCGGGTGGGGCGCCGCCGGCGCGCCGCGAGCGGGCGGTGGCGCGCGAAACTCGCGCGTTCGCTTTGCGAGGCGAGCGGCGCCGAAACGAACCTCGAACCGAAGAGAAACAGACGCCGCTCGCCCGCGCGGCGGCCGATCGCCCGCCTTAGCTGCCGCTGGGCAGGGCCGGCGAGCGCCGCGCGCCTTGCGTGATGACCGCGAATGCGCCGCCGAGAATGAGCGCGCCGCCTGCCATCGTGCGCCAGCCGAGCGCCTCGCCGAACACGGCCGACGCGACGAGCACGGCGACGAGCGGCTCGAGGAGCGTCAGCGTCGACGCGTGCGCCGCGGGCATGCGGCGCAGGCCCCACAGAAAGACGAGGCTGGCGGTCGCCCCCGGTCCGATCGACACGAGAGCGAGAAAACCCGCCGCGCGCGGCTCGATCGTGGGCCACGCCGAGACCGGCACGAACGCCGCGAGGATCGGTGCGGCGAAGAGGGTGTGGTAAAAAACGGCCTCGCTCGTCGAGAACGACCGGACGATGAACTTGTTGGCGAGGACGTTCGACGCATAGAAGAAGGCGCTGCCGGCGCCCAGCGCGGCGCTCAGCCAGACGGCGTGCGTCGCGGAGACGCCCGACGGCGCGAGCATGAGCGCGAGGCCCGCGAGCGAACCCGCGACGGCGAGCGCGGTGCGCGCCGTGAGTTTCTCCCCGAGCACGAGCGGCGCCCCCACCGCGACGAAGACGGGCGTCAGGTAATGCGCGAGGACGGCGATGGAGATGGTGTACTTGTAGGCTGCAAAGAAGAGCAGGACGTTGAACGCGTCGGAGATGCCGAGCCACGCGAGCCAGCCCCATTCGGCGAGCGCGGCCTTGCAGGGATTGCGGTCACGCGTCGCCATGACCCCCGAGACGACGCCCGTGACGACCATCAGGAGGGTCGACTCGAGCGCCGCCGGCATGGGGCCCATCGACTCGGCACGCCGCAAGAGGAGCGACCACGTCCCCCACGAGCACGCGGCCGCGGCCACCGCGGCATACGGGACGAGCGGGAATGCGACGGATCGAGCTGGCGCGGCGGCGCCGGCCGTCGCCGGAGCTGGAGTCGGGGCGTCGCCCGCTGCAGGCGCGGACGCGGGGGGCGGCGACGACTTGGGCGCGATCGAAGGGAGCTGGGTCGTCACGGCGTCGTGGTCATCTGTTTGAGGAGCGCCACGAGCTGCAAAGCATCGAGAGGAGTCAGCCGGTCGACGTCCACGTGGCGAAGGCGTTCGAGCGCGGGGTGAGGCGGCGCTTCCTCCATAGTACGGCCCGCGAAGAGCTCGAGTTGAGGACGGCCTGATCGCGACCGGGCGCGAAGCGGTGTCGCGCCGCGGGCCCCGCTCGGGAGGACCGCGTCGCTTTCGAGCTCCGCGAGCAGGCCCGCCGCGCGCGACAGGACGAGCTCCGGCACGCCTGCGAGCCGCGCGCAGGCGACGCCGTAGCTGCGCGACGCTGCGCCCCGCACGAGCTTGTGGAGAAAGACGATGTCGCCCTGGTGCTCACGGGCGCTCACGCTCCAGTTCTCGCAGGTGCCTTCGCGCGTCGTCGCGAGGTCGGTGAGCTCGTGGTAGTGCGTCGCGAACATGGCCCGGCAGGCGATCGTGTCGTGCAGGTGTTCGGCGACGGCCCACGCGATCGCGAGGCCGTCGTAGGTGCTCGTGCCGCGGCCGATTTCGTCGAGCACGACGAGCGACCGGCGCGTGGCCTTGCGCAAGACGTTCGCGGTCTCCTTCATTTCGACCATGAAGGTGCTCTCGCCGCGCGTGAGGTTGTCGCTCGCGCCGACGCGCGTGAGGACGCGGTCGACCACGCCGATGCGCGCGCTCCGCGCCGGGACGAACGCGCCCATCTGGCCGAGGATCACCGCGAGCGCGGTCTGCCGCATGAGCGTCGACTTGCCGGCCATGTTGGGTCCCGTCACGACGAGGAGGCGCGCGGCCGCGCCCGAGCTTCGTTCGAAGGGCTGGCCGCGCGCGTCGAGCGCCACGTCGTTCGGGACGAAGCGCCCGGGCGGGAGAAAGCGCTCCACCACGGGATGGCGCGCGTCTTCGAGCGCGAGCTCGAGAGAGTCGTCGACGGTGGGCCGAACCCAGTCGCCCCGATGGGCGACGTCGGCCAGCGCGCTGGCCACGTCGAGCTCCGCAAGGCGCGAGGCGAGCCCACGGAACCGTTCTCGCTGGCTCGCGAGCGTGCGAACCAACTGCGCCAGAAGCTCGGCTTCGCGCGACGACGCGCGCTCTTCGGCGTGCGCGAGCTTGTCGGCCAGCTCGTCGAGCTCGTCGCACGTGAAGCGCTCGCCCGTCGCGATCGTCTGCTTACGCCGCCAGGCCGCGGGAGCCTTGCCCACGTGCGTCTTCGTGACCTCCATGTACCAGCCGAAGACACGCGTGTACCGGAGCTTCAGGCTCCCGATCGACGACGACTCGCGAAGGCGGCTCTCGAGCTCGACGATGAGGCGTTGGCCGCCGCGCATCAGATCGCGCGCCTCGTCGAGCGCGGCGTCGAAGCCCTCGCGGATCACGCCGCCGTCGCTGGCGCGAACGGGGGGATCGTCGGCCACCGCGCGCCCGAGCAGACCCGCCGCTTCGTCGCACGTGTCGAGCGGCGCGCCGAGCACTTCGCGCGCGGAGGGATCGGGGCCATCCGCGATGGCATTCGCCAGCGCGGGCAGCGCCGAGAGCGAACGGCGGAGCGCCGCGAGGTCGCGCGGGCCGGCCCGATCGAGGGCGAGCTTGATCGCGAGGCGCTCGACGTCGCCGACTTCGGCGAGGTGGCCGCGGACCTCCTTTCGGAGGCCGGGCTGCTGCACGAAGAGCTCCACCGCGTCTTGCCGGCGGCGGATCTCGGGCACGTGGGTCAGCGGCGCGAGAAGACGCCGGCGCAAGAGGCGCGCGCCCGGCGCCGTCTGCGTGACGTCGACGACCGCGAGGAGGGAGCCCCGCTCCGTCCCGTCCGCGGAGCGCACGAGCTCGAGGTGCGCCTGCGTGGCTTCGTCGAGGACGAGCGTGTCGCTCGGCGCGTAGGTCACGAGTCGCGTCACCGGCAGCGGCCGCCCCGCCTCGCAGGTGCGCGCCGTTGCGAGGCACCGCGCCGCCGCGCGCCGGACGACGGCGCTCGCTCCCGCCGCCGGCGCTTCGCCCGCGCCGAGCTGCGCGTCGAGGACGCCGTCGGCCTCGGCTTGATCGAGCGGTTCATCGACCCGGCGGACGACCGCGCGCATGCGCAGCGCCGCGAGCGGCGCGGTGATCGCCTGCGCGCCCGGCGATACGAGGACTTCGCGCGGGTCGAGCCGGACGACCTCGGCAACGGCGGTGGCCTCGTCCTCTGCCTCGCAGGCGAGTAGCTCTCCGGTCGATAGGTCGAGCGCCGCGATTCCGAACGCGCCGTCTGGCGCTGCCGCGGGCCCCGCGCTCCCGCGCTCGACCGCGACGAGGTAGAGGTTCTGCTTCGCGTCGATCCCCGCGTCGTCATACGCGAACGCGGGCGACACGACGCGAACCACTTCGCGCGGGACGATCCCCTTCACCTTCGAGGGGTCCGCCATCTGTTCGCAAATCGCGACTTTGAAGCCCTGCTCGAGGAGCTTCTGCACATAGGCGCTCGCGGCGTGGTGCGGCACGCCCGCCATCGGCACTTCGTCCGCGGCGCCCTTGTTGCGCGCCGTGAGCGTCAGGTCGAGCGCGCGCGCCGCGACGACGGCGTCCTCGTTGAAGAGCTCGTAGAAGTCCCCCATGCGAAACAGGAGGAGCGCGTCCGGATGCGCGGCCTTCGCCGTCAGGTACTGCCGCATCATGGGCGTCTGCGACGCGTGGCCTTTGGACATCGCAGCGCCAGTGTAACCGGAGTGAAGCGGCTCGCGCGCCGTGCGCGAGAGGGCCGGCCGCGCGGAACGCGGCGCCGGCTCAGAAGTAGGGCGTATGCGCGAACGTCAGCGAGCTGAGATCGATGAGAATCAGGCCCTGGTACGAGCCGTCGACGATGGCGAGCTGCTCGAAGGCCGGCGCAAAGGCCATCGCCTGCGGAACGATTGGTAGCAGCGTCCCGCCGCCGAGCTGAATCGTCAGGGGCTGGAACCCGCCCCGCAAGCTGAAGTGCCAGTTCAAATCGCGCGCCGTCGACGTGTGCTGGAACATCTCGAACGGCGTGCACCCGCTCCACATGACGTACGAGAACATCGGGTTGCGCATCGCGAGGATGTCCGTGCGCTCGATCGAGGGCGGCGTCGTCGCAGGCGGCGCGCATCCGTTGGTTTCGTCGAAGAACGGGACCTCGAACGCGCGCGCGTTCAAGAGCTGATCGTGCGGAGCCGTGCTCTGCACGCAGCGTCCGGTCGACGGATCTGGCACCACGTGGTGCAGCAGGCCGAGCCCGTTCTGGCCGAGGGTCACCCACTCGCCGCCGGTGCGGATCTTCACGCCGGCCTGGCCGTGGAAGCAGCACGCGGCCTCCTTCAAGAAGAGCACGTTGCTCGGATCGGGCCCGACGACCGTGCGGTTGTTCGTCTGCTCGCCCTGCGAATTGCCCGGATACCCGAAGCGCCCGATGACGAGCGAGCCGTCGGACGCCTCCGCGATCGGAAAATCGCGGGAGAGATACGAATCGGCGTTCTCGCCGAGTGGGCCGTATGTCTGCTGGCACAGGTTGTAGCGATCGGCCGCCTGCTCAGGCGCTTCCAGGCCCGTCCCGTCCCAGCAGGCGTAGCCGCCCGGCCCTCCGTCGGGTGGCGTCCCCCCGACCGCCCAGTACGGATCGTCCTGCGTCTTGAGGTCGTCCACGATCTCGACATAGTCGGCTGTCCACTGCGGCAGCGGCGCCGGCGGCACGGCCACCGGGATCGGCAAGCCGAGCCTCGTCATCTCGGCGAGCGCTGCGTTCGCACGGATTTGCCCTTGGGACCAGTCCTCGATCCCCATCGCGCAGAACTGCGCGTTGCTTGGCCCCCCGTCCGGCGCCGGGCCGCCGACCGTGAGGACCATCGACTGGTAGCCGTCGGTCGTCCCCATGTTCACGACGAGCGGCGAGACCTGCGGCAACGCCCCCTCGTACGTGACGGTCCAATCTTGATCCTCGTGGGCCGTCGGGTCATCGAGCGACATACGCACGGCGGCGGACGTGGTCGCCGCTGGAAAGAGCGGCGATCCCGCTTCCAGCGACAGCGCCTCCGCGTCGGCGCTGCCGAGCGGCGTCGACAAGCTCCCGTAGCTGTCATTGGGGTCCGTCGGCGTGGCGTAGTACGCGGGATCGACCCAGCCGGCCGGAAGCGCCGTGGGTAGCAGAATCGACTGGCTCTGGCCGATACCCGCGACCGGCGCCCCCGCGGAGCTGAGAAGCTGCGGCGGGCCCGGCATGTACGGCTCGTGGTCGCCGCTCGTCGGGTCGTTCCGTAAGAGGTAGTTCGACCGCATCCGGTTCGGCGCCGATACGGGGAAGAACGTCTCCTGCGTGGTGTAGGCGACGCTCGAGCCGTGCGCGCTCGGAGCGTGATACGGGTCGATGTCGGAAGGATCACCGGTGGCGTCCTGCTGGGGCAATGCGAGAAGACCGACCTGGTGGAAGGGGTCCATCGGGTCGGGCCTTCGGCAGGGCGCATCCCAATCGTCGACGTCGATCGCGACGAGATTGCCGTTCGACAGTGTCACGAAGCCGAAGGTGCCTCGAAGCCGTCCGGGAAAGCTCTCGGTTCCGGTTCCCTGCGGCTCGATGACGCCCGCCTGATCGGTCGCGTAATACGCTCCGAATCGCGACGGGTCGTTCGAGCTGATGGTGCCCGTCGTATCCGTCCGGGTATTCGGATTCGGGTTGCAGATGAGGCCCGTGTAGCCCGCGATCGTGTTCGGAATGTTCGGCGGGAACAGCGGCCAGTCGTGCTGCACGAAGGCCACCGCAGCGACCGGCGCAGAAAACGAGAGCCGATCGACGGCGGAGAACGGATTCAACTCCGAATGAGGCCGCTCGAGGGGGGGCGTGAACGGGGGCGGGATCGGGTTCGTCGCGTCGAACACCATCAACGTGCCGTCGTTGGTGTCGATCGCATAGAGGTAGCGAATCGCCCGGCCGGTGACCGGATCGAACATGTGGGTCGGGGGGCTGAGCGCAAGAGCGCCCACCTGCACGAGGCGGGTCGGCTGGACCTGGCTCGTCGCGACATACGAAGAGACTTCGACGGGCGCGGCAGGGTTGCTCACGTCGATCACGTGAATGAGCGGGACTTGGTTGTCGGCGACGTAGAGCACCGGCGCATCGTCGCGCACCACCATGAAGGTCGGATTCGGGTCGAGCAACGGCCCGACCGCAAG
>DATHQY010000396.1:0-10440 GCA_035482215.1 Polyangiaceae bacterium | reverse complement strand
GGGCTGCGCTTCGGAAGCCAGTGGATTATGACCGCTTCTTGATGGTGCTTGCCCAAGAGACGAGCCAGTCACGCGGCTAGGCTACGGTCGAGCGGGCCTTCTCCGCGGAGCCCCATCCTTCCGCCGTCCGTCCCGCGGTTTTTCCACGGGCTGCCCTCGAGCCGGCTCCGAAGGTTCCCTGGCCACGTGCGCAAACCCGGGGTGCACTCCGGGGGTGAGTTTTTGGTCGTCAGCGATCCGGGACAGCATGGACCGCAGAAGGTCCCGCTCCTTCTCCGAGAGAGGCGCGCAAACCGCGTCGTCGTGTGCACGCGCCACGCGGCCGATCTCCATCATCGCCCGCGAGCCTTTCTCGGTCAGGTGAATCGCGTAGACGCGCCGGTCCTCGGGGTGATCCCGCCGCTCGACGAGCCCGCGCTTCTCGAGCTCGTCGAGGAGAGGGACGAGCCGGCTCGGCACCATCCCCAGCAGGAAAGCGAGCGCTTGCTGGCTGATCCCGGCGTTGCCGGCGATCGCGCGCAGCGTTCCAGCGTGCGCGGGGACGAGATCGAGCTCTTGGAGGCGCGCCGCAAACAATGCGGCGGCTCGCGCGCCGACCTGCGCAAGCAAAAATGCGGCCCCGCGCGGATGCGCTGACTTCGTGCCGTGTCGCTCCATCGTCGAGGTTGTACCGCGCAGAACCAATTAGACAAAAAATCATTCTGATGTAGAACGATATTGCCCGACGATGCATCGGACCGCGTGACCGTTCGGCGGGTCGAAAGAGGAGGCGCTCATGAGTTCAAGCCCGACAGGCAACGGCGCGGACAGGGAGCGCGGGCCGCGCCATCGCGGTCCGTCGCTGCTCCTCCTGGCCTTCGTCTCCGCAGGGCTCTTCCTCGGTAGCCTCGCCGTCGTGGCCGCGATGACGGGCGGCAGGCACTTTCCGTCGCCGTTCGAACCAATCGCGGCGACGAACGAGTTCTTCGCGGCGAACCGCGATGCGATTCGTCTCGGGGCGTTCCTCCAGTTCGGCGCTTCGGTCCCCCTGGCCATTTATGCGGCGACGGCGTCGAGCCGGCTGCGCTTTCTCGGCATCGAGGCTGCCGGAACCTGCATCGCGCTCGTGGGCGGGTCGCTGGCGTCGGCCATGGCGGCTCTCTCCGCGCTCGTTCAATGGGCCCTCGTACAGCCGGATCTCGGGGCCGGGGCGCGTGCACTTCATTGTCTGTCGTGGGCGACCGGCGGACCGGGATTCGTCGTTCCGTTCGGACTTCTGGTCGCGGGGGTCGCGGTCACGGGCGGCTTGTCGCGCAAGCTGCCCAGATGGGTGATGGGGGCGGGGCTCTTCGTGGCGAGCGCCGCGGAACTCTCCTCGCTCTCCATCGCGTTCTCGCCTGCGATGTACCTGCTGCCGATCGCCCGCTTCACGGGCCTCGCGTGGCTGGTCGTCGTTGGCGCACGCCTGCCCTCCACCCGCATCACCGCAGAGAGGAACCTATGGATCCCAGCAAGCGACCGTCCTATCCGGACCTGAAGGGCAAGGTGGCCGTCGTCACCGGGGGCTCGCGAGGCATTGGTGCAGCTACGTGCCGGATGCTCGCGGAGAATGGCGTACGCGTCGCCGTGAATGGGCGCGACGCCGCCGCGATCGAGGGCGTCGTGCGGAGCATCCGCGATGCCGGCGGCCAAGCCGTCGCAGCGCCTGCGGACTGCACGAATGGCGAGGAGCTCGCGCGGGCGCGCGACGCCGTTCATCGAGAGCTCGGCCATCTCGACATCTTGGTCGCCTTTGCGGGGGGCGGCGGGGAGCCGATGCCGTTTCTCCAGCTGTCCGAGGCAAAGTGGCGATCGGCGGTCGACGCCAACTTGACGGCCACGTTCCTCACGATTCAAGCGTTCGCGCCGGCGATGGTCGAGTCGCGGCGAGGCGGCGGCGCGATTGTCACCATGTCGTCGAGCGCCGGCCGACTGCCGGGGCTCGCCTCGCCGCCCTACGCCGCGTCGAAGGCCGGCATCGTGATGCTGACCGGCCATCTGGCCAAGGAGTTCGCGCCCATGGGGGTCCGGGTGAATTGCGTTGCGCCCTCGGCGATCATGAACGACCGCTTGGCGAAAGTGCCCCCCGACAAGCTTCGCGAGATCGCGTCGGGTTTCCCCCTTGGACGGATCGGCACGCCCGAAGATGTCGCTCTGGCCACGCTGTACCTCGTATCCGAGTCGTCTTCGTGGGTCACAGGCGTCACGCTGGACATTTCCGGCGGACGCATCATCGTCTGAGGCGTCGCGGGGCGCTTCAAGGGGAGGCATCGCTCCGATCGCGGGTCTCGCACTCGACCACCGCGTGAGCCCGTCACGTGGGAGGCGCTCTCATGCACTTTCGTTCTGGCGCCGGATAGGTTCGGGCCTAGGCTGACCGGCATGGCCACCCGCCCGTCGCTCGCGCACGCTCAGTTCGCCGCACACTTTCATGCATGCGCGTTCGTCTCGGGACCGGACGAAGAGCGCGACGTCATCGATCCATTTTTCGTCGAGGGCATGACCCGAGGCGAAAAGGCGGTCTACATCGTCGACCCGAGCAAGCGCGAGGAGACCGACGCGCGCCTCCGGACGTCGGCGCCGAGCGAAGACATTCTCGAAGTGACGACGTGGAACGAGGCACACTTGAAGGGCGGCTCCTTCGACGCCGAGCGCATGATGGTGGCGCTCGATGACATGATTCGGCAGCACGGCGCCACCGGCCGCCCCCCGATGCGCCTCGTCGGACAGATGGGCTGGATCTTTTCGAATCCGCCCGGCATCGAGCAGCTCGTCGAATACGAGGCGACGGTCAACGAACTCCTGAACCGCGGAAGGACGCCTACCGTTTGCGTGTACGACGTGCGTCGCCTGGGCGGAGCGATGCTGATGGACCTCCTGCGCGCCCATCCCCTCACGGTCGTCGGCGGCGTCCTGCACGAGAACCCGTTCTACACGCCGGCCGACGAGCTGCTCGGAGAGCTCCGCTCGCGGCGCACGGCGAGCTGACGCGCGCATGCCCGTGGATGCCTCTGGCTTGCCAAGCGCCGATCACACGCTTCGCCTACAACGGTGCATTCGGGATCTCGCTTCCCTCAATGCCCTCGTGTCCACGTGCGTGGGGCGCTCGTCGGACGAGGTCTTCGGCTTGTTGCTCGACGCTCTACCGACGGCGCTCGACTGTGAGCTTGTCCTGCTCGAAGTTCCCCAGCCGCGCCCGCGACGAGCGGCCTCCTGGTACGGCGCGCATGCCAGCGAGACGCAACTGCGAGAGATCGACGCCGCCACGTCGGCGGCCCGGACGTCCGGCGGGCCGATGGCGTTCGGTGCGGTGCCTTTGCACTGGCTCGACGTGGAACTGTCCGTCGGAAGAGAACGCGGTCTTCTTCTAGTGGCGCGCCGCACGCCCTTCGAAGATGACACCGACCGTATTCTCGTCCGCAGCGCCGCGAACTTCGCGGGCACGGCGATCGAAAGCGCGAACGTGCTCGAAGCGGCCCGTCGCAAGGACGAGTTCATCGCCACCCTCTCGCACGAGATCCGAAACCCCCTCGCGCCGCTTCGTACCGCCGTCGCCTTGTTGCGCGTCGCGGAGCCGAGCGACACGGCGCGAGCGTGCGAAGTCATGGAGCGCCAGCTCAACTGCCTCGTCCGGCTCGTGGACGACCTGATGGACGCTAGCCGCATCAATCGCGGAACCCTGGTGTTGCAGCGCGAGATCGTGAACCTCGCCGACGTCATGGCGACCGCCCTCGAAGCGAGCCATCCGTTGATCCGCAACGCAGGCCAGGAGCTGCATGCGACGCCGCCGACGAGCGCGGTGTGGCTCGACGGCGATCCGGTGCGCCTCGGGCAAATATTCACGAACCTGCTCAACAACGCGAGCCGCTTCACGGAGCGCGGGGGACGGATCGCGTTCCACGCCGAAGTGCATGGGGGACAGGCGCTCGTCCGTGTCCGCGACACAGGCACGGGGTTCGACGCCGACGTGGCGGGCCGCCTCTTCGAGATGTTCGCCAAGAGTGATCGATCCCCGGGGCTGGGGATCGGCCTTTCGCTGTCGCGGCGGTTGGCGGAGATGCACGGCGGTACGATCGCAGCGCACAGCGACGGCCCGGGTCGCGGAGCCGAGTTCACGGTGTCATTGCCGCTCGCAGCGACGTCGGGCACGGAAAAGCCCGCCGCAAGCGTGCCGAAGAGGTCACGTCTCGGAGGGCCTCCGCCGCGGGTTCTCGTCGCCGACGACAACGTCGACTCGGCCGAACTCATGGCCATGCTCTTCGCGGCGCTCGGGTGTGAGGTCGTCGTCGCTCATGACGGGGAGCAGGCCGTGCAAACGGCACGCACCTTCCGCCCGGATTTCGCCGTGCTCGACATCGGCATGCCCTTGCTCGATGGGTACGACGCGGCCCGGAGGATGCGAGCGGACTCCGGCGGCCGTCCTCTGAAGCTCGTGGCCATGACCGGTTGGGGCCAGGAGGAGGACCTCCGACGCGCCCGCGAAGCCGGTTTCGACGAACACATTCTGAAACCTGCCAATGTGGAGAAGCTCATGGCGCTTCTCGACGCGGCTCCCCACGATCCACGCACCGCGGACCCGCCCGCGTGCCCGTAAAGGGGCCTACGGCGTGCTCCCGTCCGCGCAAGTCAGGCACGGCGTGACCGGCGACCCGAGGGCCGGCGCGTTGTCGAGGTAAACCGCAATTTGCGCGGGGAGTGGGCAGCCGCCGTCCGGATCGCTCTCCGCGCACGCCTGGGGCAGGAGGACCGCCGTCGCGATGGTCCCGCCGCCGACGAACAGCGCCATCAGCGTCGGGTCGGTCTGGGCGATGTCGAAGAGGGATCCGCTGCGGTGCGCCGAGAGGCCCGTCACCAAGAGGGGAGCGATGGCCCCGTACCCGTGGCCGTCCACGGATGCCGTCGCCGATTGCGTGGCAATCTGTGTCTCGCTCTTGTCGCTGATGCCTCCGTACGGGACGCCGACGTAAATCGGCTTGAAGGTCACCGCCGCCGCCCCGTCCGTCGCCTCGCCCGTCCCGAAATCCACGATCGGTGCATCGACGGTCGTCCCGTCGGGCCACGGCAACTGGGCCAGCGCGTTGACGAAACGGAGGGAGATCTTCGACGTGCCCGTGAGCACCGCATCATCGACCATCGCCATCGAGCTCACCCCGATCGAGGGGTCGGTGGCGGTCTGCATTCCGTAGGTCGCGACCGTCGTGAAGGTCGCGCTCGCGAAGGCGCCGGCGTTCAGGAGGTCCGGCGCGATCGGCTGCGAGCAATCCGGCGCGTTCGCCACGACGAAGCGCACGTCGTAGGGGCCCGGCGGAATCGACGCGTACGGCGACATTTCCCCGAATGCGACGCCACTGGCTCCCGCGTCATCCTCGTTCGGAAAGACGGCCTCGATTGTCGCGTCGTCGGGCGGCCCGCCATCGGGCACGAACACGAGATTGCCGCCCGCCAGAACCGGTCCCTGGAAGAGGTCGAGGCCCCGCGGCGACAAGCACACGTCGATCGCCGGCGCCGTGAGGTCGGGCACCCAGTTGGCGACGCGAATGCTCGCGGCCGACGGGGTGACGTCGAAGGCACCGGTGGTCGCGTCGAGCGTCGGAACGGGGGCCATGTTGTCGTCTCCGTTTCCGCACGCCGTGGCCGCAACCGCCGTCGCGAAGAGGGCGAACGGGATCCAACCGCGTTTGGTCAATGGGAATCGCTTCGTCATGGCGTGGTGCGCGGGTGCGCCGTCGCGGGCTCGGGCGCAAGAACTCAGCCTCCACGCGTTGCCGGACGATGACGCCCGTGAAACGTGTGCGCATCAACGGCTACGAATTGAAGTAACCGCCGACCAAGAACGAGCCGTAGATGTGCGTGATCTTGTTGGCGCCCGCGAGGTCCGTCGCGAAGGCCGGACCGAAGCCGAAAAAGAAGTGCTCCGCCGGGTGAATCAGAAACGGGGCCGACACTTCGACCGAAAAGCGAGCGGGATCGCCGGGATTGCCTGACGCGATGGTCACTGCGAGGCGGGGCCAGAACGACCAGCTCGCGGAGAGCGGAAGGTGATACGCCACTTGCGGGACGATGCCGCCGCTCGTTCCGTTGTTCGAGTCCCAGTTGAAAAGCACGGCCCCGCCGATCGACAGATTCGGAATGACGAAATAGTCGAGCTCCGGCGCGAGCGAGATGCTCGTTCCGCGGTACGAAAGCCCCTGGTCGAAGCCCAGGTTGGCTCGATTCGAGATGACGAAATTGCCCTGCTGGCCGAGGCGATCGGCGGTGCCACCGAACGCGGCCGCGCTCCGTGCACTCGAAAGGACCGCGACGGCGGCTGCGCAGGCGAGGGCGAGGGCGAGGATGCGGGCAGGGATGCGGGCGAGGATCAACCGGATCGCGAAGCGGATCATCACCGCCGACATTTGCGGCAGTCCGAGTGCGCGGGCCAAGTTCGCGGCGCGGCTGCGCGTTCGTTGCCGCGCGCGCCTTTCTTCATGGTAGGACTGGCTTTCCGTGTGGGGCCTGGTCGTCGCCGCGCTCTGCATCGCGCTCAATGGATTCTTCGTCGCGGCGGAGTTCGCGCTGGTCAAAGTGCGAGCGACGCAGCTGCGTTCGCGTGCGCGAAAGGGGGAACGCAGCGCGATCCTGGCCGAGACGATCGTCGGCCGGCTCGATCGCTATCTGTCGGTCACCCAGTTCGGCATCACGCTGGCGAGCCTCGGCCTCGGCTGGATCGGCGAGCCGACGGTGTCCGCGCTTCTCGATCGCGCCGCCTGGTCGCTCCTCGGGGCGGCGCGGGCCAGTGGCGCGGTCCACGTCGTCGTCGAGGTCCTGGCCTTCGGGATTCTCACGTTCGCGCACGTCCTTTTCGGCGAGCTCGTACCGAAGCTCATCGCCATCCAGCGCTCCGAGGCCACGGCGCTCTCGTCGGCGCTGCCCCTCCGCCTCGTGTACCTCACGTTCCTCCCCGTCCTGTGGCTGCTCGAGCGGGCCTCGCGCTCCATTTTGCTCTCGGTCGGGATGTCGCCCGACGTCGGGAGTGTCGAGGGCCGATTCAGCGAAGAGGAGATCCTCGCGATCCTGGCGGCGAACGCCACCCGCGGCACCCGCGGGCGGGCGCTCGCCGAGCTCGTCGAGCGGGTCATGCGGTTCTCGCAGCGGGCGGCGCGCCACTCGATGGTGCCGCGCGTCGACATCGTGTCGCTCCCGATCCAGACGAGCGGCTCCGCGGCCGACGATTTCCTGCGCGTGCATCAGTACTCGCGCGTTCTCCTGACGAATGGCCGCTCGGTCGACGAAGTCTCCGGGTACCTCTACGCAAAGGACTTCTTGCTTCACGCGGACGCGCGCATGCTGAGCGACTTGTGGCCGCTGCGGCGGGAGGTCCTCTTCGTTCCCGAGGTGCAGAACGGAGTCGATCTGCTCCGCGAAATGCAACGCAAGCAGGTGCCGATCGCGGTCGTGGTCGACGAGTACGGCGGCACGAGCGGTCTCGTCACCATGGAGGACTTGCTCGAAGAGATCGTCGGCGAAATCCGTGACGAGTTCGACGAGGAGCCGCAGAAGGTGATCCGAGCGCCGGGTCCCGACGAAGTATGGGACGTGGACGGCCGCGCAGCGATGGACGAGCTTCGCGCGATCGGCGTTCCGGTCCCCTCTGCCGACGCGGGCGAAACGGTCGGGGCCTTCGTCGTCGAGCTCCTCGGGCGCCTTCCGCGCGCCGGCGACAAGGTGGAGTTCGCGCGTGGAGTCAGCGCGGAAGTCACGGGCATCAGCCGCCGCCGCGTCACGCGCGTCCGCGTCCGTGTGCAGAAGGAATCCGCGGAAGGGCCGCCCGAAGAGAAAGAAAAAGAGGCGGCCAGGGAACGATGACGACCGGCCGACGCCCTCGCAGCGCTCGCTCGCCGCGCTTTTCTCGTTCGGTGTGGGTCACGATCGGCATCGTCTTCGTGACGATCGTCACGGGCTATTGGACCGCGACGAAGCTCACGATCGCGAGCGACATGTCGCTCCTGTTCCCGAACTCGGGCGACGCGCAGGCGCTCGTCCGCTGGACCCACGCGTTCGGCGGGCGCGACCCCGCCGTCGTTCTCGTGCGCGGCTCCGATCCGGCGACGGTCGCCGAAGTCGCGTCCGGGGTCGCCCGCGAGCTCCGTGCGGCGCCGTCGATGGCGCGGGTCATCGATCGCGCGCCGTCTCCGTCGGGGCCTCCCGATCCGACGATCGCGTGGCTCTTCGCCGGGCCGGAAGCGCGCGCGCGCCTCGCCGCGATCCTCACGCCCGACGGCATGCGCGCGCGGCTCTCGGAGACGCGCGCGCTGCTCCTCGCGCCCGCGGACGACGAGGCGCTGCAAGCATGGCTCGCGCGCGACCCGCTTCGCCTCTCGCAAGTGCCTTGGGAATCGAAGGCGGAGCTCGCCCCGAGCGTGGCCGCGTCGCCCGGAGGCGCGTTCGTCGCCGACGAGGGGCGCGCCCGACTGGTCATCGGCGAGCCGCGCGGCAGCGCGTTCGTCTCGGAGGACGCGCACGCCGTCGTGGCCGATGCGGAGCGCGCCATGGCGGCCGCGGCGCGTCCCGGCGTCACGACCGAGCTCGCGGGGGGGCACGCGATCGCCCTCGGCATGGAGAATCTGCTCAAGCGCGACTTCGCCGTCAGTGGCACGCTGTCGCTCGCGCTCGCGTCGGTCGCGTTCGTGCTCACGTTTCGGCGGCTCCGTGCCCTCATCGCGGTGCTCCCGCCCCTTCTCCTCGGCACGCTCTGGACGACCGGCCTCGCCGCGCTCTTGCCGTATGGTCTATCGGCGGTCGCCATCGCGTTCGCCGCGGTCGTCGTCGGCGTCGGCGTCGACACGGGCGTGCACGTCTACGCGGCGCTCCTCGACGCGCGGCGCGCAGGGCTCGCCGGGGCGGACGCCGCGCGTGCGGCGCGCGAAGCGACGTGGCGCCCGACGCTCACAGCGGCGCTGGTCGCGGGGATCGCGTTCGGCGCGCTGGCGCTCAGCGGCCTTCGCGCGCTGGCGCAGCTCGGCCTCCTCTGCGGGGCCGGCGAGGTGCTCACGGCGGTCGCGATTCTGTTCGTGACGCCTGAGATCGGCGCGCGGCTCGAGCGCCGCGCGCCCCCGGCGGAGGCTCGGTCGGCCTTCGTCGATCGCATTCTTTGGCTCACCGCGACGCCGAACAGGGCGCGTCTCGCGCTCGCCGGGTGTGCGCTCCCCCTCGCGCTTCTCGCCGTCGTCGGTTGGCCGCGGCCGGCCGACGCGCTCGTCGCCATCCGCCCGAGCGCGCTCGCGCCCCTCGCCGTCGAAGACCACATTCGCGTGCTCTTCGGCGGGCCGCGCCAGCAGTGGATCGTTCTGAGCCACGACCGGAGCGAGCGCGAAGCACGGGCGCGCGCCGATCGCGTCGCCGAAGCGCTCGAGCGGCTCGAGCACGATCACGCGATCGAAGGCTACGACTCGCTGACGACCTTCGCGCCCGGCGAAGTGACGCAGAAGGCGCGGATGGCCCAACGCGACGAGCTCGATCTGCCATCGCGAAGGCGTGCTCTCGAAGACGCGCTCGCCGACGCGGGCTTCGATCGCGAGGCCTGCGCGCCGGCCCTCGATGCGTTCGCGCATCCTTCGCACGACATCGTGCCCGACCCGGTCGCCGACGGAGACGCGCGCGCATGGCTCTTCGCGCGGCACGTCGCGCGCGAGGGGACAGGCCCGGGCGCGAGGCCCGGCGCCGAGACGCTCGTGGCGACGTATGTGCGCCCCGCTGGGGGCGCCACGGACTTGCGTGCGCGCGAGGTGATCGCGCTCGCCGACCCGGAGGCGAAGATCACGAGCTTCGACGCGATCGACACGGCGCTTCGCGACGCGCTCGGCCGTGACCTCCTGATCGTCGGCGGCGTCGCGCTCGTCGTCGTCGCGATGGCCATGCGGGTCGCTCTGCGGAGCGCGGCGCACACGATGATCGCGCTGGCGACGATCGCTTGCGAGATGGGCGCGGTGGGGGTCGCGATGCGCCTCCTCGCGGTGCGCTGGCACGTCTACGACGCGCTCGTGTTACCCGTGCTCTTCGGCGTGACGATCGACGAGTCGATGTTTCTTCTCCACGCCGTACGGCAGCGCTCGATCGATGTCGCGATGCAAACGCAGGGGCCGCTCGTTGCGGCGACGGCGCTGACGACCGCCGCGGGGTTCGCGGCGCTGCTGGCGTGCCGGTTCGACGGGCTACGCGATCTCGGGGCGGTCGGCGCGATAGGGGTCCTTGCCGGCCTCGTCGCTGCGCTGGTCATCGTCCCGGCCGCGATCCGCCTCGGGCACCCGGGTGGCGGCGATGCCTCGCATTGATCTGGCGTTCCAATCGCTCTGGCGCCAAAGCGTCGTGCCGAAACGGCGCCACAATCGAAAGCGCTACGGCTCCCCGAGGAAAAACAGCGCAACGGAGCATCGCCGATTTCGG
>DATHQY010000395.1:0-5920 GCA_035482215.1 Polyangiaceae bacterium | reverse complement strand
CAACCACCACCGACACCCTTGGTTCCGACGGCAAACCCGTTTACGCGAGCGCGAGCTCGACCACGCTGACGACGCACGGCCAGGCGTCGTTCAACCAGTGGTACAACGACGTCAGCGGGACCAACATCAACAAGTCGGTCCCGCTCCCGCTCACGTACGACGCGTCGACCGGGACGTACAGCTACGACAGCGCGGTGAGCGGCATCGCGTACGGCGTGGACGGACAGGCCACCGGAACGTTGGGCTTCTTTCCAATCGACGACGGGACGCCCTACGCGACGGCATTCGGCGATCAAGTGCCCACGAACGCGGAGCCGCCGTATTCAGGCGCGATGCACAACTACTCGTTCACCGTCGAGATCGACACGACGTTCACGTACAATGGCGGCGAGACGTTCACGTTCACCGGCGACGACGACGTATTCGTCTACATCAATGGCAAACGCGTCATCAATCTCGGCGGCATTCACGGGCCCGAGATGGCGATGGTCGCGGTCGACTCACTCGGGCTCACGGTCGGCGACTCGTATCCGCTGAACTTCTTCTCCGCGGAGCGCCACGTCACCGGGTCGAACATCAGGTTCGCGACGACTCTGCACCTTCAGCCAGCGGGCGCTCCGCCGAAGTAGCCGCTTTCTTCTGCATATACGTGCCGAGGCTCGTCACCGTATCGACGAGGTTCGCCTGAATCTTGTCGACGAGGAATCCCTCGAGCGTGCGCGCGATCTTGCCGGCGAGAAAGCCCGGGATGCCGCGGAGTTTCTTCGGGTCGATCTCGAGCGCCCCGCGAACGCGGAGATACGAGCCGCCCGCACCGTCCGATTCGAACGCATTTTGCCCCGCGCTCTGCACGGCCTCGCTGAAGGTGCCCGTCTGGATGCGCCAATCGCATCGCAACGTGTCCTGATTCCAGGTCGCGTAGTCGGTCCACGAGAGCATCGAGTCGCTGAGGAAGGCGCGCAAGGCGGCCGGGATGTCGCCGCCGCCCGTCCAGTCGTTGACCATTTCGACGATCGGTCCTTCGACCTTGCGCGAGCGCACGACGATGTTGCGCACGTTGCCGAGGTACGGCAAAAGCTCGAGGATGTCGTCGCGATAGGCGACGAAAACTCGCTCGGGGGGAAATGCGAGCCGACCTTCTGCGCGGATATCCATGGGGACGCGGAGCGTACCCACCGCGAGGCCCACGCGCTACGGGGCCAGCGCGGACGGCGTGTCGACGCCAGGGCCGGGAAACTGGCAAACGAACGGCAGCAGGTCCTCGGCCTCGTCGTTGCGCGCGAGCGTGTCGTCGATTCCTTGGGGGATGTGGCGGACATACGCGCGCGACGTCGCCCCCGGCTCCGACGGCTCGTTGTCGCCCCATTCCGAGGGATGAGCCGTGGAGCCCTCCGCGGAGGTCCCATCGTCCCAGAGCCACTCTGGCATCCCGGTGGTTTGGTTCTGCACCTGGTGGAGACCGATCCAGAATCGCGCGGGGGGCTCCGTCAGCATCCTCAGTTGCTTCCAGAGTTGTTCGCGCTCTTCCGGCGATTCGAAGACGACGAGCATCCCCCCGCCGAGCGTGCATTGCGCTTCGGCGTCTTCGGGCGCCGTCGGCGTGTCGATGTAGAGGTAGTGCTTGCGCCCTTGCGTCACGACCAGATTCACGCACACGCCGGCGTCGCATTGCGTGTACTGCTCACCGATCGGCTCGCGCTCGCAAACGACGCGCGTGCTCGGTAGGCCGTAACACGGGTACTGGCACCAGTACGTCCCGGGGGACGAATAGGCGGCGACGCACTGTTCGTAGCTCGCCGCCGCGTCTTCCCCGGCGTCCCCCCAAGCGCCGACCCACGGGCGGAGCGGCACCGTCGGATCGGGCGTGTACGCGTAACAGCCGGGGCACGTCGCCGACCAGCCGGGTTCGAAGCTTTCTTCGGAAACGTAGGGCCGGCTGGCGGCCGTCGTCAGGCCGACCCAGAACGGGCCGATGTCGTTCGCCCAGGCGACGGCGCCGAATTCCGCCTCGCTGCCGAACGTCACCACGTGACCGCCGTTGTTGCACTGGCTCACGGCGCCCGGATCGAGGTCCGCTGCGTTCGACATCGCCTGGTAGCAGTGATTGTTGACCGGCCAGAGGAAGCCGCCGTCGCCGCATTCGACTTGGCACTTGGAGTTGCAAACGTTCCCCGCGCCCCAACCGGGATTCGCGCCGGGGTCGCATTGTTCGCCGGCCGCAAGGTCGACGTACCCGTCCCCGCAAATCGCAGCAGAAGCGGTGCCCGTCACGCCGTCCGGCGGCAGGTCGGGCACGCACCCCGTGGTGGACGCGCCGGCGCCGACTGCAGAGCAGTACAGCCAGGCTACCAAACTCCACCTCGTTGCACGTCTCACGACCGCTCCCTTTAGTTCGCGGCTACCATATGCAGACAGGACACTTAAGAATGGCAGCGTCTGCCGGATCTACCCCTGCATCGACCGAGGGCCCGACCGATTCTTCCGGCGCCTCTCACGTTATAGCCAACCGCTCGGAGGATGCCGTTTTCCATGAGCGTTACCAGTGCCTGTTCGGCATCGGTCGTGGCGGCATGGGAAGCGTTGAAGTGGCGCTGGATCGGTGCCCGGACGGCTCGCAGCGCGTCGTCGCCCTGAAGCGACTGCTACCCGAAAGCGCGCGCGATCCCCGGCGCGCCGAAATGTTTCTGCGCGAGGCTCGGCTCGCCGCCATGCTCTCGCATCCCAACGTAGTGCACGCCTTCGCGTTCGGCGAAAGCAACGGCGAGCTCTTCCTGTCGATGGAGTACGTCGAGGGCGAGAGCCTCTCGAGGGTGCTGGCCGCCGCGCGCGAGAGCGCGTACCCGCTTTCCCCGGCGCTCGTGGCCACCCTGTTGGCCGAGGTTTGTGACGGCCTGCACGCCGCCCACGAGCTTCTCGGCGAAAACGGAGAGCCTCTCCACGTCGTGCACCGGGACGTGAGCCCGCACAACGTCATGATTGGATTCGAGGGGAGCGTCAAAGTCCTCGACTTCGGAGTCGCCAAGTTCGAAGCCGCGAGCCAGCAAACGAGGACCGGCGAGGTCAAAGGCAAGATGGCGTACATGTCCCCGGAGCAAGCCCTCGGAGACGGGCTGGATCGGCGGAGCGACCTTTTCAGCGTCGGTGCCGTGCTCTTCGAATGCCTCGCAGGCCGTCGAATGTGGGGTTCGGGAACGGACCTCGAGGTCATGCGTCGCCTTGCGCTCCAGGATCCACCGTCGCTCGGGCAGGCCGTCGACGGAGCCCCTCTTGCGCTCGCGGCGTTGTTCGCGCGACTCACCGCACGGGATCGGGACTTGCGGCCCGAGAGCGCGCGCGATGTGGCGGTCGAGCTTCGTGCGTTCGTCGCGAGCACGGGTGAACCGACCGGGGCCGCGCCCGTGAAGGCGCTGATGCATCGCCTCTTCCGCGTCGAGGCCGAAGCGCGGCGGACGCTTCTCGCCGGCGCGATTGCGCGGGCCCGGTCCGGAGCCTCGTCCGCGCGGGGACCCCTCGAGCGAACCCTCGAGCCATGCGCCGTCGCATCGACGCCCAACGCGGGAATCAACGAAGTCACCGTCGCCAGGCGACGCCTGCGGATTCTTGGCGCGGCAAGCCGCGGAGGGCCGCCGGCACGGCCGACGTCCGCCTTGATCGCCGCAGCGGGCGCGCTCGCAGGAGCGGCGGCGGTGGTTGGGGTTCTCGCTCTGCGCGGACTCGCGCATCCTCCCGCCCCAGCCCAACACGCGAGCATGACGGCGCCTTCGGCCTTTGCGGCGAACGTGACGACTCCGTCGCCGGGAGCGTCCGCGCCGCCGACGATCGTCCCCGTCACGAAGCTCGACGCGGAGAGCACGATTCCGGTCGCCACGCCCGCAACGATCCCGGTGCGACCGAGGGCGGCCAAGCTCCCCACCCCCGCAAGCCCGCGCGCCGCGCCTCCATCCAGAGCCCCTGCAACGCCCCCAACCGCGAAGATGCCCGATGTGGATCCGACGCCGTTTTGAGGTCGCCGTCACGCTCGCGGCCCTGCTCGTGGCCGGCGACACGTGGGCGGAACCGCCGGCGAGAGCCAGAGCGACGAGCGATCCCCTCTCCGCCTACCGCGAGCGTTTCCAACTCGGAATGAGCGAGTACCGAGCGGGCGCCGTGGCGAACGCGATCGCCGATTGGGAGCCCGTGTACCTCGCGCTCGGACCGCGCGAAGGCTACCGCGTCGCGTACGACCTGGGCGTTGCCTACCTGCAGCTCGGAGACGCGACGCTCGCCGCGGAGAGGCTGCAATCTTTCGTCGACGAAGTCCGGATGCGCCGCGAGTCCGGCGCAGCGGTGAGCGCGCTCGTCACGCGAGAAGAGGGCGACGCGCGCGCGCGCATCGCGGAACTCGTCGAGACGAAAGCGTCCGCGCACGAGGACGCGAGCTCCGACGTCGCCCCTCTTCCTGGCGCGCCGACCCCGAACGAGGCCGCGTCCGAAACGACCGCCGCTCTCGCTCCCGCGACCCCTGCGCAAGCGCAAGCCCCGGCGTCTTCCGCGCCGGAGACGTTTGCTCCCGTCGCACCACCGGCGCCGCTCCTCGAGACACGCGTGCGGCATCCGGTTTCGGCGCCGATCCTTCTGGCGAGCGGCGCGCTTGCGGCCGTGGCCGTCGCCGTCACGGTCCCTCTCGGCGTTCACACGTTTTCTCTGCATTCGCGCTTCGTGGAAGAAGAGGCGAACACCGGATCCATTTCCGCGTCGGATCGGCAGAACTTCGACGAAACACGAACGGCGTACGACGTGGCCCTGGGAAGCGCGATCGCCTTCGGGGTCCTCACCACCGCGCTCACCACTTGGTATTTCGCGGGCTCTTCGCGCGAGAGCATCCCCATCGAGCCCGTCGTCGCGCACGAGCGCGGCGGTGCGAGCGTGGCCTTGAAGGGAAGATTTTGACGATCCCCGTGCACTTGCTCGTGAGCGTCGCGTTGGCGATCGCCCTGCAGGACGCGCCGCTTCGCGTGGCGCGGGCCGCCGTCGTTGCGACCGACACCCCGCTCACGGAAGGGCCGAGGCCCCCGCGCCAGCAGGCGCACACTCCATGGGCGACGGCGCTGGCGCCGCTCGACGTCGCCAACGTCACGACGAAAGCCCGGTCGCGCGTGCGGCTCTACGGCGGCGACGGCTCCATCGACGAGACTGCCTGCGAAGACTTCGAACGAATCGCCGCGGGCGCCGACGAACCCCGCCCGCTCGCGCGGCGGCTCGAGCAACTCGTCGTCAAGGCGGCGTACCACTTCGGCGGCGCGCGCGTCCTCATGGTCTCGGGCTTCCGCCCCAACGCCGGCCGGCACGGAACGGGAGACGCCCTCGATTTCAAGCTGGAAGGCATTCCCGCCGCGCGCCTGGCTGCTTATTTGCGACGCCTGCCTCGCGTGGGCGTCGGCATCTACACGCATCCGCGCACGCAGTTCGTTCATCTCGACGTGCGCGACGCGAGCTACCACTGGCTCGACGCCTCCCCGCCCGGCGTGAAATGGCACGAGGCGCGCCTCTACGATCCCTCGGCGCAGAAGCGCGACGCGGGGTGGACGCCCGCGATGGACGAGCCCTGAGTGGCCCCTCTCGGGTGAGCTCTGGCTCCAGCCGGGCCGTCAGAGGAGACCGCCAGGACGCAAGGAACGCCAGGATTAGAAACCGGGAGGGTGAAGAGGACGACTCGCCGAACGCCCCGAGGCAGGACGGGCACGTTGAAGTTGACAACAAGTGCAAGCGGAAGCCCGGTCGCCTTGAGGTAGGAAAGCGCTTGGGCGAGGTGCACCGGCGCAAGTTGGTTGACGGTCTTGAGCTCGACGATCAGTTGCTGTGCCACGAGAAGTTCCGGGCGCATCTCGCCCGCGAACCGGTCCTTATAGGCCACGGCGAGAGGAGGCTGACGAACAAGCGG